>JAGXGG010000049.1 GCA_024636855.1 Ignavibacteriota bacterium | reverse complement strand
GAACAATTGAGCAAATCTAAATTAGTGTCGTCATCTGAATAACTAAGTGATCCATTTGTAGGACTATCAATAGAACCGATTATATGAAGTAGTGTACTTTTACCTACACCAGAAGCCCCTACTATAGAGATAATCTGATTAAATTCCAATGTAAGAGATAAATCCCTGAATACAGTAAGATCATCCGAATTAGGAATAGAATAAGTTTTTGATATGTTTTTGATATTATATTTAATCATAAAAAAAGGCGTCCAAAATGAACGCCCAAATATAGGAATATTTTCTATAAAAAGATACTAGTCTTTCTTTTCTTTTGTAGAATCATCACTTTCATCAGTAGCTTCATCTTTGATTTCTTCAGCTTTTTCAGAAATTTCCTCAACGATTTCTTCTACTTTTTCTTTTGCTTCTTCTACAACTTCTTCAACAGCTTCTTTTGCTTCTTCTACTTCATCAGTAGTAGCTTCAGCAACGACTTCTGCTGCATCTTTAGTAGTTTCTATTACATCTTCTATTAAGCTAGCTTCTTCTGTAGTTTCTTCAGAAACAGGCTCTGCAGTTTTTTCTTCTTTAGCAGGTGTAGCTACTGGAGCAACTTTAGGAGTTGATGCTTTTTTCTTCTTAGGTTTTTCGGCAGCGCCCTCTTGTGGGTTAGACCAATCAACTAATTCTATAAGAGCAACTTCAGCAGAGTCACCTCTACGTGTTCCTAATTTGATGATTCTAGTATAACCACCTTCTCTTTCAGCTACAACAGGAGCTATAGAGTCGAATAATTCTTGTAGAACATCTTTTCTTTTCAATTCACGAGCAACAATACGTCTAGTGTGAATATCGATAGTTTGACCATCAGGTAAACTGCCATTTTGTTCATTAGCAAGAGCATGTCTCGCTTTAGAAATCAATTTCTCTGCATAAGGTCTTAAAGCTTTTGCCTTTGCAGTAGTAGTTTTGATTCTTTTATGCTCGATTAGATTACTAGCCAAACTTTGTAAAGTTGCTTTTCTATGACTAGCCGTTCTATTTAGTTTCTTACCAGATTTTAAGTGTCTCATTTTCGTACTTCAATTTAGACGTTTATTAATTGTTAATTAACATTGATTTGGGTTCTTCTTTTAGATATTGATCTACGTTCATACCAAATTCAAGTCCTTGGTTTGCAACAAGGTCTCTTAATTCTGTTAATGATTTTTTACCAAAGTTTCTGAATTTCAATAATTCAGCTTCTTTAAGTGATACTAAGTCAGCAAGTCTGCCAATCTCTGCTCTTTTCAGACAGTTATGGGCTCTTACTGATAATTCTAATTCATCAACTGGAGTTTCAAGTATTTTCTTAATACGTTTTTTCTCTGCAGATTTCTCTTCTTCTTCAGCAGATCTACCCGAAAGTGAATCTGTTTCGTAAGCATCAAAGTTAATAAAGAACTTGATGTGGTCACTTAGAATTTTTGAAGCTAAGTGAAGAGATTCTTGAGCAGTGATTGTACCATCAGTTTTTACATCAAGTACTAATCTTTCGTAATCAGTTCTTTGACCAACACGATAAGGCTCTACATTGAAAATAACATTTCTAACTGGTGTGAAGATTGAATCTATAGGTAACATTCCGATAGGATAGTCAACCATATTTTGTTCTTCAGAAGGAACATATCCTTTACCACGACCAATTTTTAATTCTACATCAAATTCTGCATCATCAGCTAATGTAGCTATGTGCAAGTCTTGATTGATAACTTCTATTTCGTCTGATGCATCTTGGATATCTTTTGCAGTCCAAGTACCAGAACCTTTAAGAGTGAAATTCACAGTTACAGGTTTTTTGTCTACATTCTTGATTCTTACTTGCTTAAGATTTAATATTATCTCTGAAACATCCTCTACAACTCCATCAATAGTTTGGAATTCGTGTAGAACTTCAGAAATCTTTAAGCCAGTAATAGCTGAGCCAGGAATAGAAGAAAGCAATATTCTTCTTAGAGAGTTACCAATAGTAACTCCATAACCTTGCTCTAACGGTTGCATAACAAATTGACTGTGAAAATCCGTCGAATTTTCTTCAATTATTACCCTTTCAGGCATTTGCATTTGAATATTCATATTTATTTACAGTTTTTTTAGTTGAGTCGAAAAATCGAATTAAACTCTACGTCTTTTAGGTGGTCTACACCCATTATGTGGGACAGGAGTTTTGTCAATTATAGAATGAATTTCTAGACCCGAGTTAGAAAGTGCTCTTACAGCAGCTTCACGTCCGGAACCTGGACCTTTGACTACGACGTCAACTTTACGTAGTCCCATATCGAAAGCTTCTTTACCAGCTAATTCAGCTGAAATTTGTGCAGCGTATGGAGTATTCTTCTTAGATCCTTTAAAACCATTTTTTCCAGAAGAAGACCAAGCTAAAGTATTTCCATAAGTATCAGTAATTGTTACTAGTACATTATTGAATGATGCTTTAACAAATGCTTTTCCATGGACATCCGATACGACTTTCTTTTTTTGTCTTTTTTTAGCCAACGTGGATACCTACTTATTATTTAGTTACTTTTTTCTTGTTTGCGATAGTCTTTCTTCTACCCTTACGAGTACGTGCGTTAGTTTTAGTACGTTGTCCACGGCATGGTAATCCTCTTCTATGACGAAGACCACGGTAACATCCGATATCCATCAAACGCTTTATGTTCATTTGAGTTTGAGATCTTAATGACCCTTCTACTCTGTAATTATCTATGATATCACGGAGAGTTGCAACTTCTGCATCTGACCAATCATGAACTTTTTTATTTTCGTCTATACCAGCTTCTGCTAAAATGTCTTTAGCTATCTTATTACCTATACCAAATAGGTAAGTCAAACCGATAACGCCTCTTTTATTCTTTGGTAAATCTACACCAGCTATACGTGCCATAATCTTCTCCTATTACCCTTGACGTTGTTTAAATCTTGGATTTTTCTTGTTTATTATATATACTCTTCCCTTTCTCTTTACGATTTTATCGTCTGGGTTTCGCTTTTTAACAGAAGCTTGTACTTTCATTTTAAAAACCTAATATTATTTATATCTATATACTATACGACCTTTTGATAGATCGTAGGGCGACATTTCCACTCTTACTTTATCGCCTTGTAATATTTTTATAAAATGCATGCGCATTTTTCCAGAAATATGTGCATGTATTACATGCCCATTTTCAAACTTCACTTTAAATTGTGTATTAGGTAGAGTTTCCTCTACTATACCATCTAACTCTATTAACTTTTGTTTTGCCATTTTCTCTTTTCTTCTATTTCAGTACTGTAAACTAACGAATTTCTAATTAGATAATTGCATTTGTGCAGTACTAAAATCCACCTATTCCAGCTCTACCTTTCATCTTTCCAGTTTTCATAAATCCATCGTAATGTCTCATCATCAAGTGTGATTCTATCTGTTGTAATGTATCTAAACCAACACCAACTATGATAATCAAACTAGTTCCACCGAAGAACGATGCGAACAATGATGTGATACCGAATATATTCTGTACAAAAGTAGGTAATATCGCTATCAACGCTAGGAATATTGAACCTGGTAATGTTATTCTAGTTAATATTTTTTCAATGTAATCAGCTGTTGGGGCACCTGGTCTAATACCTGGTACGAAACCGCCTTGTCTTTTCATATTATCAGCAATTTCTTTCGGATTGAAAATAATTGCAGTGTAGAAGAAAGTAAACAAGACAACCATAATACCATATACAAATGCATATCCAAAAGATGATGGATTAAACCAAGCAGCAAATCCTTGCATAGCTGGTACATTCGGGAAGAATGATGCAATAGTATTAGGTATAAACATTAAAGATTGAGCAAAGATAATTGGCATCACACCAGCTGTATTCACCCTTAGAGGAATAAACTGTGTAGTTCCACCAAATACTCTTTTCCCAACTTGTCTTTTTGCATACTGTACTGGTATTCTTCGGGCACCTTGTGTAATCAATACAATAGATGCAATAATACCGAATAAGAAAGCAAAGATTATAATTTCTAAGAACCAAGGTCTAGAACCAACTGATATAAGCTCCCATTCTTGTAGTAGTGCAGCAGGTAAAGCAGCGATAATACCAATAAAGATAATCAAAGATATACCGTTACCAACACCTCTTTCTGTTATTTGCTCACCTAACCACATCAAGAACACAGTCCCAGCAGTTAATATTATAACAGTAGATAAAAAGAATAAAACACCAGCATCAGGTACTACTGGAGCTCCATTAGCTGCAGTTTGATTAACTAATTTTACTGCAACACCAATTGACTGTAAACCAGCTACAAATACAGTAGCAAATCTAGTCCATTGATTAATCTTGCGTCTACCGTCTTCACCCTCTTTTTGCATTTTTTGTATTTGAGGGAATACAACACCAGCCAATTGAAAAATGATTGATGATGTGATATAAGGCATGATACCTAATGCAAATATAGCAGCATTAGAAAACGCACCACCCACAAATAAATCGAAGAAGCCAAACAAATCGTCAGCTCCGCCAGATCCCATAGTTGATTTCAATACATCTATATCTATACCAGGTATAGTTATGAATGCACCTACTCTAACAACTAATAATATTAGTAAAGTAAAAAATATTCTTTTTCTTAATTCTTCAATCTTGAATATATTACTAAAAGTCTCTCCAAATTTAGCCATTAAGATTTACCGCCCCCCCGGCTGTTTCTATCTTTTCTTTCGCCGTAGAGCTAAATTTGTCAGCAGTTATAGTAGCAGCCGATGTTAGATTACCATCACCTAATACTTTCAGCGGAATTCTCTTTTTAGTGATTAATCCAACAGCTATAAGTGCAGCTTTATCTATATTTTTAGCATCTACTTTATTTTCATCTATTAACATTTGTATTTGGCCTAAATTCACAACAGAAAACTTCAATGAGAATTTGTTATGAAATCCGAACTTAGGTACTCTACGGTTGATCGGCATTTGCCCACCTTCGAAACCGATTCTGATTGTTGCACCAGAACGTGATTTTTGTCCTTTGTGCCCTTTACCAGACGTTCCACCGTAACCAGAACCTTCACCGCGACCAACTCTTTTTTTACTATGTGTAGAGCCTTTCGGCTTTATTAAATTTCCAACATGTTTCATTTTAAAACCGGTAATATTTTTTATTCACTAACTTGTTCTACTTTCACTAAATGTCTAACAACATTAACCATACCACGAGTCTGCTCATTATCAGGAAGAACGTTTGAGTAATTTGGTCTTCCTAAACCAAGAGCTTCTATTGTTAATTTATGTTTGCTTTTAGACTTAATGCAACTTTTTATCTGAACTACTTTTATTTTAGACATGATTTTCCCTTTAGAGTTACCCGTAGATCACTTTTTCTACTGAAATGCCTCTTCTAGAAGCAACTGAATTACTGTCTTCAACTCTCTGTAATCCGTTCAACGCTGCTTTTATAGCATTATGCGGATTAGAAGAACCAAGATTCTTAGTTAATACATTCTGAATACCAGCTAATTCTAATACAGCACGGATACCACCAGAAGCGATAACACCAGTACCAGGCGTAGCAGGTTTGATTAATACTTTTCCAGCACCATATTTACCCGTCACTTCGTGAGGTATAGTACCGTTTTGAATTGTAACACTGATGAGACTTTTCTTAGCAACATCTGTAGCTTTTGAAATAGCATCTACAACTTCTGATGCTTTACCTAGACCATAACCAACATGGCCATTGCCATCGCCGACTACTACTAGAGCAGAGAAATTAAATCTACGTCCACCTTTAACTACTTTAGCAGTTCTTCCTACGTAAACTAGTTTATCATTTAAGTTTAATTCTGAAGCTTTTATTTTGCTCACTTTCAAATACTCCCTTGAGTGATCTTTTTAAAATTGAAGTCCACCTTCTCTTGCAGAATCAGCTAATGCTTTAACTCTACCGGTGTATAAATTACCGTTTCTATCGAAACGTACTTGCTTTATATCTTTTGCTATTGCTCTTTCAGCAATTGCTTTACCTACTAACTGACTCAATTGAGTTTTATTCATATCAGATTTGATCTGAGCTTTTACATCTGAATCAATCGTTGATGCTGAAGCTAAAGTTACAGAATTTGTATCATCTATTATTTGAACAAATATATTTGTCAAACTTTTGAAGACTGAAAGACGAGGTACTGAAGCAGTTCCACGAATTTTTGACTTGATACTTCTTTTTCTTCTAGCTTTTCTTTTGTATTTCAAACTTGTAGTATTCATAACTTCTCTAACTATTATAAGTTTTATTTAGATGCAGACTTACCTGCTTTTCTTCTAATTATTTCACCATCATATCTTACGCCCTTACCTTTGTAAGGCTCTGGTGGTCTAAGTTTTCTTAATTTAGAAGATACTTCTCCAACCAATTGCTTATCTGAACCAGAAATTACAATAGATGTTTGTGTTGGAGTTTGGAATTCAATCCCATCAGGAGGTATAACTAAGATAGGATGTGAAAATCCTAAACTTAATACTAGTCTAGTGCCTTTTAATTCAGCTCTATAACCAACACCCTCTATGATAAGAGTCTTTTTGAATCCTTCGTGTACACCATTAACAGCATTGTTAATCATCGAACGAATCATACCGTGTTTAGATTTAACGGATTTAGTTTCGTTAGCTCTAACTACTGTAATTACATTATCATTTATTTCTAAAGAAATACCTTCTGGTAGATTAACTGCTCTTTCGCCATTAGGACCTTTTGCAGTTACAGTACCTTCATTATGAGTTACTGTTACCTTTTCAGGAATTTCTATAATTTGTTTACCTATTCTAGACACTAGATTTCTCCAATTATATTACCATACGGTGCAAATTACTTCGCCACCGACATTATGCTTTCTAGCCTCTTTGTCTGTCAATACACCTCTAGAAGTAGAGATAATTGCCATACCTAAGCCATTCTTTACTCTCGGTATCTGATCAGAAGGAACATATATCCTTCTACCAGGTTTACTTACTCGAGTAATTTGATTGAAAGCAGGCTTTTTCTTAAAATATCTTAATTCTACTTTGATTTCGCCTTGTACGCCGCTCTCAACTTCTTGGTATCCTGAAATGAAACCTTGTTCAAGAAGGATTTTAGAGAGAGCTACTTTCATATTAGAACGTGGTATGTTCACATATCTGTGACCAGCATTACCGCCGTTTCTAATTCTTGTCAAGAAATCTGCTATTTGATCTGTTACTGCCATAGTTTTTAACCTAAGAAATTACCAACTTGCTTTTTTAATTCCGGGCAACTTGCCCTCTAACGCCAACTGTCTGAATACGTGTCTCGTTAGCCCATATTTACGATAGACTGCTCTACTTCTTCCTGTTACAGAGCATCTATTTACCACTCTAGTAGGAGATGAGTTTCTAGGAAGTTTTTGTAATCCTTCCATGTCTCCAGCTTCTTTCAAAGCTGCTCTTTTCTCAGCGTATTTAGATACAAGTCTTTTTCTTTTCTCGTTTCTAGCTATTACACTTTTTCTAGCCATTCTAAAAGTACCTGTTTATTGATTTTTCGTTTTAAATGGAAATCCAAATTCAGTAAGAAGAGCTCTCGCTTCTTCATCAGTTTTCGCTGTAGTTACGAATGTAATATCCATACCAGTTATTCTGTTTACTTTATCTACGTCTATTTCCGGGAATATAATTTGTTCTTTTATACCTAAAGTATAATTACCTCTACCATCAAAACTTTTATCGGGAAAACCTCTAAAATCTCTGATACGTGGAGCAGTAATATTTACAAACCTGTCCAAGAACTCATACATTCTTATTCTTCTTAGAGTAACAGAAGCACCAATTGGCATACCGTCTCTAAGTTTAAAATTTGAGATTGCTATTTTTGCTTTTCTAACAACAGGTCTTTGACCAGTGATTAGCTCAAGCTCATTGATAGCTGCTTGCAATAATTTAGGATCTTGAGTTGCTCTACCAACACCCATATTCAAGCTTATTTTCTTCAATTTCGGCACTTCCATTACAGATTTGTAATTAAACTTTTTCTGCATTGCCGGAACTACATTTTCTTTGTAATGGACTTGGAATTGTGCTACTGGAATTTCTTCGTTCCTAGCTGCATCTTCAAATCTTTGTCCTTCAAATGCGAATATGTCTCTTTTAGATATCGCTTTTGCCATGACTTTTTATATCCCGTGAATTATCTTTATTACGTTTGAATCAATTTGACATTAGAGTAATGCAAAGGTGCACTTTTAGTTACTCTACCGCCTTGTTGGTTTTGTTGACTTGGCTTTTCGTGTTTGATTTTTTCATTCACACCTTCAACTAAAACTTTCATTTTAGAAGGATATATTTCTAATACTCTTCCTTCTTTTCCTTTGTCAACACCAGTAATTACTTGTACTGTGTCGCCTTTCTTTATCTTTAGTTTCATTTTCTAGACTCTTCTTATTAAAGTACTTCGGGAGCAAGAGATATAATTTTCATATATTGCTTCTCACGAAGCTCTCTAGCAACTGGTCCAAAGATACGTGTTCCTTTCGGATCACCTTTTTGATTTAAAATAACAGCGGCGTTGTCGTCAAATCTAATATAAGAACCATCACTTCTTCTTTGTTCTTTAGCAGTTCTTACTATGACAGCTTTTACAACTTCACCCTTTTTGATACCACCATTAGGTATTGCTGACTTTACTGAGGCAACTATTATGTCGCCGATGCGAGCATACTTTTTACCATGTCCACCTAATACTCTGATGCATCTTATTTTTTTTGCACCCGAATTATCGGCAACAGCTAAGTTTGTTTCTTCTTGTATCATTTTAGTTTCCTATAAATTTACTTAGCTTTCTCAAGAATTTCAATGAGAGTCCATCTCTTAGTTCTGCTAAGTGGTCTTATCTCTTGAACTTTTACTATATCTCCAATACCGCACTCGTTGTTTTCATCGTGTGCCGTAATCTTCTTAGATTTTTTATAGTATTTTCTGTACAAAGGGTGAGCTATTTGTCTCTCCGTTTTTACAGTGATAGTTTTATCAGCTTTATCTGATACTACTATACCTTGAAATACTTTTTTTCTTGAAGATGTTTCTACGTTTGCATCTTTTATTTGCTCTGCCATAGCTTTTCCTTACTTAGAACTTCTCTGTCTTAAAATAGTTTTCATCTTTGCAATATCACGTCTTAGGATTTTCAAATAAGTTGTATCCTGCAACTGTTTTAGTGCATGCTGAAACTTTTGCTTTGCAAGTGTTTCTTGCGATTCCTCTACCAAGTTTACTAATTCTTGGTCTGATAATTCTCTTAAATCTTTTGCTAATCTTGGTTTCATTACCATTAACCTCTTAGGTCAACACGTGATACAAATTTCGTTTTAACAGGAAGTTTATGAGCAGCCAAACGCATTGCTTCTTTTGCTCTTTCTTCTGTTACACCATCTATCTCAAACAATATTCTGCCGGGTCTTACTACAGCTTCCCAACCTTCTGGAGAACCTTTACCTTTACCCATTCTAGTTTCAGCAGGTTTTTTAGTAAATGGTTTGTCAGGAAATATTCTTATCCATACTTTACCATCTCTTCGTAGATATCTGTTGATCGCAATACGAGCAGATTCTATTTGTCTATTATTAATAGACACTGGTTCTAAAGCTTTTAATCCAAAAGATCCAAAAGTTACTAATGAACCTCTCAAAGCTTTACCTTTTCTTCTGCCTCTATGCGTCTTTCTGTGTTTTACTCTTTTCGGGCTTAACATTGTATTGTTCCAATTTTTTCTTAAACAGCGGTTGTAATATCGCCTTTACAAATCCAAACTTTAACTCCAATAGCACCATATATAGTGTGCGCAGTAGCAGTACCATAATCGATTTCTGCTCTCAACGTATGAAGTGGAGTACGTCCTTCTTTGTATTGTTCTGTTCTTGCCATCTCTGCACCACCTAATCTACCAGAAGCCATAACTTTTATACCTTCGGCTCCCATTCTAGTAGCAGCAGATACTGCTTGCTTTAATGCTCTTCTGAATGAGATTCTACCTTCTAGTTGTTGAGCAATATTCTCAGCAACTAATATAGCGTCTAATTCAGGTCTTTTGATTTCATTTATAAGTAACTTTACATCTTTACCAGTTACTTGTTTGATTTCTTCTTCTAACTGAGTAATATCTCTACCAGAACGTCCGATTATAACACCAGGTCTCGAAGTATTAATTGTTACTCTTAATTGTTTAGCAGTTCTTTCAACAATTATTCTAGATATGCCAGCTCCTTTTTTTCTACTTTTGATATAGTTTCTTACTTTTATATCTTCTAGTATTTTCTCAGCCATATTCTTTTCATCGAACCAATTGGCATCGTGGCTTCTATTAATACCTAGTCTTATCCCTATTGGATTAGTTTTTTGTCCCAAGACTTTACCCCTCTGAATTTACTTTTTCAGTTTCTAGTAATGATTGATTATGGTCTAATGTTTGCAACTCTATCGTCAAGTGATTCGATCTTTTTCGAATTCTAAAAGCTCTTCCCATAGGTGCAGGTCTAATTCTTTTCATAGACGGCCCTTGGTTTGAAAAGATAGCTTTGATAACTATTTCATTGTTATCATAAGACATACCTTCTTCCTTAGCTTTATTGTTCAAATTTGAGATTGCTGAACGTAAAACGTCTTTTGTCATTCTTGCAGCCAAATTAGGAGTACTGCTAAGTATATTCAATGCTTCCTCAGTCGACTTTCCACGTATCAAATCAATTACCAAACGCATTTTACGTGGTGATGATTTAATATATTTTTTTAGTGCTCTTGCTTGCATTTGGTCATTTACCTAATTAATTGCTTCTTATTTCTTTCTGTGACCTGAGTGGCCTCTATAATTCCTAGTAGGAGAAAATTCACCGAATTTATGTCCAACCATATTCTCTGTTACGTAAACTGGGATAAAACTTTTCCCATTGTGTACAGCTATTGTATGTCCTACAAAATCAGGAGTAATAGTAGAAGATCTAGCCCAAGTTTTAATCACAGATTTCTTTTGTGATTCATTGGCTGCATCTACTTTCCTTTGAAGTTTGTAGTGAACATATATACCTTTCTTTAATGATCTAGACATACCTTACTTTCCTTGCTTTTTGTTTTTACGTCTTCGAATTATCATCTTATTGCTACTATTCTTAAGCTTTCTAGTCTTAGCACCTTTAGCATTTCTGCCCCAAGGAGATCTAGGGTGTAATCTACCACCACCAGATTTAGACCTTCCTTCACCACCACCCATTGGGTGATCTACTGGATTCATCGCCATACCACGAGTTTGTGGTTTGATACCTCTCCATCTATTACGACCAGCCTTTCCTTGGATGATATTCTCATGTTCTGGATTGCTTACTCTACCTAGAGTAGCGTAACAAGTTTTAAGAATTAATCTAATTTCACCTGATGGTAATTTCACTTGTGCATATTTTTTATCAAAACCTACTACTTGAGCAGACTGACCAGCACTTCTTACTAATTGACCACCTTTACCAGGTTTCATCTCTATATTGTGAACACTAAATCCTGTAGGTATTTTCTCCAATGGTAGTGCATTACCTGGATTCAATTCAGAATCTGGTCCTTGCTCTAGTACATCGCCAACCTTTAATCCAAATGGACATAGTATATATCTTTTTTCTTCATCTTTATAAGAGACTAGTGCAATAAAAGATGATCTGTTCGGATCGTACTCAATTGTTTCAACAGTCGCTTTATCGCCAAATCTGTTACGTTTCCAATCGATGATTCTATATCTTCTCTTATGTCCACCACCTCTATGACGAGATGTAATTCTTCCAGTGTTATTTCTACCACCACTCTTTTTAATTGGTGTTAGTAGAGGTTTGTAAGGTTTATCAGTAGTAAGTTCTTCATACTTATTTACTGAATAGTGCCTTGTACCTGGAGTTATTGGTTTTAATTTTCTAATACCCATAGTAATTCAATCTTTGTTTTATTCTTGTGCACCTGAAACTAATTCTATTTCATGGCCTTCAGCCAGAGTTACGTATGCTTTTTTGTAAGTACTTGTTCTACCTACTTGCAAACCTTGCTTTGTAAATCTTCTTTTCACTTTACCTTTTACCTTAAGAGTTCTTACGTTTCTTACAACGACTTCGAACATATCTTCGACAGCATCTTTAATTTGTGGTTTAGTAGATCTAGTATCTACTTCAAACACATATTGTCTGCTTTCGGCAAGTGACATACCTTTTTCGGTAATTATCGGTCTTTTTAAAACTATAGCCATAATATTATCTTAGTTTAATACTTGTTCAATTTTTTCTATAGACCCTTTGAATAACAATATTTTCTTATGAGATAGTATATCATAAGTTGATATTTGATCAGCAGGTTTGATATCTAGCTTGTTAATATTTCTAGCAGATTTGAAGATATGCTCATTGTGTTCAGGAATTATGAACAATATTGAGTTATCAGTCAATTGTAGATTTTTAATAACGTTAGCTATTTCCTTTGTTTTGAATTCATTTAAGTTAAAGTCTTCAACTATTTTAAAGTTGTTCTCAGCTACTCTAGATGATAGAGCAGAACGACGAGCAAGTCTATTAACTTTTTTATTCAATTTCTTGTGGAATAATTGTGGCTTTGGACCATGTATTGTTCCCCCACCTACCCATATAGGTGATCTAGTTGAACCAGCACGAGCAGTTCCACGACCTTTTTGTTTCCATGGCTTTTTCCCACCACCACTAACTTCAGAACGGATCTTTGTCTTTCTAGTTCCTTGTCTTTTGTTAGCTAAGTGAAATACTACTGCCATGTGCATAGCTGCTTCATTTGGAGTAATTCCAAAGATACTGCTATTCAGGTCAATCGTACCTGCGCTTTGTCCATCTTTATTGTAAACTTCTGCTTGCATTTTCAAATGCCTATTTGTAAATTTCTAAATAAGAGTTACGTGTACCCGGTACGCTACCTTTTACAAGGATAATGTTTTTATCAGGGAATACGTCAACAACTTCCATGTTTGCAATTGTAACAGTGTCTCCACCCATTCTTCCTGCCATTCTTAGTCCCTTCATTACTCTAGAAGGATCGGATGATTGACCGATTGAACCAGGGTGTCTTTGTCTGTTCTTTTGACCGTGAGTCGCCATACCAACACCTTTGAAGTTATAACGTTTCATAACCCCTTGGAAACCCTTTCCCTTCGATGTTCCCTTAACTTTAATTAAGTCACCAGGTTGGAATTGTTCTACAGTTAGACTTTCACCTACTTTTAGTTCATCTTCCAAGTTTCTAAATTCTTTAAGAACATAAGCAGGTTTAATACCAGCTTTGTCAAAATGACCTTTCAAAGGTTTAGTAACATTCTTTTCAGATTTCTCATCATAAGTTATCTGAACAGCATTGTAACCATCAGTCTCGTCAGTTTTAACTTGACTTACGTAGCAAGGTCCAGCTTCTACTACTGTACATGGAACGTGAGTACCATTTTCAGTAAAATAACTTGTCATACCTTTTTTCTTGCCAAGGATAGCAGCTTTCATTTTCTAACCTTATACCTTTACTTCTACATCTACGCCAGCTGGTAACTCGATTTTCATCAGAGCATCTACTGTTTTTTGCGAAGAACTAAATATGTCAATTAATCTTTTGTGAACTCTAGTTTCAAATTGCTCACGTGATTTTTTATCTACGTGGGGTGATCTGTTAACAGTGTAAATTGTTTTGCAAGTGGGTAGTGGTATCGGACCCGATACCACTGCACCAGTTTGCTTTACAGTTTTTACGATTCTGTCACTAGATTTATCAATCAAATTATGATCGTATGACTTTAACTTTATTCTTATTTTTTGTGTTGACACTTTTAAAACCTATAGTTTGTGCGAGTATATTACTCAACAATTTTAGTTACAACGCCTGCACCTACAGTTCTACCGCCTTCACGAATCGCAAATCTTAAACCTTCTTCCATTGCGATTGGAGCGATTAGTTCAATGTTGATTGCATCTAGGTTGTCACCAGGCATAACCATCTCAGTTCCTTCCGGAAGTGTCAATGAACCTGTAACATCTGTAGTTCTGAAGTAAAATTGTGGTCTGTAACCAGAGAAGAATGGAGTGTGACGTCCGCCTTCTTCTTTTTTCAATACGTAAACTTGTGCTGTGAATTTGTGGTGAGGAGTAATAGCACCTGGTTTACAGATAACCATTCCTCTTTCTAATTCTTCTTTCTCTACACCACGAAGTAAAAGACCTACGTTATCACCAGCTTGACCTTGATCCAACAACTTACGGAACATCTCTACTCCAGTACAAGTTGTTTTCTTTTTCAAACCAAATCCTACGATTTCTACTTCATCGTTCACATTTACGATTCCTCTTTCTATTCTTCCTGTTCCTACTGTACCACGACCAGTGATAGAGAATACGTCCTCTACTGGCATCAAAAATGGTTTGTCAGTAGCTCTTTCGGGAGTTGGAATATAAGTATCAACGGCTTCCATTAATTCATATATGCAACCAAAACGTGGATCTTCAGGTGTAGTTGAATCATCAGTACCAGCAGTTAATGCTTGTAAAGCAGATCCTTTGATAATTGGAATATCATCACCCGGGAAATCATAAGAAGTCAATAACTCTCTTACTTCCATTTCAACTAATTCTGCTAATTCTTCATCAGCAATATCAATCTTATTCATAAATACAACCATCTTAGGAACACCAACTTGACGAGCTAAAAGAATATGCTCTCTAGTTTGAGGCATAGGTCCGTCAGTAGCAGCTACAACTAAAATAGCTCCATCCATCTGTGCTGCACCAGTGATCATGTTCTTAACATAATCCGCGTGACCAGGACAATCTACGTGTGCATAGTGTCTAGCTTCAGTTTCATACTCTACGTGAGAAGAAGCAATAGTTATACCACGAGCTTTTTCTTCAGGTGCATTATCAATTTGATCAAAACTTCTTTTTTCACCTAGTCCTTTTTTCGCTAGTGAAACAGTGATAGCAGCAGTTAAAGTTGTTTTTCCATGATCTACGTGACCAATTGTACCAACGTTAACGTGGGGCTTACTACGGTCGAATTTTTCTTTAGCCATTTTTAGCTCCTATAAATAATTGTTATTTTTAATGTTTATGTTTTCTATTTATTTACTATTTCGTAATGAGAGAAATTCATCGAATAACTTGCTCTACCTTGCGAAACAGATCTTAGCTTGGTTACATATCCAAACATTTTTGATAGTGGAGCTTGTGCTCGCACTATCTGTAAATCGTTTTTCTGACTTATTCCTTCTATTCTACCATGACGGGAATTCAAATCAGCAATCACATCACCAAGATAATCTTCTGGTGTTGTTACTTCTACGAAAAATATTGGTTCTAGTATATTTGTACCTGCTTGGCGGGCTGCTTCTCTAACAGCAGCTGATGCGGCTAGCTTACTACCTAAATCGGTAGTCAAATCGGAGTCAAAGTGTATATCCAACAAAGTAATTTTTACTTTTGTCATAGGATAACCATGAGGACCGACTTGAAGAGCCTGCACCGAACCTAATTCGGCAGCTTTAATATACTCTAGTGGAACTTTTTTGTCCACTTTGTTTTCAAACTCAACAGTTTCGGAGTTGTCGTTTATTTCTAACTTTAAAAGAACTTTCCCGTAATGCTTCTTACCGGATAAATCTCTGTCAAATTCAGCTTCTTGCTCTACTGTATCTATGATACACTCTCTGTAAGCAACTTGTGGTTGACCTACTCGAACAGGAAGTTTGAATTCACGAGTTAATCTATCGACTATTATCTCCAGATGTAACTCCCCTACTCCACTTATGATTAATTGACCATTGTCTTCATCATATTTGTATTTAAACGTAGGGTCTTCTATTTGTAATTTTTCAAGAACTTCAACTAACTTATCTTGATCTGCTGTCGTCTTTGCTTCCAAAGATTGATTTATCACAGGTTCAGAAAAGTTAATTTTTTCATACATTATCGGGTTTTTACTATCGCAAAGAGTATCTCCTGTTTTAGTAAACCTTAGTGATGGTATTGCTACTATATCACCTGCATGAGCTTCAGCTATTTCATTTCTCTTATTAGAAAATATTTGAAGTATCTTTAGGATTTTCTCTTTTTTTCCTTCAGTTGGATTCAATACAGAATCTCCAACTTTTAATACTCCTGAATATACTCTAATAAAAGTAACTTTACCTACAAAAGGATCTGAATTAACTTTAAATGCTAATGCTGAAAAGCTTTCTTCATCATTAGGCTTTCTAGTCAAATGCTTTTGTTCATCTTCTATATCAAATCCATCCATGTATTTTACATCTAATGGAGATGGAAGATAATCTATAACTGCATCTAATAAAGGTTGAACTCCAACATTCTTTAAAGATGAACCAACGTGAACTGGTATAATAGTTAGATTCAAAACACCTTTTCTAATTCCAGATTTAATTTCATCTATTGTCAAATCACCATTTTCAAGATAACTTTCTAATAGCTCTTCACTTTGTTCAGCAACAGACTCAAGTAGATTCCCTCTTAACTCTTCGCATTTACTAACTAGATTAGCTGGTATTTCAATTTTTTCAAACTTTGCACCATAAGATGGTATATCATATTTGTAAGCAACCATTTCAATCAAATCAATAATCCCTTCGAAATTATCTTCAGCACCAATAGGATACTGAACTGGAATAGGATTAGCTTTTAGCTTCTCTTTGATTGAGAGAACAGCTTTATCAAAATCAGCCCCTAATCTATCCATCTTATTTACATAAGCTATTCTAGGAACATGATATTCATCAGCTTGACGCCATACAGTTTCTGTTTGCGGTTCAACACCACCAACTCCACAAAATACAGCAATCGCACCATCTAAAACTCTAAGTGAGCGTTGCACCTCAGCAGTAAAATCTACGTGACCCGGAGTATCAATAATATTAATCTTGTTCCCCTTCCATTCAGTAGGAATCGCAGCAGATTGTATCGTAATACCTCTTTCTTTCTCTTGTTCCATAAAGTCCATGAAAGCAGTACCTTCATCAACTTCGCCTATCTTATGAAGATAGCCAGTATAAAACAAGATGCGTTCGGTAGTTGTAGTTTTACCAGCATCAATGTGTGCCATAATTCCAATATTTCTAACTTTCTCTATAGGAACAGTTCTTGGCATTTCAGTTTTTTTCTTTTAAAGATTTCAAAGAACAATAAATTCAGATTACCATCTAAAATGAGCGAATGCTTTATTAGCTTCGGCCATTCTATGCATATCTTCTCTTCTCTTAACAGAAGCACCTTCACCTTTTGAAGCTGCTATGATTTCGTTAGCTAATTTACTAGCCATTGATTTTTCTCTACGAGCAGACGAGAATGATTTAATCCAACGTAAAGCCAAAGCAACTCTTCTATCCTCTCTAACTTCTTGAGGTACTTGATAAGTTGCGCCACCCACTCTACGTGACTTTACTTCTAGCATAGGTGCAACATTAGTCAAAGCTTCTCTAAATACTTCTAGAGGGTTCTTTTCAGTCTTTTCACCAACTTCAGTGAAAGCTTTGTAAACTAATTTACTTGCAACTGCTTTTTTACCATCATCCATAATGATATTGATAAATTTTGCAACTATCAAATCATTGTATTGAGGATCAGGATTTATCCTACGTTTTTCTGCTTGTTTCTTTCTCATTTCAATTCTTTATTTACTTAGGTTTTTTAGTGCCGTATTTAGAACGACCTTGTTTTCTTCCTTCTACACCTTGTGTATCAGCAGTACCCCTAACGATGTGATACCTAACACCTGGTAAATCTTTTACTCTACCACCTCTAACAACTACTATAGAGTGCTCTTGTAAGTTATGACCTTCACCGCCAATATAAGCGGAAACTTCAAAACCAGAAGTTAGTCTAACACGAGCTACTTTTCTAAGCGCAGAGTTTGGTTTCTTAGGTGTAGTAGTATACACTCTAGTACAAACACCTTTTCTTTGGGGACAATTCACCAAAGCAGCAGATTTACTTTTCTTGATCTGCTTCTTTCTTCCTTTTCTGACTAATTGACTTATAGTAGGCACTAAAGTTCTCCGTTATTTTTTTTATTGCCGTATTAAATAGAGGATGCAAAGTTAATAGTTTTATTTGCAATCTCAAAACTATTTCGACATTTTTCTATAAATTTATTATTTTTGAGCTTCTTGCTCTTCGTAAGCTCTAATAATTTCTTCTTGAACTGACTTAGGAACTCTCTCATACTTAGCGAATTCCATTGTAAATTCTCCTTTACCTTGTGTAGCTGAACGTAAGTCAGTTGAATAACCAAACATTTCCTTCAAAGGAACCTCAGCTTCAACAACTACATAAGTAGCATCCATTGTTGTTGTAAGAATCAAACCACGTCTTTGGTTGATTTGACCAATTACAACCCCTTGGAACTCTTCAGGACAGCTAGTTTCTAATTTCATTATTGGTTCTAAGATTACTGGACCAGCTTTTCTTAGAGATTCTCTAATAGCAGCTTTAGCTGCAATTTTAAATGCACCATCAGAAGAGTCAACTGCGTGAGTAGAACCATCATTCAATAATGCTTTCACACCAACTACTGGCTGACCAATCAGAACACCTTCTTTTAGTTGCTCTTGGAAACCTTTATCTACAGCTGGTATATATTCTCTAGGAACAGAACCACCGACAATCTTGTTTTCAAATAAATAAGATTCTTCAGCACTTGCTTCCATTGGCTCAAATCTACCCGCTATACGAGCATATTGTCCAGAACCACCCGATTGCTTCTTATGTGTATAATCATAATCGATAGGCATACTAATTGCCTCTCTATAAGCTACTTTAGGTTCACCTACTATTACATCAGTTTTAAACTCACGTTTTATTCTTTCTATGTAGATTTCTAAGTGAAGCTCACCCATTCCTTTGATGATTGTATCTCCAGATTCGTCATCACGAGCAACTTGGAATGTAGGATCTTCTTTAGTAAATCTGTTTAATGCTTTAGAGAAATTCACTTGACCAGCTTTATCTTTAGGTTTTACTGTTAATTCAATAACAGGATTAGCAATATACATTGTCTCCATTGAGTAATGCAATTTGCCGTCACCAAAAGTATCTCCAGATGCACAATCAATACCAAAAGTAGCTACGATATCACCAGCTTGAGCTGTTTCAATCTCTACCATTTCGTCTGAGTGCATTCTTACCAATCTAGGTATTTTAAATTTCTTATCAGTACTTGTATTAAATATGTTTTCACCTTTCGTCAATACACCTTGATATATTCTCATATAAGTAAGTTGACCAAATTGGCCATCTTCTAATTTGAAAGCTAAAGCCACAAGAGGCTTATCAGGATTAATATCTAAAGGAACTTTTTTCTCTTCTTGATCTAAATCTAAAGCAAAGTTTTCTACTTCTTTCGGATTTGGCAAATAGTCAACTACAGCATCCAATAAAGTTTGAACACCTTGATTTTTAAGTGCCGTACCAACTAAAACTGGAGTAATATCTTGAGAAATAGTAGCCTTTCTAATCGCTAATTGTAATTCTTCTATTGTAAAGTCTTCTTCCATCAAGAATTTTTCTGCAATCTCATCATTGTAGTCCGCTAAAGACTCAATCATTTTTACTCTTTTCTCTTTTGCACGAGCTAATTTGTCTTCAGGGATTTCCTTTTCAACAATTATCTCACCATCATCACCTTCAAAGTAAAGAGCTTTCATTTTCAATAGGTCAATAATACCATTGAATTTATCTTCTAGTTCAACTTCCATCGTAATCTGTACAGGGTTATGTTTCAACTTGTCTTTAAGTTGACCTATAACTCTGTCAGGGTTTGCACCAGATCTATCACATTTATTGATAAATGCAAGACGAGGAACACCATAACGACGCATTTGTCTATCAACAGTTATTGATTGTGATTGAACACCAGCCACTGAACAAAGCACTAACACAGCACCGTCCAACACTCTAAGTGAACGCTCTACCTCAACTGTGAAGTCAATGTGACCTGGAGTATCAATAACGTTTATAGAATAACCTTTCCACTCACAGAAAGTAGCAGCAGATTGGATAGTGATACCTTTTTCTCTTTCCAGCTCCATGCTGTCCATTTTAGCACCGACACCATCTTTACCACGAACTTCAGAAATTTTGTGAATTTTACCAGTATAGAATAATATACGCTCAGAAACTGTTGTTTTACCAGAATCAATATGAGCAGCTATACCAATATTACGAAGTTTTTCAATATTAAACATTTTAATAGACCTACGAAATTTTTTATTTTTCTAAATTTTTATGTTTAGAATTCTCAAACACACATTTTGCTTTTTGAGATTTCATACAGATAACAAAATTAAGAAGAAAACATTTAATCTACAAAACAAATTTCAATTTATTTTAAATAATTTTTCTTTATTTCTAATTTTCTTAAATTAGTATATTAAGATATTCATCTTTGGATTTAGTGTTATGAAAAGAATTATTGTATCAACCTTACTATTGTTAATACTTGCGTCATGTGGTGACGATGAAAACCCGACAACACCGACAGAAAAGAATGAGCCTTTATTAAAGGGAAATATCAAAGGGTATATAATAGATGCTGCAACAGACTTACCTGTAAGTGGAGCTATCATTAGCACATTCCCAATTACCTCAACAACGAGGAGTGACGAGAATGGTAAATTTGAACTTCCTGAAATAAGTCCAGATATTTATGATTTGAATATTAAGCATAAGAATTACTTAGCATATACATCCAAGATTAAAGTAAGTGATAGAATAACTAATGATATTGAATTATTTATTACTTCTATCGAATCGGCTAATAATAGACCAAACAAACCGACCCTGACATACCCATTAAATGGCGCTAATATAGGAGTTAAAGAAATCAAATTTACATGGGAATGCAAAGACATTGACAATGATAGTTTAAAATACGATGTTTTCTTTAGAATCGTTGGTTCAGATTTTCAAATAATTGGTAATAACTTGATTACAAAAACTTTGGATTATGAGTATAGTCTAAATGGAATAGATAAATTTGAATGGTATGTTATTGCGAAGGATAATTATGCATTTAGTATAAGCGATACCTTTAGTTTTAATTTTAAAGAAACTGTGATTACTGATATACCCAATATGATTGGGAACTGGAAATTCGATGGTAACGCGACTGACTATGGACCCAATAGCTACGCAAGTAGCATACAAAATGTTTTTTTTGTGAATGACAGGAAAAATAACTTTGAATATGCAGCTAGTTTTCAAGGGAATAGTGGTTCTAATTCTAAAGTCATATTACCTACTTCGATACAATTATCTAATCAATTCACAATTGCACTATGGATAAAAGCATTACCAACCCTTGGAGAAAACGGATCAGTGGGGAATTATGATTGTATTTCTAAATGGGGAAGTACAGGAGCTGGTAAAACCTCTTGGACATTTGGAATTAATAAAAGCCGCAATTTATTCCTAGGAACTTACGGAAATAGTACAACCTTAAAAGCCACTGATAATATTGAAATTGATACTGAAGTTTGGATTCATATCGCTGTGACTTTTAAAGCAGGTACGGCCACTTTTTATATAGATGGTGAAAATGTATATACTGCCGGTGGGATGCAAAACCCACAGTTTTCTAACTTCAATGCTTCTATTGGTGGAAGACAAGATCAATTGAGTTCTTTTCATGGGGCTATTGACGATGTATATATATTTGATAGGGAATTATCTGATCAAGAAATTCAATCATTATCACAAGAATAAACAAAGTGTATCTCAAAAATAAAAAAATCGTATGTTATATGTCTATATTCAACAATAACGGATTCTAGTAAGATGAAAAGTATTTTATTAGCTTCTCTACTTTTATTGTCTCTAGTATCTTGTGTTGAGAATGCAAGCCCTACAGATTCGAATGAATCATACCACAAACTAATTGGCAGTATAAAAGGAAAATTGATAGACGCAATTACTGAGGAACCAATATCTGGAGCATTTATCAAAACTTTTCCACTCTCTTCTACTACCAAATCAAATGAAGATGGTACTTTTATAATTGAATCAGTCGGCCCAGAGACTTATGAAATTATTATAACACATTCTGATTATATCAAATACAAAGAGAAAATAATAGTTAGTGCGGGTATTACAAATAACATTAGATTTGAATTAAGTTCATTAGTTTCTATGAATACTAAACCAGATAAGCCAATATTAGTTTACCCCTCTAATGGATCAAAGATAGGATCTAAATCATTCAGATTTAGATGGGACGCCTTTGATATAGATGAAGATAGTTTAACTTATAGATTATACTTTAGTGAAAATGGTGAGGATTTTTATTCTTTAAATACAAATTTAAAAGTAAACTATTTAGATTATGAAAAAGAGTTTGTTAATGATCATTACTACTATTGGTATGTTATAGCATCTGATAAATATTCATATTCTGTAAGTGATACGAATATGTTCCAGTATAATGAAAAAATTCTTTCTGATATCCCAGATCTTCTTGGGTATTGGAAATTAGATGGTAATGCTAAAGATTACGGTCCGAATTCTTACGATGGAATTGTACAAAATGTAGATTTTGTGGAAGATAGAAATAATAAGGCTTACAGTTCAGCAAAATTCAAAGGAAGTTACTCAGTAAAGTCTAAAGTTTTGTTACCAAAGACATTCCAACTATCTAGTCAATTTACTATAGCACTTTGGGTGAATCCTGAACCTTCACTAGGCGAAAATGGAGGAGAGGGCTATTTTGAATGTGTTTCTAAGTGGGGAGGGTCCGGAGCAGGTAGAGCGTCATGGGCATTCGGGATAACTAAGAATTCCAATCTTTATATCTCAACATTTAATTATTCCTCACACATTAAAATAGCCCATAATACTTATATGATTCCTAACAAATGGAGTCATATTGCTGTTACATATAATAGTGGTGTTGCAAATTTTTATGTAAATGGTGAGTTTTTTTACACTGCTGTAGGTCTATATAATCCTAAAGACTCTGATAATAATGCTTCAATAGGTGGTAGACAAGATCAATTGAGCTCTTACCATGGACAAATTGATGATGTTTACATTTTCACCAGAGCTTTAGAGGAACATGAAATATTAAAACTCTCACGAGAATAAACAAAAAAGTGTATCTCCAAAATAAAATAACCGTATATAAAATGTCTATATTCAACAACAACGGATTCTATAAAATGCAAAGTATTCTAGCAGCTTCTCTACTTTTGTTGGCTCTTGTATCTTGTGGTGACGATGCAAGCCCTACAAATTCGGATGAATCATACCATAAACTTATTGGCAGTATAAAAGGAAAATTGATAGACGCAAGCACAGAGGAACCAATATCTGGAGCATTTATCAAAACATCTCCACTCTCTTCTACTACTAAATCAAATGAAGATGGTACTTTCTTTTTGGAAACTATAGGGCCAGAGCTATATGATATTATTATAACTCATAATGACTATATAGAATTCAAAGATAAAATTCGAGTAAGTGCTGATATAACGAATGATATACTTTTTAGTTTGACTTCGAAAGAATCACTTAATTCACCACCAAGTATCCCGGAAATATTATACCCAAGAAATCAATCTTTTATTGGTTCAAAGAAATTCCAATTTAGATGGTCAGCAACAGATATAAATACTGATTCATTGAAATATGATGTATATTTTGGTGTAGCTGATAAAGAGATGGAATTAATTGCAGAGAATGAGCCCCTAAGCTATTTCGAATATTCGTATGATTTCGTTGAAGGTATTGAATATCAATGGCAAGTAATTGTAAAAGACAAGTACTCTCAAACTCCTAGTGAGATAGCTTTATTTGCCTATAAGGAGAAAGTAGTTGTAGATTTACCGAATCTTATAGCGAATTGGAAGTTAGATGGAGATGCTATTGATTCTGGAATTAATGGTTATGATGGTTTAGAGCAGAATATCCAGTATGTTGATGATAGATATGGGAATAAGTCAAGCGCTGCTTATTTCAAAGGTTCAAGTGGTACAAATTCAAAAATATTAATCTCTAATGAGATTCAACTTCAGACAGATTTCACAATTTCAATGTGGGTAAAACCAGATCCTACATTAGGTGAAAATTCGAATGTTGGTTACTACGAGTTTTTATCGAAATGGGGTTCTGGCAAAGCAGGGGCTGCTTCATGGGCATTTGGTATATATAAGGATATGAAAGTATTTTTGGGGACTTATGGTAACGCCTCAACTGTTAAAATCTCTTCTTTAAGTGTGACGCAATCACAATGGCATCATGTAGCTGTTACATTCAAGAATGGTTCTGCGACTTTTTATCTTAATGGGAAGTCTTCACTTGAAACAACTGGTTTTCAAACTCCACAAGTATCAAATTTGAATATTGGTATAGGTGCAAGACCAGACCAACTAAGTTCATTTCATGGGGCTATTGATGATATTTATTTATTTAGTAGAGCGCTAACTGAAAGCGAAATACTAAGTTTAATTCAATGATTAGTCACCAATCTTAGAACAAAGTGATTATAAAGCCAACATTACGATGACATTGACAGGCAAGAAAATTGGTAATTTCTCTAAAGAAATAAATTGCAAATCAGTTAAAACCTATGAGTTCATAGGTATATTAAATGCTGTAGATGTTGAAATCCGTAAAGGTGTAGCGAGACAAAAGTAAATCAGTCAGACACTACCTCTATGCATTAGCAGACAGCATTGGACTTTATTACTTTAAACAGCTTAGTTACATAACTGAAATTAATCCCTCTAATTATGGGAAGATGCATATACTTGAGGAGTATAGTATAAAAAGAGATGAATAAGAAATCCAGTTTCATTAAAAGATTACTTTCATCATTAGCAATATTTTTCATAATTAAGCTGATTATAATGTTGTTTACAAATGGGAATAAAGGTTTTCATTCAATTGACAATATTTACAATGTTGCTTTTGGAGCTATTGTTATAATATTTATCTTATTTAAGGTCTTAAACAAAACAAATTCAATCGAGTATAGCATGAATATTAATAAAAAGAAAAGTTCCACTCCCCCTTCGCTAAATAACAAACCACTTCATCCAAAATAGACAACATAAAAAAGCCGAATCAGTTTTAACTAATTTGGCTTTTTAACTTCAATCAAAAAAGTATAGTTATTTTGCTATGATTAATTTGGAGCTTCTTTGGTATTCACCAAGTTTCATATTAATTAGATAGCTACCAGTAGGAAATCTTGACACATCAAAATCAAACGTTCCTTCCCAATTATTAATAAAGCTAATGTTATAATCTTTAATATTATAAGCTACGCCTGTGGAAATATTTATAAGCTCTAACTCCAGCTTACCTATATCACTTGATAAATCAGTATAGAATTGTAGAGCTATACACTCCTTTGCTGGGTTGGGGAATATTTCAATCGGTCTTTTTGTATAATTTGTAGCAATAGACGACTCTATTTCTGCAGTTCGTATAAATAAAAAGTCATTATTGAAATAATCTTTTACTTTTATCTCTTTACCACTTAATATAAAATCAGAATCCCCAGATAAAGTCAGCCCTATTAATACTTTGCCATCTTTCAGTAGATTAATTGATCTTGGCATTACTATTCCATCAATTATAGATGCATCTAATAGTTTACCGTTAGAATCTAAACTAGCCAAATAAAAGGCACTACCATTAGTAGTCGATTCTATTAACGTCCCCTCACCTGTGTCAAAATCACAATCTCGAGCAAACCTACCAATAGTGAGAATTTCATTCCTACTATTCAATTCAATCCCGCTAATCCATACTCCTAGAGAACCACTAAACCTTTTTACCCAAATATAATTTCCATTTTTATCAAGTTTAGAGATAAAACCATCGTTCATTTCTAAAGACGTTAAAGTGTCTTCACTTTCACCTGTGTCAAAATCTACCGTCCAAGTATAATCACCAACGATGATTAGATTGTCATATTTGTCGACAACCATATCTGTTACAAAAGTCCTAGAAACACCTCTAAAACTTTTAGCCCATAGGAAATCTCCATTTTGAGTATATTTTGCTATAAATATATCAGTATATCCTAAGTTTTTGATTATGAATTCTTCATCACTTGGGTCAAAATCTAATTGTTTATGGAAGTAACCCGTTAAGCAAAAGTCTCCATTATTATCAATAAGACTAACAGATGAATTCTCATTATAATCCCCTTCTAATGATTTAACCCATAGAAATTCACCATTTGCATCAAGTTTCAAAATAAAGATGTCAGTTCCATATTTTGGTTTTATTATAGTAGTGTTTTCACTAGGATCGAAATCTGTTTCCATACTAAATGTACCGGAAATATAGAGATTATCAAGACTGTCAACAGATAGTGAGCGTACATATTCATCTAAACTAGACCCTATTTGCCTTGCCCATTTTAGTTTACCATCACTCGAGAATTTGGCAATAAAAATATCATTATGTCCTTTAGCAAGAAATGATTGATTTGTATTCGTTGAGTCGAAAATAATTGATTCTGTGAATAGTCCTGTAATCAATATATCTCCATTTCTATCTATAGTCAGAGTATAAGATATTTGACTACCTTCACCTCCAAAACTATGAGACCAGATATGGTTACCCTCCGAATCTAATTTAGCAAGATAAATGTCAGAATAATCATTAGATTTTAATTCACTTTCTTCAGAATTAGGATTGAAATTAATCGGTTCCTCAAAACCTCCAGTAATAAATATATTATATTCTTGATCTATTGTAGATATATATTGGTTAGTACGGTTTGTATTCGTAAATCGATTAATAAATTCGAACTCATTGGCTTTGAGGGAGTTCAAATTTAAAAGAATAATTGATATAATTATAATTGCATATTTCATATTAAATGATGCGTTTTTAGTTTATTCAGATTACAATATAGTTAATTTGAATAGATTATTAAGAATAACTATTCTACAATTAATCTTAATTTAAAAGAATCCTATCTAAATTTAAACATATTTTCAACAAAAAAAACCGAATCAGTATTAACTAATTCGGCTTTTGTAATTTGATATTAAGTTAGTAGATTAAGCTTCTACTTTCTCTTCTGTTTCTTCTTCTTCGATTGGTTTCGGATTATGTCCGAATATATTACCTATAGTACTTGCTATATGCATATCTTGATACTTACGTAAACCAGTACCAGCAGGTATTAGTTGACCAAGTATGATATTCTCCTTCAAGCCTTTCAAGTAATCAACCTTAGCAGAAATAGAAGCGTCAGATAGAACAGCAGTCGTTTGTTGGAACGAAGCAGCGGACAGCCAACTTTCAGTTTTCAGAGATGCCTGAGTGATACCTAATAATATTGGTTCACCTATAGATGGCTCTGCTGGTCTGAATTCAGGAGGAGTCTTACCTTTCTTCTTCAAGTCCTTAACTACAGCTTTTACTTTTCTTCTTGGATATAGATAATTCTCGTTGTAGTTAGAATCACCTTTGTCAGTAACGACTACTAGTGATTTAACTGCTTCGTTATCATCTATAAACTTAATCTTATCGAAGTTTTCGTTTTCTAGCATGTGTGTATCACCAGAGTCAATGATTTTCACTTTTTGAAGCATTTGTCTTACAATTACTTCTATGTGCTTATCATTCAGCTTAACACCTTGCATACGGTAAACTTCTTGTATTTCATTTACTAAGTATTCCTGTACAGCGTTTGGTCCTTTAATTTTCAATATATCGTGAGGGTTGATCGAGCCTTCAGAGATTCTATCACCAGCACGAATAAAGTCTTTCTCTTGAACCAATATATGACGTCCTACAGGTACTAAGTATTCTGATTCTGTCTTTTCATCAAGTGAAGTTATTCTCACAACACGTTGATTACGCTTAGGTTTTTCAAATGATACGATACCATCAATCTCAGTAACAATAGCTGGATTATGTGGAGAACGAGCTTCGAACAATTCAGTTACCCTAGGTAAACCACCCGTGATATCTCTTGTACGACCCATGTCTCTAGGAATCTTAACTAATTGCGTACCAGATCCAATATCTTCGTTGTTTTCAACTCTAAGTTGAGAACGAGATGGAATATTGTATGTACGTATTACTTCACCTGCTTTATCAAGTATTTCAATAGTTGGAGATTTAGTTCTATCTCTAGAATCAATAACAACTTTTGTAATGTGACCAGTTTGCTCATCATTTACTTCACGATAAGTTACATTAGGTAATAAATCTTTATAGTTAATTTTACCCGCAACTTCCGAAACGATTGATGAGTTATATGGATCCCATTCGTATAACAGCTGTCCTTTAGTAACTTTATCACCATCTTGAATTTCGATAGTAGCACCATAAGTTGCGTCATAAGAAGTTAGTTTACGGTTAGATTCTGGATCAATTAGATTGATAACACCACTACGAGAAACTACGATTGTAATCTCGCCTGATTCACCATTATAAGATACAGTTCTCATATTCTCGAACTGAATAATACCGTCAAATTTAGCATTAACTGTCGATTGTGAAGCTACTAATGAAGCAGAACCACCTGTGTGGAACGTTCTTAGTGTTAGCTGTGTACCAGGTTCACCGATTGATTGTGAAGCTATAGTACCAACTGCTTCCCCAACATCTACAAGACGTGAAGTTGACATATTACGCCCGTAACACTTAGCACAAACACCACGACGATTTTCACATGTTAATACAGAACGTATATTAATTTTCTCTACTGATGAACCCTCAATCTTCTGAGCAATATTCTCATCGATGATTTCTCCACCTTTGACAAGTAATTCGTCTGATATATTATCATGTACATCTACTAGTGCCACACGTCCTAAGATTCTTTCGTAAAGTGGCTCTTTAACCTCTTCCCCATCTTTCAGTGCTTCCATCTCCACACCCCTTATCGTACCACAATCACGATCAGTTATGATCATATCTTGAGCTACGTCATGCAATCTACGAGTTAGATAACCCGCATCTGCTGTTTTCAATGCTGTATCGGCTAGACCTTTACGAGCACCGTGAGTAGAGATAAAGTACTCAAGGATAGATAGACCTTCCTTGAAGTTAGAGATAATCGGATTTTCAATTAGCTCACCTGTAGAACCAGAAACTGATTTCTTCGGTTTCGCCATTAGACCACGCATACCAGCTAACTGACGAATTTGCTCTTTAGACCCTCTCGCTTGAGAGTCAAGCATCATCCAAAAAGAGTTAAACCCTTGTTTGTCTTTTGCTATTTCTGAGTAAAGTTTATCAGCTACTTTATTAGTAGCATTTGACCATGTATCAATTATCTTGTTATATCTTTCACCACCACTGATTACACCATTGATGTATGCCATCTCGATGCCTTCTACTTTCTTATCAGCAGCGTCAATTATTTTAGTTTTTAATTCAGGGATTTTAACATCATGAATACTTACAGATAAACCACCACGAGTTGCATAGAAGAAACCAAGTTCTTTTAGTTTATCTAAGAATTTGACAGTAACATCAAGTCCAGTTGTTCTGAAACAAGAACCGATAATTTGTCTTAGTCTTTTCTTAGTTAATAACTCATTGATGAAGCCCATTTCTGGAGGAACAATATCGTTAAACATTGCTCTACCAACTGTAGTTTCAACCATTTTACCATTCCAACGAAGTTTAATTTTAGCGTGTAAGTCGACAACTTTATTGTCGTAAGCTAACTTAACTTCTTCTGTATTACCAAACATTTTACCTTCGCCTTTAGCATCCGGTTTGTGTTTCGTAAGATAATACACACCCAAGACCATATCTTGAGAAGGAACTGCAATTGGATCACCGTTTTGCGTGTGCATAATATTATGCGGCGCAAGTATTAGTAGGAAAGCCTCTAATTGTGCTTCATAACTAATTGGTAGATGGACTGCCATCTGATCACCGTCAAAATCGGCGTTGAATGCAGTACATACTAATGGGTGAAGCTGAATAGCTTTACCTTCGACCAATCTTGGTTGGAAAGCTTGGATACCCAAACGGTGTAGCGTAGGAGCACGATTAAGCATAACAGGGTGACCCTGAATAACTTTCTCTAGAATATCCCATACTTCATCAGTTTTTCTTTCAACTAATTTTTTAGCCGATTTAACTGTTTTAACATATCCACGCTCTATCAACTTACGTATGATAAAAGGTTTGAATAGTTCGACAGCCATATCTTTAGGGAGACCACATTCGTGTAATTTCAACTCAGGACCTACAACGATAACCGAACGACCAGAATAGTCAACACGTTTACCAAGTAAGTTCTGACGGAATCTACCAGATTTCCCTTTCAATGTATCAGCTAAAGATTTCAATGCTCTTTGTGAATCACTACGTACTGCTCTTCTCGAATTATCGAATAGTGCATCTACAGATTCTTGAAGCATACGCTTCTCATTTCTAAGAATTACTTCAGGAGCTTTGATATCAATTAGTCTTTTTAATCTGTTGTTTCTGATGATTACCCTTCTATAAAGGTCATTCAAATCAGAAGTCGCAAATCTACCACCTTCCAAAGGCACAAGCGGTCTTAGGTCTGGTGGAATAACTGGAATAATATCTAAAACCATCCAATCTGGATCATTTGGCATTTCTTTTTCAGCGTTCGGACCGAATGCATCTAAGATAGTCAAACGTTTTAGAATATCTTTCTTTCTAGTTTGCGAAGTTTCAGTTTTTAATCTTTCTTTTAATCTGTGATAGTCTTCTATAGGTTTAACCCTTTTTAGAAGTTCTTTGATTGCTTCTCCACCAATTAGAGCTACGAATTTAGCTTCGTCTTCATCATCTAATTCGAAGTGTTCAGGAGGCAATGAGTCCATAACCTCTAGATACTGTTCCTCAGTCAACAAATCTTTGATTTGAAGTCCAGTCCCACCTGGCTGAACAACAACATAAGATTCATAGTAAGCGATACGCTCTACATCTTTCGTTGTCATTCCCAAAATACCTGCTATTTTACTAGGCAGTGTACGTAGGAACCATACATGGACAACAGGGACTGCAAGCATGATGTGCCCCATACGTTCACGACGTACAGATTTTTGGGTAACTTCTACCCCACATCTATCACATACAATACCTTTGTATCTAATTCTCTTATACTTACCACAAGCACATTCCCAATCTTTGATTGGACCGAAGATTTTTTCACAGAAAAGCCCATCTTTCTCTGGTCTAAATGACCTGTAATTGATGGTTTCCGGTTTAGTTACCTCTCCTCTTGACCTATTTAATATGTCATCCGGCGAAGCAATCTTGATGGAAATCTTATTGTAACCTTTTTTCGGTAATGGTATTGATTGCATAGGAGTACTCCTATTTATATTTTTTTAGTTTATTCAATTTCTATATCTAAACAAAGACCTTGTAGTTCCCTTACTAATACGTTGAAAGATTCAGGTATATTAGGGTTAGGTAAGTTATCACCTTTTACAATAGCTTCGTACATCTTCGCTCTACCTTGTACATCATCTGACTTGAGAGTTAGCATTTCTTGCAGAGTATGAGCTGCTCCATAAGCTTCTAGTGCCCAAACTTCCATCTCTCCTAATCTCTGACCACCAAATTGTGCTTTACCACCAAGAGGTTGCTGAGTAATAAGTGAGTAAGGACCGATAGAACGAGCGTGAAGTTTATCTTCAACCAAGTGAGATAGTTTAAGCATATAAATATACCCAACTGTTACTTCTTGATCAAAAGCTTCTCCAGTTCTACCATCTATAAGCTTAGTTTTACCGTTACGTGGTAAACCAGCTTCCTCTAAGAAGTCTCCAACTTCTTCCCAGGTTCCACCGTCGAAAATAGGAGTAGCAAAGTGTACACCCAGTTTATCGCCAGCCCAACCAAGTGCAGTCTCATACAATTGTCCCAAGTTCATACGTGAAGGTACACCAAGTGGGTTTAGTACGATATCGACAGGAGTACCATCTGGTAAGAACGGCATATCTTCAAGTTTTACAACTTTGGATACAATACCTTTGTTACCGTGACGACCCGCCATCTTATCTCCAACTTGTAGTTTACGTTTTTTTGCTACGTATACTTTTGCCATCTGTAAGATACCTGGTTGCAATTCATCACCAGCTGCTAATTTGTTTTTCTCAGTTTTGAAGTCAGTTTTGACATCATTTCTGTATTTCAAGTAGTTAACATATAAATCCTTCAACAATGAAGAAGTTTTTTCGTCTTCTACTATACCTGCGTCAACATCTAGCAATTCTGGTTTTAGCAATCCTTCTTCGAATTTATCAAGCAAATCAGCTGTAGTTACATTTGATCCACCACGATATACGTTCACGTTATTATTAAGCTTCATACCTAAGATTTTCTTATCTTCTAGTATTCCACCCAATCTGCTGATGAATTCTTCATCAACTTGTTTGATAACTTTACGTTCTCTTCTTGCGATTGCTTCTTTACGTTTTCTTTCTCTTGTTCTGATTTCTTTGTCAGTAGTCAATACTCTTCTAGAGAATAGTTTTGTATTGATAACCACACCTTTCAGTCCAGGACTACCTTTTAGAGAAACATCTTTCACATCACCAGCTTTATCACCGAAGATTGCTCTTAGTAATTTCTCTTCTGGAGTTGGATCTGTTTCACCTTTTGGAGTAATCTTACCGATGAGGATATCACCCTCACCTACTTTAGCTCCAGAACGGATGATACCATGTTCGTCTAGGTCTTTCGTTGATTCTTCACTTACGTTAGGAATCTCACGTGTGAATTCTTCTTCACCACGCTTAGTATCCCTTACTTGAAGTGTAAATTCTTCTATATGAATAGAAGTAAATACGTCTTCAGCTACAAATCTTTCAGAAACGATAATCGCATCCTCAAAGTTGTACCCTCTCCAAGGCATGAAAGCTACTAAAACGTTTTGTCCAAGACCAAGTTCTGCTTGCTCAGTAGAAGCACCATCGCATAGTGGTTGCCCCACTACAACCTTTTGTCCAGCTAATACTAGTGGCTTTTGGTTGATACAAGTATCTTGGTTAGTTCTAAAGAACTTTAATAATTTGTAAGTTTTAACTTCTTCGAACTCGAAGCCAGTTAATTTATCATCTTCTGTTCTCTTATCTTCGTAGCGAACGCGAATTTCTTTCGCACTCACATATTCTACTATACCATCAGACTCTGCTAATATCATAGTCTTAGAATCTTTCGCCGCTTTTGCTTCCATACCAGTACCTACGATAGGTGCTTTGGGTTTCAATAACGGTACTGCTTGACGTTGCATATTCGCACCCATCAGGGCACGGTTGGCATCATCATGCTCTAAGAAAGGAATCATAGATGATGCAAGAGAAGTAATCTGATCAGTTGATACGTCTATGTAATCTACTTCTTCTGCAGATACTAACACGAAATCACCAGATTGACGAGCTTTAACTCTGTCACCGATTAGTTTTCCATTTTCATCTGTAAGTGTCGAACACGTACAAATTACTTTACCATCTTCTTTCTCAGCAGTCAAATATTCGATTTCTTCAGTAACTACACCATTTACTACCTTACGATAAGGAGTTTGGATAAATCCTAAAGTATTAATTTCTGCATGAATTGCAAGAGATGAGATAAGACCAATATTCGGTCCCTCAGGAGTCTCGATAGGACATAGACGACCATAATGTGTATAGTGAACGTCACGTACCTCGAAACCTGCTCTTTCTCTCGTTAGACCACCTGGGCCTAATGCTGATGTTCTTCTTTTATGAGTAATCTCTGCTAACGGATTCGTTTGATCCATAAACTGAGATAGTTGGTTAGTACCAAAGAATTGATTCACAACTGAACTGATAGTTCTAGCATTAACTAACTCAGAAGGAGTTAGGTTTTCGCCATCATGAATACTTAATCTTTCTTTGATAGTACGAGCCATACGAGCTAGACCAACATTAAATTGGGAGCCCAATTGCTCTCCAACTGTTCTGACACGACGATTACCTAAGTGGTCAATATCGTCACCAGTATGTTTAGCTGTATGTAACTCTATAAGTTGTTTGATAATCTCAACGATATCAGTATTAGTCAAAGTAGTAACACTCTCATCGATATCAAGACCTAAACGATCGTTCAATCTGTATCTACCTACTATACCTAAATCATATCTTTTTTCGCTGAAAAATAATCTTTCTAATAATAGTTCAGCTGTTTCTACATCTGGTGGCTCACTTGATCTTAAAGTTCTATATATTGATTCCAAAGCGTCATCTCTATTACGAGAAGTATCTTTAGTTATAGTACGAGCGATAAGTGGCTCATCAGTTGGATCTATAAAACCGTAAAGTTTTATATCTTCAGCATCTGATTCTTTTAATTTCTTATATAGTTCTTCGTCCAATACCATATCACGAGTAGCTATGATCTCACCAGTAGCCATATCTATTACATCAGATGCAATTTTACGACCAATGTGTTCTTCAGCAACATCAGTTAATTTGAAGTCATTAGCTAGACCGAAAAGTGATAAGATATCTTCATCAGAAGAATATCCGATAGCACGAAGTAATGTAGTAACAGGAAACTTTTTCTTTCTATCGATATACGCATACATAATTTCGTGTATATCAGTAGTAAACTCTACCCATGACCCTCTGAAAGGTATGATACGAGCAGAATAAATACGTGTTCCGTTAGGGTGAACTGCATCATCAAAGAATACACCTGGTGAACGGTGAATTTGTGATACGATTACTCTCTCTGCACCATTTATGATAAAAGTACCTTTTGGAGTCATAGAAGGGATGTTACCAAGATATACTTCTTGTTCAACAGCTTCTATATAATCTTCAGATTCTTTATCAGCTTTACTAGACAATCTAAGTTTAGCTTTTAGTGGTTTTGAGTAAGTAAGCTCTCTTTCTCTACATTCTTCTTCAGCATATTTAGGTTTTTCAATTGTATATTCGATGAATTCCAATTGAAATATTTCTGAATTATCTAAAATAGGGAAATTCTGATGGAAAGACTGTTGTAGTCCTTTCATCTCTCTTTTGTGAGGTGGAACATTCTCTTGTAAGAAGTCGTCATACGCTTCTAGTTGAATGTTCAACAAATCCGGATAATTAGATTTAGAAATATTAGATTTTGCAAAGGTAACTCTATCTCTTAGTCTGTGGATACCACGTGAAGTAGATAACTTCGGGTATTTTTGGACTAACGTAGAATTAATAATTTCCTTAGTAATGGCACTCATATTTGAAGTACTCCGATTTCTTCGTGTTCTTTATACAGGAAAAGGATTTTTTGACAAAGCACCTAAGTAAGGTATTTGGTCAAAAAACCCTGGATCTATATCAGAATATGTTTTTTATTAGATAAATTTATCAATACTTTTTTTAAAAATATATCGACTAAGCAATATTGTTGTATTGCCTAGCCGATTAATTCAAAGAATTATTTTAACGTAACTTTAGCACCAGCTTCTTCAAGCTTAGCTTTAAGTTCGTCTGCTTCTGCTTTATTAGCACCGTCTTTTACGATACAAGGAGCAGATTCAACTTTTTCTTTAGCTTCTTTCAAGCCAAGACCAGTGATTTCTCTAACTGCTTTGATAACATTAAGCTTGCTAGCTCCAATGTCAGTCAATTCTACATCAAAGCTATCTTTAGCTTCTTCAGCACCAGCAGCGTCTCCACCACCAGCAGCAGCCATCATCATTGGTGCAGCAGCGCTAACACCGAATTTTTCTTCTAACGCTTCTTTTAAAGCTGCAGCTTCAACTAATGTTAAAGCACCAATTTGGTCTACTAGCTTTTCTACTATATCAGACATATTAAACTCCTAATAAAAAAATATTGTTTACTATTTAATAAAATTAAGCGACATCGCTTTTTGATTTAATTGCTACGTGTATCACGTTAGCTAGATCACGCATTACTGCACTAATTGCACCATGAATACCAGAAGCTGGAGCGTTGATAGAACCAACGATTGCAGCCATGATATCTTCTTTCGTAGGCAATGAAGCCAATGTTTTAAGCTGAGTACTATCGAAGTACTTACCATCTATGATGGCTGCTTTTAACTTTGGTCTTTCTTTGTCATCGAAAGCTTTCTTGATGATTTTAGCAGGAGTAACTGGATCTTCATAACCGAATACCATACCCGAATAACCCTTGAAATCCGTCTCTGGGAAAGCAAATTTCTCATTGCCTTCGATAGCACGACGGAACGCAGTGTTCTTAGCTACTTTGTAATCAAAACCACCTTCTCTCAAAGCCGAACGAAATTTGTTCGATTCTGCAACGGTCATGAATTCAAAGTCAATTAGATAAGCAGCACTAGCTTTCTCAAGATATCCCTGTATCTCTTCGACTATTTGTTTTTTCTTCTCTAATGTAATCATTGTTTAGTTACCTTTTGTTATCCAAAAATGGATTAAATGTAGAAGCATTTAATTAGAGTGCGTAAATTTTTTGTTTGTTTCTTTGTTATTAGCTTAATTTAAAACTACTTTCATCTATTGATAAGCTAGGACCCATAGTCGAACTAACGTAAACATTTTTAATGTATTTACCTTTAGCTGATGATGGACGGCTTTTCAATATAGTTTCATAGAATAAGCTTACGTTATCTTTCAAAGCGTCAGCAGAGAAAGTACATTTGCCAACAGCACCAGCTATATTACCTGATTTGTCAACACGGTACTCGATCTTACCAGCTTTGAGTTCTTCGACTGCTTTAGCTACGTCAAAAGTAACTGTTCCTACCTTAGGATTAGGCATTAGTCCACGAGGTCCTAAAACACGACCTAGTTTACCAACTTCACCCATTACGTCAGGAGTTGCAACTATTACATCTACGTCAGCCCAACCAGATTTGATTTTTTCAACGTATTCGTCTAGTCCAGCGTAATCTGCTCCAGCATCCAGTGCTTCTTTATCTTTAGGAGTTTTAGCGAATACTAATACTCTTACTGATTTACCAGTACCGTGAGGTAAAGATACAGTACCACGGATATTTTGGTCAGATTTACGAGGATCAACCCCTAAATTCATAGAGATTTCGAACGACTCGTCGAATTTTGCAGATGGGTTTGATTTGATAAATTCAATGGCTTCATCTACGGAATACTTTTTATTCTTGTCTATTTTAGTAGCAATTGCTGCGTACTTTTTACCATGTTTGTTCATTTTGTTTTCCAATAATTATAATAGATAAAATTAACCTTTGAAGTTAACGCCCATAGCTCTAGCTGTTCCTTTGATCATATCAACAGCAGAATCCATAGATGAACAATTCAAATCTTCCATTTTAATTTTAGCTATTTCCTCGCATTGTGCACGAGTGATAACTCCAACCTTTGTCTTATTGGGTTCACCTGAACCACTTTTCAACTTTAGTATATTTTTTATTAGTACTGCAGCAGGAGGCGATTTGGTAACAAACGTAAAAGACTTGTCTGCAAAAAACGTCACTTGCGCAGGAATGATAAGTCCTTTATCATTCTGCGTAGAAGCGTTAAATGCCTTTACGAATTCCATACCATTCAAACCTCTTTGACCGAAAGCAGGACCTACTGGTGGGGCCATTGACGCTTCACCGGCTTTTAACTGCAGCTTGAATGTACCAGCAACTTTTTTAGCCATTATAAACTCTTTTATTTAAATATTAATTATTATCTGTTGGATTTTCTATTTCAACTTGACTAAAGTCAAGCTCAACTGGAGTTTTACGTCCTAGAATACCAACTTCTACTTTCAATTTTTGTTTTTCGTTATTCACTTCTTTCACCGAACCAGAGAAAGTATTGAAAGGACCATCGATTACCTTTACTGGGTCTCCGATTTGGAACTGCGTATCTATAGTCGCAATATCCTTTCTTTCTTCTAGTCGGCCGATTATTCTACTTACTTCATCTTTACGAAGAGGAGTAGCGTCGTTACGACGTCCTACAAAGCTAACTACAGAAGGTAAATTCTGAATAACATCTTGTACTTTTAGGTCTAAAACCGCGTGCAAGATGATGTAACCAGGTAGGAAATTCCTTGTTTTAGTACGACGTTTACCGCCTCTTACCTCGAACACTGTTTCTTCAGGTATAATAACTTCTATTATCCTATCGTCGATTCCAATTCTCTTAGATTCGACTTCGATTAAGTTCTTAACCTTAGCTTCGTGTCCCGTAAAAGTACGTATAGCGTACCAATTGGGTTTTTTCCTTTCTTCTTCTAGTGCCTGTGGATCATGCATATATTAATCTTTCTTTTTACTTAGAATGAAGAAAACAATGTATTAACGCCATTAGATATTATCCAGTCAAACACTGAGACAATAAGCGTAATAATAATAGATACTACAACGACAATTTGACTTGACTTCCAAAGGTGTTCCCTTGAAGGCCAAGCAACTTTTTTCATCTCTGCAGTTACTTCTTCAGTTACTTTTTTAATTTTCGCTATCATAAAAAACTCTTTATTTAAAAGTTAGCACGGGTGGTAGGACTTGAACCCACAGCCAATGGTTTTGGAGACCACTACTCTACCAATTGAGCTACACCCGTGTGTAAGTCCATGTTTCTATCCTCTTTTTGAGCTAGTGAGCGGAATTGAACCGCCGACCTCATCCTTACCAAGGATGCGCTCTGGCCATCTGAGCTACACCAGCACACACACTTCATACAGAAAAAAAATTGAGATATTTTGTATCTCAATTCCTAATTTCTTTTTTGCTGGCTACTCAATATACGATAGTTTTTAGAGCGGGAGACGAGACTCGAACCCGCGACCCTCAGCTTGGAAGGCTGATGCTCTACCAACTGAGCTACTCCCGCATGCTATGCAATATCAAATACTTGTGGGCAGGGAAGGATTCGAACCTCCGTAGGGATTTCCCAGCAGATTTACAGTCTGCCCCGGTTGACCGCTTCGGTACCTGCCCCAATATTATTGAGCTTACAAAATTAGTTGATTGAAATTTAATATCCAAGTTTTTTTGAAAATAATTTCAAAATATCCCTGATTTATTCTTTTTTCAATTCTAAATTATCATATTTTGTCAGAACAAGGTTTGCAATCTAAATAAAAGTTTTTGATTTATTGAATTTTTTATTCAAATATTTTGTTAAAGATCAATTAATTTTCAATTCTAGTTGGGAAGACCCCGCTATAGATAGAAAATTATTGGACTTAAATAAAGAAAGTGATGTACTTACTATCACTAGTGCTGGGGACAATGTTCTCGACTATCTACTCGATTCTCCTCACTCTATAACTTCAGTAGACCTGAATCCTGCTCAGAATGCTTTAGCTGAATTGAAATTTGTAGCAATCAAGAATACTAGTCATGATACGCTTTTTGATTTGTTCGGATATGGTCAATATAAAGATATTGAGCTTCTACTTGATGAATTTAAACCTTCGCTCTCCCCTTCTGCATATAAGTTTTGGACTAATAAGAAGCATTATTTCACATCCAAATTACCATTTTATCACTACGGTACTTCGGGGTTAATAGCTCGAGGGTTTTATTATCATCTCAAGTTAAACAAGAAGCTTAGGAACAAAGTAAATGAGATGGTTAATTGCGTCACTCTCGAAGAGCAATACCAATTATATTTAGAATTAGAAAAAATACTATTTCATAATATTGCAGCTAAGTTTCTCTTGAAGAATAAATTTACTCTTGCTTTTCTAGGTATACCAGATGCACAATCCAAACTAGTCGAAGTACATAATGATTATCATAATATGTATGATTTCATAGTTGGGTCGTTAAGAACTGTATTCAAAGAATTTCCACTTTCTCAAAACTACTTCTGGTACTTATATATAAAAGGACAATACTCTAAGGAAACTTGCCCTAATTATTTGAATGAAGAAAACTTTGAGTTACTACACCAAAATGTTGGGAAAGTAAAGCTTGTTACTGATACATTTTACAATCAACTCAAAAATAGTCCGGACAATAGCTATTCGCATATTATTCTACTTGACCATTTTGATTGGTTTTGGGAAGATAAAGAAACTCAGCTAAAAGTATGGAATGAAATAAAACGTGTTGCAAAACCAAAAGCTAAAATACTATTCCGCTCGGCAGCTAGCAATAGGAACTACTTAATCCCAGAAATTCAAAATGAGATAGTTTATAGAGATGACCTCACCAGTGGCTTCACTAATCGTGGTCGAGTAGGCACTTATGGCAGTGTTAATTTTGGGGTGATGAGGTGACGGGTTTTTTATCTGTCACAGCGAGGACTGAAAGGACGTGGCTGTCTCAAATCCCCCTAAACTTACTCCAACTTACTTCACAATCACTAACTTCCCATTGAACTCTGCACCATTATTCTTGGAAATAGTGTAATAGTAGACCCCATTTGTAAGGTCTATCAAATCTACTGGTTCGAAGACGAAGCCAAAACTTGATTTTATATCTCTAGTCAGCAGTGATTGACCGGAACTGTTGTATAAGCTGAAACTATAATTCGAATAAGATTCATCATTAATAGCAATTTCTAAGTTATCGCCTGATTGGAATACTCTAAACTTTTCATCTGAATTTAATTCTTCCACATCTGTAACTGTTTCTAGGCGGAAAATACCCTTATTCCATGTTGTAAATAACGCCACTGAACCTGCCCAAGTTATTCTAGTACCCAAACTAGCCATTTCTTCTCGCACTGGATACTGAAACCAACTTTCACCCCCATCTGTTGTTTCGAATATTTTGCCCCAACTACCTACAGCTATCCCATGAAGTTCATTCCTAAATGATAATTGCCTCATGCCAAAGCCTGGGTAATTCAACTGATCCATCAGTTTTATCCAAGTTCTACCCTTGTCTGTAGTTTTCCAAATTATATCATTTGATTGCCCACCAATACCATTTAACTTGCCTCCACAACCATATCCCAATGTGTCATTTATGAATTGCAGATAATTGAAATCTTCATATTTAATATCAACTAACTCACCTCTACTCCATATAGTCCAATCCTTATTAACTATATCGTATTTGATAAAATCGGTATTATGATAATCGACTCTTGAAAATACTATATTGTTAGAATCTATGAAGTATATAGGGTCATTTGAAGTAATTGAGTCGGGAATAGTTACTATACTATTAGTTTCCCAATTATCTGAAGTATAAACTAAAGCATTTCTTGTTATACCAGCAGAGATAGAATCTTTATAAAATGTAATATCAAAGAAAAGATCATTCTCATTCTCAGATAAATCTCCGAATAAAATTGTTCTAAATGTTTTACCACCATCATTACTTAACTCTAGCGCAACTCTATCAGTATAAGTAATATAAAAATTATTTACTTCCGTCATAAAACATTTAAACACATTCACAATTTCTGTATTCTCATTGTCATATTTCTCAAGTACCTCTGACCAACTTTGCCCTTGATTTGTAGAGTTATATAGAATTATTCTATCATTCATATCACCTATTGCAAAACAATTATTGCTGTCTAAACACATCAACATATTTACTCCTTCATTTGATTGTTTTGGTGGTTTTGATTGAACCCACAACTTCTCTGCATATATGTTAAGCGAGATTAATAGAGACAGAAAAAATAATAATATAAATGCTCTTGTCATCTGATTATTTGTACTTTATTCGTTGAATAAACTTTATTATTATCAACAAAGTTGAAAATATATGTCCCCGAATTATAATCCATTGGACTTGGATTATCTCCACTTCTAAGACTTCTTCATATCATTTTCTTCTTTGTACTTGGCATTTTTCTTCTTCCAGCTATCCCAATCTTTCTTAGCTTTCTTTAGCTCTTTCTTGTAGTCGAATTTTGGTTTGCCGAAATCTACTTTGATCTTACTTATATCTTCTTTCTCACCAGATAGGAACTCTAATACCATTCTTTTCATTTCTTTGTTTTCTGATGGCTCAGTATCTACATCGAAAGGCGAAGCGCCTCTTATTATACTTTCATAATATTCGTCATTGTCCATCTCTTCCATCATATAGTTTTGGAATTTCATACCATCTAGACCAACTTTGAATTTAGAACCATCCCCTATTTTATTACCATTAGGAGTAGAGATAGTACCCGCGAATTCGTAAGTAGTGTTGAATTCGATATTACTCATCATCATGGCGAACATACCCAATCCTTTCTTGTAGTTTCTTTTCAGCTTGCGAACCGAGTCTTGGAGGTCTTTTTCTGTTATTCCTAGTTCATCTAAGGATTTTAATTCAGATTTTTCTACTTCAGTGTGTACGGAATCTAAGTAAGTCTTAAAGGTAAAATATGTGTCTTTTCCTTCTTTTTGTATTTCATAAGGAAGCATTCCTTTTTCTTTCAAGCTATTGAAATTATCGAAATATCCAGTAGCGCTTATAATAAGATCTGCCGAATCGTTGATGAATTCATATTTTATGTTGTTCCAAGTACTAACACCAGGATACTCATCGAACATTTTGTACATTTCTTCCATTGCTTTACCTTCTGGGTCATCAAGTGAAACACCAAAGCCCATCGGATCAACAGGCATAAGATAACTAGTCTCAACTTTACCAGATTTATCTGGGTTTATGATATAGTGTACATTAATCTCTATACAAGAAGTTAGTAGCAAACCGGCTGTTATAAATAGTAAAATTCTTTTTATCATAATAATTCCATTTTAGATTGAATATAGCTTTTTTGCCATTTCAGTAAACCAACGAAAGACAAAATAAAATAAATTAACATAAGTACTGAATAAATCTCTAATCCTCTTTGCAAATACAACCATATTGAAAGCCCATTAATAGCAATCCAATAGAACCAAGCTGACCTAAGCTTTATTGCTTCAAAGTAAGTGGCTAGAAATGCAAATATCGTAGTAAACGCATCAAAGTAAGGATTATTTGCATCAGTATAATTGTTGAATAGCCAGCCTAATGAAATAGCTAATGCAGTAGAAAACAATATCCACCCAACATGGACTATAAGGGATGTTTCAGAGACCCTTAATGGTTTTTCATCATTATTAGAAGACCATTTACGCCAACCATAGACTCCCATTATGACATAGTAGCTGTAAAGTATAGACTCTGAATAGAGTTTAGTTTCAATAAATAAATAGATACTTACCAAAGAACCTAGTATACCAAACAACCAACACCATATATTCTCTCGTATAACTAAGATTAAAAATGCTAAATTGAGGATTGTCCCTACTATCTCTATTATCGTATTAGTTTCCATGTCGTTAAATTAACTTTATTTTTAAATTTATTTGTATTTAATTAGTTAAAAGCTTAGATTAAAGAGTTAATACTCTTAAATAATAATTAACTTTTTTAAAGGTGTTTTTATGAAAAAGAATATGGGTTCTGCTGACAGAATACTAAGAATAATAATTGCAGTTATAGTAGCTGTACTTTTCTTCACAGGTGTTATTTCTGGATTACTCGGTACTATACTACTAATATTAGCTGTAGTTTTTCTACTAACTTCATTTATTAGTTTCTGTCCACTATATACTATCTTTGGCATTCAGACTTGCAAAGTCAGCCAAGAAGAAAAATAGTTTTTTCAATGAGAAGCCGTTCTAGTATATCTAAAACGGCTTTATATTTTTCTAATTCTATTCTTTAAATTATTGCTTTACAAACTTTTTCAAGACTACTTCATTATTTACTAAATTAGCTTTCACGAAATAAGTACCAGCCGCTAAATTCGATATATCTATTGTACTCACAAAGTCAGAACTTATAATTATACTCCCATTCATATCAACTATATCATAATCTAAAATTATGCTGTTAGGTACATCTAAACTGATGAAATTAGAAGATGGATTAGGATAGATTTCTGTCTTAGCACTTAGATCTTCATTAACCGATGTTATAATCGGAGATACTAAGTACTGATAATTATATATTTTCTGTTCAGGATTCTCAGCAGGAGATACTTCTAATACTGTGAATAGAAGTCTACCAGTTTCAGGATTGATAAACTGAAATTCTGTAGATTTGATAGTGTCATTTGGTTCTTCTTCGAAGACAGTACTAAAAGTAAGCTTTAGTCTGAACACATTATCAATAGTAATATCAGGTAATTGTAATTTACCATAGCCATCATATACTACAGTATATTTACCCTGAGCTTTTCCAAGATAATCGTATGAGAATTCTGACTCATATATTTGACCAAACTTCATAGGATACGGATAGTAATTTACTGGTTTATCAAATTTCAAATAGTCCGTATTTATTTTGTAGCCCAATAGTTTTTGTGAATTTTGATCAGCAGAAATATAATTAGTTACAGCTGTTATATATGATGGTGTTTGAAAATAAGTAGCAGTTGGAAATGTATTCTGAGCCACAGTAGATGCATCAGTTATAGGTTTCCAGAAGACTTGTTCCAAATCTTGAGTATTTGTTAGAGTAGAATAATCCCAGACTTTATCTTCACCGCCTAAATCATCTAAAATTTTAAGTGGTTGGGGTGTAGAGCTTCTGTAATTACCATTCACACCAATTTTTGGGAAATTCTTTTCGATTAAGTCCTCTTGTGCTGTTACCGTTACAAAAGACAACATCACTAATAAAGCTAACAATTTATACATTTTCTAACTTTCCTTTTTCTTCTCAAATAATTTAATTTCGTTTTTGACAGGTTTCAATGTCATAAGATATGAATAAATTGCTTTCAAATCATCTTCTTTCATATTTCTATATACCAACCAAGGCATCATAGTATTGACTTCACCAGCATCTAAATCTCGAATAACATAATTGCTATCTGCATAAGACTTGAATTTAGAGACAAACTGTTCTTCAGAAAAGTTACCAATTCCTGTTTTTTTATCAGGAGTAAGATTTGCAGTTCGATTAATATCTCCATTTGGAAATTTAAACTCCATGCCTCCAGCAAATTTCATTCCTTCTATGTATTCTCCTTTTTCCATTGGAGTATGACAATCTGCACAAGCTGCAATTGTAGTTAAATACTCTCCATGCTTAACTTTGTCATCATAATTATCTTTCAAACTATGCTCAGCTTTTTGAGGTATTGTATTGACAATCAGGTTCATAGGTATGTTTAATTCTGTCTTTGGAGGAGTGTTCTTATTTGGTTCTAATGTTCTAAGGTAAGCTATAATTGCAAAAATATCTTTCTTCTCAACTTTGCCATAACTATGATAAGGCATAATAGGAAATAGTGCATGCCCATCTTTACTTACACCACTAGTAATAGCTCGATAAATCTCACCATCAGTCCAATCTCCTAAAGCAAATGGAGTAAGATTCTTAGAATAAATATTACCTGGTAAACCCATATCTTCAGAAAAAAGTTCACCCCCACCTCCTTTAGATTCACTTTTAATAGGTCCAGCCCATTTCGAGAAATCTCTTTTAGAGTGACAGTCAATACAACCAGAAACTGTTTCAGCTAAATATTTACCTCTTTCGAGCATTTGTGGTGTAACATCTATTGTTATGTTTTCCGGCTCACCTACATTTGGCAATGCAGTTGACACATAAGTAATAATGCCAACAACAGCTAGTACTATTACAGAAATAAGAATTAGAAAAAACTTTTTCATAACTACCTCAATATATTAAAAATAAGACAAGGATAAATTATAAAAAAGATTGAAATATTCAAAAATTATTTTTTCAACTTATCTTCGAATACTTTTTTGAATTTCTCTACTTTGGGAGTTATAACAAAGCTGCAATAGGGTTGATTACCGTTTTGATTATAGTAGTTCTGATGATAATTCTCTGCAACAAAGAACTCACTAGCTTCAGTGATTTCCGTTACTATTGTATTATCATAGATTCCAGCATCGTTCAACTTTTTCTTGTATTCTTCAGCAAGATTCTTTTGTTCTTCATTTAGGTAAAATATGCCCGAACGATATTGTGTACCAACATCATTCCCTTGGCGATTCAAAGTTGTGGGGTCATGAGTCTTCCAAAAGACTTCAAGTAATTCTTTGAATGTAATTATTTCTGGATTGTAATATATTCTTGTTGCTTCAGCGTGACCTGTATTTCCTGTACAAACTTCCTCATACGAAGGATTTGCTTTTTCTCCACCTATATAACCAGATTCTACTTTTTCCACTCCATTTAGTTCTTGGAAAATAGCTTCTGTACACCAAAAACAACCAGATGCGAATATCGCAGTATCAATTGAATTACTCATTATTTCCTTATCTATATGTTTAGGTTTTTCGTCAGCATTAGTACATGCCCACGTGCTAATTAATAGCGCAAATATAATTATTATTTTTTTCATCATATAGCATAATACGAATTAGTAAGCTATTTTGTTGTACTACTTGCTTGGTTCGTATTTAAGAAACTTCTGAAAAGTGTATCGAAGAAAAGTATAATAGTAAATGTAAATGCTATAAATACATAATTCCTATTAATAACAATAGATAAATCAAGGTAAGGTATATTCTGAATTTTTAAAGATTCGAATGGAATAAATGGTAATGAAATAGCTGCAACTATAAGCATAAGAACTCCGAGAGCTATCCTCTTTGTTCGTTCTTTTCTCTTTATAAAAGACATAGTGTCATCTGTAAAGTTATTATCGGCTTTACTTTCTAAATCTACTTTTAGTATTTCTTCTATTTTATCCATATTTTTCACTTCTGAAGTTCATTGTTATACTTCTTGTTAGCTAATTCTTTTAGCTGTTTTCTTATTCTATGTAACCTTACTTTTATATTGTTTTCGTTGTCATCTATTATAAACGAAATTTCTCTTATTGATAATTCGTTTAGATAATACAAAGTAATCAATGCCGAATCACTTTCAGAAAGTTCAGCTATTAATTCTCCAACTATCTCATTTTCAAAATGGTGCTCTTGATAGTCAAACTTACTCTCTTTCTGTTTTAAATATGACTTTAAATTCAGAAAATTATTTTTCTTTCTAATAAAGTCTATACATTTGTTATAAGCAATCTTATAAAGCCAAGTAGATAGCTTACTCTTTGTACCATCATACCTCTTCAAAGCCTTATATGCTTTGTAAAAAGTATCTTGCGAAACATCACGAGCATCCTCAGGATTGCGAAGTATATTCACACATATAGAGTAAACGAAGTTATTATATTCGTTTATTATATGTTTGAATAACTCCTTTTCGCCAGAGTTTATTCTCCTTATTAGTTCTTTTTCCTCCAATTGATTAAAAGTCCTATTTATTGTCTTTTTGTATTATCTTTCTTTCGACTAGGAATTCAATTATCCAGAATAAACCAGAAAAAATGAATATAGGGGGCGCCATGTACATATCATCATTGTAAGCATCAGCCATTACAAAACCTACAAGAAGACCTATACCAAAACCGAGCATTAATGCACCAAACCTAAGTGTCCAATATGCTAATTTATTTTTCTTAACCCCATAAAAGACAGATGCATCAATTCCTTTATCTATCAGTGCTAATCTCTCTTTTGACCTCGTTCTCAAAAAAGTAAAAGCAATTCCAAATACCAAAAGAAAGAATGTAAATGGAATAAACATTCCAGCAATATGTATCATAATTTATACCTAAGATTTGTTGATTGAATTTAGTTCTTAGACGGCCATCAGAAATTCTGGTTACAGATTCTAGTAAATTTCATGTTGAATTCGGAGTGCTTCTTGGAGAGTGTATACTAATAATTCTTCGTTTTTATCTTCTAATCTCTTGTAAGTAAATGCTTTTATCATAACTCGCCCTCCGAATTCAAGTCCAGGTATATCATTCAGATATTTACCGTTCCAAAAAGCTAAATTGACAATTCCGTTTTTCTTACAATTTATATAGCAGACATTCTTAATATATTCGTAAAAAGGTATTCCGTAACTGAATTTGAAATTTAATTTATCTGAAGAGGTTATGATATATCTATCTAGTTCTTTTACTATTTGACGTTGTATAGTAGGTAGTGTGTCTAAGTATTCTTCTAGAAATTGATATTTTACAGCCATTTCTTCTTTTTAAAATAAACCAGCATAGCTCCACCCATTAGTAACATAAGCCCCCATGCACTTGCGTACCCATATTCCCAGTTAAGTTCCGGCATATACTCGAAGTTCATGCCATATACTCCTGCTACGAAGGTGATTGGTATAAATATAGTGGCGATTAGAGTCAGTACTTTCATTATCTCATTCATCTTATTACTGACACCAGTCATAAACACATCTTTGAGTGATGATACAGTCTCTTTGAAAGTCTCAATAGTTTCTATAATCTGTATTGTGTGATCATATAAGTCTCTAAAAAATCGCTCTGTATCCTCTGAAATAATCCCAAACTCAGCTCTATTTAGCTTATTCACTACTTCCCGCAGTGGATAAACCGATCGTCTCATATTTACAATTTGTTTTCTGTGTTGTTGTAGTTCGTATAGAAGCTTATTATCTGTTTCTTCGAATAGCTTATCTTCAAGTAACTCTAGTTTTTCAGCTATATCTTCCATTACTACAAAGTAATTATCTACAACAGCATCCATAAGTGCAAAAAGGAGATAATCTGAACCTCTCTTTCTAATTCTACCATTTTGATTTTGAATTCTTGCTCTTACATTATCAAAGATATCGCCCTTTTTCTCTTGAAATGATATCAGATAATTTGGACCTAAAACTAAACTAATAGGTTCTATGTCTAGTTTATCATCTCTTAGATACATCATCTTGAAGAATACTACTAGATTATCTCCATATATCTCTATTTTCGGTCTTTGCTCAATATTTAAAATATCTTCGAGTAGTAGAGAGTGTAAATCAAAATCCTTACCTATAGTTTTTATTATATCTACATCGTGTATTCCGTCTACATTTATCCATGAGATATAATCTACACCTTTTCTTCATGAGCATCAGCAGCATTTTTTAGTATAAAACTATCATAATGGCTTTCACTATACCTGATAACAGATAATTCGACAGGTACATCAACCACTTCACCTGTATAAATCAAAGAACCAGGTGCTTTACCAACTAGTTCTTTCTGACGACTAATTTTTTTCGTTAGTTTGAGTGGATTTATACTGTTTAAAATTTCATTTGCTTTCTTCATCTACCATACTTTCCAGTTTTGAATATATTTTCTCTGTCCATAGCTCTGCTGATAGAACTATATCATTACTGAGTTGATCTGTATTTTTTAAAACTTTCTTTCCTATTTCGGATTTGTAAAATTGAATCAAGGCTTTGATATCCTCTTCAGAATAATACGATACATATAATTCTCGAACTTGCATTAGATAATCATTCTTAAATGACTCAATGTAGGTTTCCTTTATATCTTGATAGTTTTCGACATCTGTACTGATTTGGAAATAATCTAATACTTCTACAGCTATAGCCGAAACATCAACACCATTCATCTCACTAATACCTATTAGTTCATCTGCTAATCCAAGATGATTTTCTGAATATTCAATGGAGATTGCGGAGTTTCCTCCGATTAGAAATAGGAATAAAACTATATATTTCATAATAATTTGAATGGTTTATTAGAGAGATAATCACAAGATAAGAATTGAAAAGATAGAATACAAAAAATAAAAAAACCTCGAACTAAAAATTGTTCGAGGGCTTTAAATAGAAATCTAAAAAAGTAATTTGTTCTTACTTAGTTTCTTCTGGTGCAAGAACAAATGATTTTAAACTATTGTAATTCAGATATTTCTTTGCCGCATTTCTAATATCTTCCTTAGATAGCTTTTCAACTACTTTTATGTAATTGTCTATGCTAGTTAAATCTTCACCATACCAAAGTGAGTTATATATCCATGCACTCCACGTATTATTGTCTTTCTGAGCTAACTCAAAATCTCTTCTTTGAGTTTCTTTGATTTTCTGCATATTCTCATCAGAAATCAAATCTCTTTGTAACTCTTCAACAATCATCTTAGTATCAGCTTTTAGTTCTTCGACTCTATTAGGATCACAACCGAAAGTAACAATTATGTAACTTTCTTCATGAGGATATTTATCGAAACTAGAGAATGCACTAACGTTGTAAACTCCACCTTTCTCTTCACGTAGTTGTTCTCTTAATCTGATTCCTAATACTTTGTCTAATGACTGAATTAGTTGTCTATTAGATTGGGTATATTTAAAATCATCAGAAGTAAATGCCATAATAACACGGCTATTTTGGTCTATACCTTTTTTGAATTCTTTGTTGAAAGAACCTTTTGGCATTTTAGCGCCTACATCTTTCCAATTTTCGGCTTTGTTAGTGCCGTTTAGTGAACCTATATATTTAGCTACTAATTCTTCAAAATTAACTTTGTCCAAATTACCTGTGAATATAAAGTTGAAATCACCAGCATTTGCAAATCTAGCTTTATAAACTTTCATTGCTTCGTTCATATCTACTTTAGCTAGGTCTTCTTCTGTTAGTGGTTTTGAACGAGGATGGTAACCCGACATGATGTATCCAACTGAATCGTTAAGTACTGATTGTGGGTTTCTCTTAGAGTTAATCAAAGCATCTGTTCTTTTAGCTCTCCAAGATTGGAATGACTGTTCATCTATTCTTGGATCTGTAAAGTATAAATGTAATAATTGAAGCATTTCTTCAAATTCTTCAGTATTAGATGAACCTCTGAATCCCTCATTCAACTGACCTATATTAGGGCTCACATTAAAGTTCTTGCTTGACATCATTTTCATCAAAGAAACGATATCAACATCTGCTATCCCTGAACTATTTACCAACTCATCAGCAAATCTACCAGAAACGAAATCTTTGTCAGAGATTAAAGATGACCCACCTTTACTAAATGCTCTTAAAGTGATTTCGTCATCTTTAAAGTTAGTATTTTTAAAATAAACACTAGCTCCATTGGATAACTTAATCATCTTCACATCTTGTGGTAAATCTTTTCTGCTTACAACTTTACCAGGTGTGACTTCTTTGTTAAATAACGGTTCATCATTTACTTCTTCTGTATATGCTGTTATACTTTTTGATGTTATCTCTTTATAAGTAGCAGCAAAATCTTCTTTTGTTGGCACATTATCAGCAGATGCAGGTAGAGAAATAGTTGCGATATAGTTATTATCGTCAATATATGTACCCAATCTAGTATTTACGTCTTCTTTAGTTATTGTAGGTAGTATTTTATTTACGAAGGCATACTCGTACTCAATGCCAGGTACTGCTTCATTAGCTAAGAAATGTCTTACAATCTCATTACCCAAATCACTAGATTCTACGTTGTTTTTTTCAGAGTACATTTGTTTGTAGTTAGAAATAATATTTTCTTTCATTCTAGCTAGTTCTGAATCTGTAATACCATACTTTGTTGCTCTCATAGTCTCTGTTAGCAATACATCAGTAGCTTTTTTATATTCTGTTCCTTTAGCAACAGCTATTAAATCGAAATCCTCAGCTCCCATAGAACGGCTATAACCAGCTCTAGAGAATTGGTATGGAGGATCAGCAGAAAGGCTTTGTTCAGCTAATCTTTCATTCAATGCACCACCTGCTATTTGGTCGATTATATTAGTTCTGTATTCTCCGTATGTACCTTTTGCTTCTACTCCAGGTCTTCTAAATGAAATTGAAACTGTAGGGAAAGGTAATTCTTTATCAGTTGCAACTGAAGTCAAAGGCATTTTATTTTCTGGTAAGCTGTATTTGTCAGGTTGTGGAGCACCTTTAGCAACTGGTATGCTACCAAAGTATTTCTTTACGTACTTTTCCATTTTATCTACATCTATATCACCTACTATAATAACTGCCATTAGGTCTGGACGGTACCATTTTTTGTAGAAGTTTCTAAACTCTTCGTGTCCAGAACTTCTCAATAAAGTAGTATCTCCAATTGGTAATCTGTCTTTATATTTAGAGTTGTAGAATGAAACTTCTTTGTGAGCGTCAAACATTCTAGTCTGAACTCCGCCTCTAAGACGTGCTTCTTCTATTATTACACCTCTCTCGTCATCTATATCTTTGTCAGCGAAAGTTACTTTGTGAGCCCAGTTCTCTAAAATTTGGATACCAGTCTCTAAAACTTTATCATCATCAGCTGGTAATTCTAGCATATACACAGTTTCGTCGAAACTAGTGTATGCGTTTAAGTGAGCACCAAACTTAACACCATTTTTTTCTAGATAGTTTATCAATTCCGATTTCGGAAAATCTTCTGTACCATTGAAGCACATATGTTCTACGAAGTGAGCCATACCTTGCTGTATATCAGACTCATCAACTGAACCAATTTTCACTGGCATTCTAAGTGAAACTCTATTTTCTGGTTTATTATTTTTTAATATAAAATACTCCAAACCATTTTCGAACTTTCCAGTTCTGATATCATTTCTCAATGGAAAAACTTCGTCCAGCGAACTGTACTTTACATTTGGTAACTCTTCAGCAGTAACATTAAACTGTGCAATTAAAGCTACAAAAAGTAATAACTTGGCGAATAATTTCATTCTAATCCTCTAAATATAAAATAATTAAATTGTTTTTTGTCAGTTTCTAATTGTAAATACAATTAAATATATAAAAAGTTACACTAACCACGTTGAGTGATTACAACTCCAGCAATTATTAACACACCTGCAACCACAAAGTTAGCATTAATTGCATTATCTAATATAAAATATGCTAAAATTGTTGTCAATACTGGTTGTATATTATTGAATACAGATACTTTAGATGCTTCTATTTTCTGAAGAGCATAATACCAAAGAGTATATCCAACACCTGAGGTAATAGCACCAATATAGAATATCTGTAACCAGTTTTTTGTTGAGATATCTGATAATGAATATGTTACGGGATGAAAATGGAATACTGGTAAATATAATATTAGACCAAATACCATAGCTATACCTGTAGTAAATATAGCTCCATATTTTTCAGCTAATTGCTTACCCAATATCGTATAAAATGCCCAAGAAAGTGAGGCTATCAATGCGAGTATATCTCCCTTTGTTGATAGATTATTAATATCAAATCCTTTGTTCAATAGGAGTAAGACTGTACCAATAACGGCTATTCCTATCCCCAATAACTTGAGTTTCGTTGTCTTTTCTTTGAAAAAAGAAACAGATATAATCAGCACAAACGCTGGTACTAATGAGTAAGCAAAAGCAACATTGGGTGCCTGTGTAAGCTCCAAAGAGCTTAGGAATAAGAATTGATTAATAGGTATATTCAACATACCGATTAATATAAATCTAAGCCAATCTTTTGGTTCTACTTTCTTGAATTTATCCCATTTGAAAAGAAGTACAATCGAGTATAATGTCGAAACTAATAGTGCTCTATAGAATAATGCAACTGGTGCTGGGATTTCTGCTGTTAAAGTTTTAGCAACTATGTGTGTTCCCGAAGCTATCAATTGTTGCAACAGTAGTAGTAAATATATCAACTATAAACCTTTAGGATTTCTATTTCTTGTGTCTCGTATGTAAACTTATCTCGTATTTCTAATATATTCTTTTTAAAATTATTTCTCGTTGTAACATCAGACATTTTCTGAATTGCTTTTAGTAAGTCACTTGATTCAACTTTGTCTATTGTTAAACCAATACTTTCATTTTCTACAACTTCTCTCATAGTATTCTGACCAGAAGTTATAACTGGCAAAGCAGACTGTATAAATTCGAATAGCTTATTAGGCAAAGCATTTTGATAGGAGATACTAGTATCTTCAAATAGAACAATACCAATATCAGCAGATATAGTAGCATTGCTCAATTCATTATATGGAATTAAGCCTGTGAAGTGCACTTTGGACTCTAGACCTTCCTTATTGACTAATTCTTTCAATGAATTTAGATATTCACCATCACCTATTATAACGAGTTCAGCAAAATCTATACTTTCCATAGCTCTAATCAAAGCATTCAAACCACGTCCTTCTAACACCCAACCTTGGTAAAGAAGAATAATTTTTTCTGAGCTAATTTTAAATCTATCTCTAAGAAAATTACTTTCAAAAAGCTCTTGTTTTGGGGGAAGATTTTTTATGATATTATACGGTATAGTATGCATAAAAAGCTTTTTTAAATAAGCAGCATCTACATCGGCTGTTACCATTATTTTATCTACGTAAGTTACCAAATACTTCTCACGAAATTCGATTAACTTCCTTGCAAAGGTTCTATCTTTGAGAGAATTTAGTTGAGAGTATATCTCACGTGAATCATAAATTAACTTCGCCTTATATTTCATCTTTATAAACTTGGCGGCAGCAAGAGAATAGAAATCCCCAGCATGCACAAACTTACCAGATAATTTTAGCTTCTTAACGCTTTTAGTAAATTCTTTCTGAGAGTGACGGACTTTCTGATCCAAGTTTATCTTGCACTTATAATAATCATTAGGTGAAATATAATCAGGAATAACATCGTAATCAGGTGTTACGAGAGCAACTTTTCTCTTATATTTAATTAGTGTTTTGACAAGGTTTATAGTCCTAGCATCAAAAGTAGGATTTGCAAAACATATTATTATTACATCATAGTTATTTTCCATCGAACAAATTTAACTACTTAGCGAGTTATAACAATAGGTTTTGATTCAGTATTATCGTTTCCTTCTATTACAATGAAGTAAATACCAGTAGGTAAATTAGTTTCGGCAATATACTCTCCCCTTTCCAGTTTCCCATTCGAATAATACTCGATACCAGATATTCTTCGCTCTAGCTCGCCTACTCTTATTCCTTTGCTATCGTATATATAGACTTTCATTTGTACGTTCTCTTTAGGAGTAAACTCCATATAGCTAATTGCTAATGAGCTATTACTAGGATTCGGATAAGGTGCAGAACTCTCAAATATATGTTTTTTGTCTATTCTAATTGAGGTGAATGTCCAAGGCACGTCACATTTAGAAAGTGCTTCAAAATTAAAAGGAGCTACTACACCATCAACTGTGAAAAAATGAGGTGAACAAATATCAGGTATTTCTACTATATCTTCGAAATTTCCTGTCGAGTCGCCTTCGAAGCAAATCTCAAACTCGGCAGTTTCGAAAGGCCCTAACTTTGGCAAATCACTTGGAGGTGCTGCGAAGTAGTATTTGTCTCTGAGCTTTATTAGTTGCAATTGGTAATCAACATTTGAGGTATTTGTAATCCTTACTTTTTGACATGTCTTTTTACCTAAAGTAAGTGTATCAAAAGTGAACGAATTAGTAATAGTGTATTCTATAGAAAGTCTATTCGAGTCAATGATAACAGAGACGAAGTAAGAAGAAGATGAATCAATACATCCAAACTCTGATTCAGCTATTAATTTGTAATTACCCTCGTCTTTGACAGTTATAGTTTTAGTATTTGATATTAACTCAGATGCGTTGTTGTACCATCTATAAATATGATGATCAAACTCTGATTGCAAAATAATAGAATCCCCAATACAGAAGTTATTTTTAGTAAGAGGAAGAATATTAGGTTTAGGTGGTGGATTGAATACTATATTCGTAGTATCAAACTTTATACAACCATCTGGACTTGTAGTCTGAACTATATAATTACCACTTTCATATACATCTAAATATGACGTAGTATCACCAGTGTTCCATAAATAGCTCTGATAAAAAGTATCTACTGTAAGGCGGATAGTATCTCCTTCACAAAGATAATTAGAACTACTAGACTGTATTTCTGGTGTATAATCAGGATAGTATATAACTTGAAAATCATAAATAAATGCAGTATCGCAAGGACTAGCATAGGCAAAAGCACGATACTCTCCATCATCACCCGTATAATACGAATTCCCTCTACCACAATTAGTCCAAACTGTCTTTGGTAAATTGTCGGGAGGTTGGATTTTGAGTTCAGCTACTTCCCCTCGGCATATGTAAACAGTATCTCTTGAAATTACTTTATTAACTTCAGTTACATTTCGTGTTCTGTAAACATCGTCACCAACTACCCAACCAGTAGTATCATCTATGAAGAATATATCGTCTAAATCGCCTTCAATTCCACAATTTAAATTTTCCCAATTATTTCCAGCATCGCAAGTAAAGTAAACTGATTTATCAAAGCCACAAACCCAACCACTAGTTTTATTAATCAAAAAAGAACCGTACATATTTACAGTGTTTTCAAGAATTTTAGATTGTATAGTCTTTCCTTTGTCAGTAGTAAATAGCATACCACCATAACCTGCAAAGTCACCTTGGCAACCTTCAGCAATAGGTATAATAAAAGAAGAGTCCTGATAAGCAAGTTCTTCTGCCCAATCTATAGGCCCGGTAGTAAAATCTATTTCCCAATTATCACCAAAATCAGTTGTTTCCCAGACATATCCTGAGGAAATTGCTTGACCGTAGCCAGTATTTCCATCTATATGAACATCCGAAAGCTTTGTCCCCGATCTTATCTCATATCGCCTTTGTGTCCAGCTTTGACCACCATTAGTAGTCTTGAAGAATATCTGAGTATCACAACCTACTAAGCCAGCTACTGCAACACCACTATTATCATCATAGAAATAACACCCCCAAATAGAATAAAACTGCCTTAGCATTGGGGAGATATCAACCCATGTACGTCCACCATCTATTGATTTGTATATTGCACCTGCTAAACTGTTTTCAGAATTAGTTCCAGAAGTGTAGCCAATATTAGGAGAGGTAAAATGAATACTTTCCAACTGTATATTGTTATTAGGGTCAACCCTAACCGTTTCCCAATTATCACCACCATCAGTAGTGAAAGAGACTTGACTATTAAATCCACAAATCCAACCTAAGTTCCTATTACTAGGAAGAAAGAACACATCTAGATACGCCTCTTGGGAATATCTACCAGCTATATTTACTTTCTCCCATTTATTCAACCACTGAGATTGAACTAAAATTGGGAGTAAAAATAAGATTATATATAGAATTTTTATTTTCATAGATTAACAATAGACAAATGAAGTACCAAAAAAGTTTCACAAACTACAAAAGATTTAGAAAACTTATTCGGTTACATTTTTGTGGAAAACTTTGATGTTGAAAATTACTTCCTCCTATTTATCAACAGACTGGGGGAAAATTGTACATTTTTACAGATTGAGCTTAGCTCACGTAACTCAATTATTTATTTATGCTTATTGTGAATTTGTGATTAAGATAGTGTTAATCTATTGTTTACGCTCATAACTTATTGAATTTTTTAACCTTTGAAAAATGCAAATAAAAAACAAAAAAAAACAAAAATAAATTCCTTGCCTTTAATGTAAAAAATCACAAAATTGGAACTGTGGTCATAATTCAAATCAGATAATATTTTTACCCCAAAATTCTGATTTCGAATAACAGGAAAGATACGAAATAATTATTAATCAAACTAAAAATCGAAGCAGGTATATACGTGGCAAATCAAAAAGACAAATTTGCATTATTCCCTGAGAAGGATTCAGCGAAGGACATTTCGAGAGATAGAAAGTCTCCAACTAACAGAGACGAAAAAGCTAAGCTCAAATGGGATGAGTGCCTAGAAATAATAAAAGACAATCTAAATGAGCAAGCATTTAGCTCATGGTTCGAGCCTATTATTCCGTTGAGAATTGAAGAAAACAACCTAATTGTTCAAGCACCCAGCCAGTTTTTTTATGAGTGGATCGAAGAACATTACTATGATCTATTGAGAAATTCACTGACAAGGGTTATGGGTAGTAAAATCAATCTTCAATATGAAGTAGTGATAAAAAATGACTCAGATGATACACTAGAGAGTAGAACTATAAGAGTACCTGCTTTCAGAAATAATTCTGGTTCTCAAGGAGCTATCAATTTTGCAGAGCAAAACAAAAAAGAAGAATTTGCTACTGGTCTAAACCCACGTTATCATTTCGAAAACTTTGTTGTAGGTGAAAACAATCAGCTTGCATACTCTGCGGCAGAAGCGATTGCTAAGAAGCCAGGTGGTACAAGTTTTAATCCTCTATTTATTTATAGTAAAACTGGGTTAGGTAAAACTCACCTAATACAGGCTATTGGAAATGAGGTTATTAAGAAGAGTCCTAAAATGAAAGTCAGATATACATCGAGTGATAGATTCACAATGGAGTTCATTACTTCTATTCAGAACAATAGTGTAAACGATTTTGTAAGTTTTTACAGAGGCGTAGATGTTCTAATCGTAGATGATATCCAGTTTTTCAGCAGTAAAGAAAAGACACAAGATAACTTCTTCCATACTTTTAATGCATTGCATCAAAGTGGAAAGCAAATCATCTTAGCTTCGGACAAATCACCAAAAGAACTAGTAGGATTGGACGAAAGACTTATCTCTCGTTTTCAGTGGGGATTGTCAGTAGATATACAAAAGCCAGATTTAGAAACTAGAATGGCAATACTACAGAAGAAATCTCTAAATGAAGGTATCGAATTACCTCACGATGTATTAGAGTATATGGCAGAGAATGTAACATCAAGTGTGCGTGAGTTAGAAGGTTCGTTAATAGGATTAATAGCAAAAGTAACTCTGGATAAAAAAGACATAAGCCTAGAACTAGCCAAAGAAGTGGTAGCAGGTGTAGCTAAATTAGAGAACAGAGAAATCACGATGGATGATATCAAGAAAACTGTTTCTAATTACTACAATATTTCAATTGACGCTATTGAATCTAAATCAAGAAAACACGAAATAGCACTTTCTCGTCAAATGTGTATGCAAATATCTAAGAAATTGACTAATCTTTCACTAAAGAGTATCGGTGCTCACTTCGGTGGTCGCGACCATTCTACTGTACTCCATTCTTGTAGAGCGATAGACAATTATCTAGAAACAGATAAGAAAGTAAAATCTGATTACGACAAGATAGTAAGTGAAGTAAAAAAACACTAGTTAACTAAAGTGAAAATGTATAATATAAACGTCTCAATATTTGAGGCGTTTTTTTTTGTAACAAAATGACCACTTTAAGTGTTTATATGTAAAGTGGAAAATAATAATTTAAGAAATCAATTTTATTTCTTAAGTTTCCCTTAGCATAAAGGAAAAAAAATGAATTTTAATCTAACATATAAATCAGTTTCTGGTTTTAAGTTCGGGCTACTTCTTTGCTCGGCTTTCATACTTGGTTCAGTACACATATCTTATTCTTCAGCGAATAATGAAATGTCGAGTGCAGAAATATTCCAACCAGTGGCAGAAAAACTAATCAAACAAGGTGTGGATTCAGCTTTTATCTATAATTTGATAAATGATCAGAATGTTAAGTTTGATGAAGGCTTCGTAAAAATCAATGTAATTGGTTCAGGTAAAGCAGCCGATTATAGTAGCCACTATAATACAAGAGCAGTAAGCAAATCCAAAACATTCCTAGAAGAAAACTTAGCAATACTACAAGCAGCAGAAGATAAATATGGTGTTCCCAAAGAAGTAATAACTTCAATATTATACGTGGAAACTCGCCACGGTGGGTATTTAGGAAATAACAACATAGTTAGTGTTTTCTTGAGCACAGCTCTGGCTGACCAAAGCATATTTATAGACATGAATTCAAGAACACTAAAAGAAACATATAATAATGATTCTGAAGAATTGAATAAGTATCTTACAAAATTAAAGGACAGAGCAAAATACAAAACTAAATGGGCAATGGAACAATTAGTTGCATTAGAGCAACTAAATAAATTATCTCCAGTTCCTATTACTGAGATAAAAGGCTCGTGGGCTGGTGCATTCGGTATGTCCCAATTCTTGCCATCTAGTTATGTTAGTTGGGCAGTTGATGGCAATGGAGACAATGTTGTTAATTTATTCGATAAAGAAGATGCTATATATAGTGTTGGCAATTACCTGAGCTCTAATGGCTGGGGCAAAACTGAGACTAAAAAGCGAAAAGCTGTATGGCACTACAACCACAGTAACGCTTATGTAGACGCTGTTTTGAAACTGTCTGAATTAATTATTTCCTAATTATCCAATAATAATATAAAGTATAAAATTATTAACTAAGAATGACTGGTTTGGAATCGTTCTAACATATGTCCAGTTATTTACTATTTTTTCTATACACTCCCCTATTGATATCGATGTATATTAAAATCAATTAATCATAGAAAGACTCGAATTCACACTCTTTAATCAAGTACACTACAACCTAATTAAATAAATCTAAGCTCAAATTAAAAAGATTATGCTTAGATTATGCTTTATTTTTTTGTAATATTTTGAAAATTATGTCTTCAAGTACCAAACCCTTTGATTATAATAAATTTAAAACATCTAAAGATGAAAAGTTAATGCTCTATCGCAATATTCTATTACCTAGAATGATAGAGGAAAAGATGATATTGCTATTGCGGCAGAATCGAATATCCAAATGGTTCTCTGGAATTGGCCAAGAAGCAATCTCTGTTGGTTCTACTTTGGCTATGCTCGATGATGAGTTCATATTGCCTATGCACCGTAATTTGGGTGTATTTACAAGTCGTGATATGCCATTGAAAAAGCTATTTTCTCAGTTCCAAGGAAAAGCGAATGGCTATACAAAAGGTAGAGACAGATCGTTTCACTTCGGAAGTATAGAAGATAAAGTGATAGGTATGATTTCGCATCTAGGTCCGCAACTAAGTATTGCAAATGGGCTATCTTTAGCTAAGAAATTGAAATCTGAACACAAAGGAACACTAGTATTCACTGGTGATGGCGGTACGAGTGAAGGTGAATTTCATGAGGCTCTAAACTTAGCCGCTGTATGGAAATTACCTGTACTATTTTTAGTTGAGAATAACGGTTATGGTCTATCTACTCCTAGCTCTGAGCAATTCGCAATGAAAGACTTCGTTTCTAAAGGTCCTGGCTATGGTATAAAAGCTCAGAAAATAGATGGGAACAATATACTCGAAGTATATGAGACAGTAAAAGATATTATGAGCTCCATGAGAGAGAATCCAGAACCAATTTTATTGGAATGTATTACTTTCAGAATGAGAGGTCACGAAGAGTCATCTGGGACTAAGTACATACCTCAAGAACTATTTGTAGAATGGGAGAAAAAAGACCCAGTTGTCAGATATGAAGAGTATTTACTCCAAACTAAAATCATTTCAGAAGATGATATAAAATATATAAGAAAAGAGTTTGCAGATTATATAGATGAGGCTATAGAAAGTGCATTCGATGAACCAAATATAACTGTTAATACAGAAGCTGAATATGCAGATGTGTATAAATCAAATCCTCATAAAGCAATTAATCCTAAGTCTGAAAAGAAAACAGAGAAGCGCTTCATTGAAGCAATCTCTGATGGTTTATACCAAGCTATGGAAAATGATGATAAAGTCATCCTAATGGGGCAAGACATAGCTGAGTATGGTGGTGCGTTCAAAGTAACACAAGGTTTTCTAGAAAAGTTTGGTCGTGAAAGAGTTCGCAATACTCCAATAATAGAATCTGGAGTGATTGGTGCAGCACTAGGAATGGCAATAGAGGGATATAAACCAATAGTAGAAATGCAATTCTCCGACTTTGTTACTTGCGGATTCAACCAAATAGTAAACAACTTAGCCAAGCTTAACTACCGTTGGGGACAAAATGCTGACGTGCTTATAAGAATGCCTACAGGTGCAGGAGTAGGTGCAGGGCCATTTCATTCTCAATCTACTGAAGGTTGGTTCTTCCAAACACCTGGGTTGAAGCTCGTTTACCCATCTAATCCAACAGATGCGAAAGGACTATTAGTGGCGAGTATCAACGAAGAGAATCCGGTTCTTTTCTTCGAACATAAAGCACTTTACAGAAAAATAAAAGAAGAAATATATGATGATATATATAGCATAGAACTAGGTAAAGGCAGCTACGTTACCAGAGGTAAATCTGCTAGTATTATCACTTATGGTTATGGAGTTCATTGGGCTAAAGAGCTGGTAGAACGCAATGGATTAGATGTAGAGATTGTTGATTTAAGAACATTACTTCCTTTCGATAAAGAAATAATAGAAGAAACGGTAAAAAGTACTAATAGAGTACTTCTATTACAAGAAGACACAATTACTGGTGGTGTAATAGCAGAACTATCAGCTTATATCACAGAGAATCTATTTGATTATCTTGATGCACCCGTTGTTAGAGTAGGTTCATTAGATACGCCAGTTCCATTCGCTGATGAATTGGAAGATAATTTTCTTCCTAATGTAAGATTAGAAACTAAATTAAATTATTTAATAAACTACTAGCAGTTATTAATAAGGGTAACTTGACTTTGTTGTCAATTTATTCTTATCTTAGAAGTCAATTAAAAAACTAAAACAAGCAAAATAAGGTATTTGAGATGTATATAGATTTGATGAGTCCAAAAAAGCAAGCTGAGACTAATAACAAGAACCCAAAAGCGAAGAAAGTTTACATAGAAACTTATGGTTGTCAGATGAATATTGCTGACTCCGAAGTAGTTGCTTCTATCTTGGCTAATGATGGTTTTGCTATTACTGATACAGCTGACAATGCAGACGTCATCTTGCTAAATACATGCTCAATACGTGACAATGCTGAACAAAAAATCTTCCATAGATTATCGCATCTTCGTCAATATAAAAAGAAGAAGTTTAAATTAGTTGTTGGTATCCTTGGTTGTATGGCCGAACGTTTGAAGACAAAACTAATAGGAGAACGAGACCTAGTTAGCATAGTCGTAGGACCCGATGAATATCGCTCATTACCATCGCTAATTAATCAAGCAATAAAAGGTGAACAAGGTGTAGCAGTAGAGTTAAGTAAAGTAGAAACTTATGAAGATATAACTCCACTAAGAACTGAAGGAGTAAGTGCTTGGCTTTCTATAATGCGAGGTTGCAATAACTTCTGTGCTTTCTGTGTAGTCCCTTATACTCGTGGAAGAGAGCGTTCTAGCAGCTACGATTCTATACTGCAACAATCGATTGGTTTATACGAGAGCGGTGTAAAAGAGATAACACTACTTGGTCAGAACGTAAATAGTTACAATGATTTGAATGCGAAGAAAGACTTCCCTAAATTATTAGAGGGAATAGCTCAAGCCCTACCCTATCTTCGAATAAGATACTCGACTAGTCATCCGCATGATATGAGTGATGAACTAATCTACGCACATCAGAAATATGACAATATCTGTAATTTCATTCACTTGCCTGTACAATCAGGAAGTAGCAAAATCCTAAAGAAAATGCGTCGCGACTATACGGCTGATGAGTATATGGAAAGAATAGCTATGATTAGAAAGACAGTCCCTGGTGTTTGCCTTTCTACTGATATAATCTCTGGCTATTGCACAGAGACCGAAGAAGACCACCAAATGACACTAGATTTGATGAAAGAAGTACGATATGACGGTGCATTTATGTTCAAATATTCGGAAAGAGGCAATACACTAGCCGAGAAGAAGTATCCTGATGATGTACCAGAAGAAGTTAAGACTAGACGGTTGGAAGAAATTATATTCCAACAACGTGCAATAGCTGGTGAGATAAATGAAGCTGAAATCGGCAAAACCCACGAAATATTAGTGGAAGGCCCTAGCAAGAAAAAAGAAGAAATGTGGCAAGGAAGAAGCGACACAAACAAAATGTGCATCTTTCCTTACAACGGCGAAAAAGAAGGCGATTTACTAAAAGCAAAAGTAGTAAGCGCAAACTCAGCTACTCTATTTGTAGAAATAGAGAAATAGTGGTTTTTGTTATATTTAAAAGATATGAAATATTAATGTATTGCCGTTGACTTTTTAGTCAACGGATAAATGCTCCCTCTTAGAAATAAGACGTATATCCTTTCTCAAATCTCAGAGGGAAGAGGAAAAATAGCAATAACTTAAAATCTAATTTAAAAGGAGAATCATTTATTTGGTTCTCCTTTTTTTATGCTTATTCTTGGTTAATCTACTCTATTTCATTACTTTAATCAATAACAAAATCAACTGTCCTAAAAAATGTATCATGAAAAATTTAATATTAGCCTTAATTCTTACCATTGTAATAAGCGTACCCGCCAGTGCCATTGAAATAGATACACTCTGGTATCGCTATACTGGTTCTGGTAATCAGGATGTAGATTTTACTCCTGATGATAAATATGTAGTATTATGGAGAAATGGTATAGAATTCTGGGAAGTGCAACAGGGTGTAAGAGATTTCTTTATCACATCGGAAGTATTAGGTGACTATAACTACAATGAAGAATATCTTGTTTTTGCTCAAGATAGTACACCCAAATTGCTTAATTGGAAGACAAGAGAAGTAGTCGAGGGATTTGAGAAACAAGAAACATTTTTAGGAAGAATAAGAACAGCAAAATCAAAAAATGAGTTTATGGCAACAAAAGGACATTATCCAAAAGTAATGTATTTTTGGGATATTAATCAGAAGCAGATATTAGATAGTTTTGAGATTATGAAAGAGTGTGAAAAAAACAACCAGAAATGGGGAAGGTCAATTCATGAGTATGATTATCTAGGTAACAGCGACGAATACTTCTATATTCGGGTCAATGATAATAATGCTTCAACACCTAATCTACCTTCAAAAAATGAAATTGATAATTTTAGTTATTTAATATATAATAGAGAAACAAAAGAATTAATTGACTCTTTATTTGCTTTTCAAATATCTTTTGAAAATTACAACCACGTGGATAAGATGGTTGTTTTGAATGACAGAGATAATTTGGCGTGGAACAAAAAAGGAGGAGAAATTAATTTTTATAATATAAAACAGAAAAGGTTTTATAATTATCTAGTTTTTGACACTCACGATTTTGTAGAAGCCTCAGATATTGAGTTTAATCGGCTTGAATCAATTGTTGGAATTACTCACGGTAAAGATTTAAAGATATATAATTTACAATCAAAGGAATTAGTTTATTATTCAAACATAGGGGGTAAAGATAATATTAGCTTTTCTAATAATGAGGAACTTCTTGTTGCTCATGTAAATAGCTTCTTATTATTATTCCCAAGTCATATAGTAGAGACTTCAGTCGAAGGTACAAATAAAAATAGAGTAAACTTAACTGTGACTCCCAACCCTGCTTCTAATATTATTAGTATTCAATTCAGCACTGAAACAAATGAGCCAATAAAACTAAGCATAATAGATTTACTAGGAAATGAAATTGGAATAATAGATGAAGGAAATATAGAAAATCAGAATTATTCTATTGATTATAATATATCCAACATACCTCCATCAATTTATTTTATTAGACTTGAATTAGGTAGTGAGATTTTCACCAAAAAATTCATAAAGGAGTAATGAAATGAAGAACTTACTACTAATCTTATTAACTATTTTATCTGTAGTTTTACCCGCCAGCGCCATTGAAATAGATACACTCTGGTATCGGACTATGAGTTCAGGAGCAAGAGATGTTGATTTTACTCCAGATGATAAATATGTAATAGCTTGGAATAATTCTATTGAGTTTTGGGAGGTGCAAAAAGGAGTAATGGAGTTCTCAGTTCCTACTGAAGTTGCTGGAGATTACAATTATACTGAACAATACCTAGTATTTGCTAAAGATAGTACGCCAAAACTTTTAGATTGGCAAACAAAAGAAGTTATTGAAGGATTTGAAAAAGAGAATGAAAACATTGGACGTATACGAACAGCAAAATCTAAAAATGAGTTCATGGCTAATACATTTCATATCAATACAAAATCATCAACAATCATCGGAAATATGATTTATTTCTATGATATAGAAAGTAAAAGAAAAGTTGATAGTCTTTCTTTTGTGAAGCAATTCCAGAAAGATGGTTATAAATGGAAAAGAACTATTCATGATTATGATTATGTTGGTACAAACGATGAAATCATTTATGTAGTAGTAGATGATGTAAATGATGAAATTGATAATATACCTCCTCAATGGCGAAAAAGACATTACTTTGTACATTTCTATAATAGAGAAACCAAGGAGTTAGTTGATTCAGTATATTCATTTACTAATACAAATGAGAAGTTTGGAGGATTTAATAATATGCAGGTAATGAATGATAGGTCAAAAATTGCATGGAATCATAGAGGAGGTGAGATTAATTTCTATGACATAACAGAACGTAATTTTTACAGCAAAATTATATTCGATGAAGCTGATTATGTACCAGCTACAAATATTGACCTCAGTAAGGATGATAGTAAACTAGTTGTAACTAATCAACACACTACATTTCTAAAAATTTTTGATGTGAAGAGTAATACTTTAATACATGAATATACAAAGGGAAGCTTTCAAAACTCTTCATTTTCTGATAACAATGAATTATTAATTACCAATATCGGTGGTTTTTTAATTCTTTTTCCGAGTCACATAAATACATCTTCAGTCGAAGGTACAAATTACAATCAATTAAACTTAACTGTGACTCCCAACCCTGCCTCTAATAATATTAGTATTCAATTCAGCACTGCAACAAATGAGTCAATAAAACTAAGCATAATAGATTTACTAGGAAATGAAATTGGAATAATAGACGAAGGAAATATAGAAAATCAGAATTATTCTATTAATTATAATATTTCCAACTTAGCCCCAGCGACTTATTTTATTAGACTTGAATTAGGTAGTGAGATTTTCACCAAAAAATTCATAAAGGAGTAAAGGAAAGGAGCACCGTACAATTGGTTAGCCTTTTACTTTTGCAAAATTATTCATTCTCAAAAACGTCTCTAAGAATACAAATATAGATTAAAATAAGAAGAAATAACTATGAGTACTTCTACCAAAGATAGACTAAAAGAACTAGAAGTAGAGCTATCGAATCTAAAAGAAACACGAAATATACTGAAAGCGAAGTGGGAATCTGAGAAAGGTAAACTACAAGAGATTCGTACATTCAAAGAGCAGATAGATGCACTGAAAACCGAAGCCGATAGGTACGAAAGAGAAGGCAATCTAGACAAAGTCGCTGAAATCCGCTACGGTAGAATACATCAGCTAGAGACTAAAGTTACCAGAGCTACTGAAGAACTAGAAGAACTACAAAAGAACAGTCATCTACTCAAAGAGCAAGTAACAGAAGAAGATATAGCCGAAATTGTCTCCAAGTGGACTGGCATACCAGTCTCTAAGATGATAGAAAGTGAGAAGCAAAAACTTCTAAAAATGGAAGATTTACTACACGAAAGAGTAGTAGGTCAAGAAGAAGCCGTAGCAGCTGTCTCTAATTCTATACGTCGCTCTAGAGCAGGCCTGCAAGATGAGAATAGACCAATAGGGTCTTTCATTTTCATAGGTACTACTGGCGTTGGTAAGACGGAATTAGCGAAGGCTTTAGCGGAGTATTTATTCGATGATGAGAACGCGATTATCCGATTGGATATGAGTGAGTACATGGATAAATTCTCAGTTACTCGACTGATAGGAGCACCTCCGGGTTATGTGGGCTATGACGAGGGTGGTCAACTAACAGAGAATGTTCGTCGTAAGCAATATAGCGTTATCCTACTTGATGAGATAGAGAAAGCTCATCCCGATGTGTTCAATATATTGCTACAAGTGCTAGATGATGGCCGCTTGACTGATAGCAAAGGCAGAACTGTGAACTTCAAAAATACGATTATAATAATGACATCGAATCTGGGTACTGAGTTCCTAATTAGTAAGATGAGTGGGATGAACTCTGATAATAGAGAGAACTTGCTAGCTGAAGCCAGAGAGCAGATAGTCGGAAAAATGAAACAGGTTATGCGTCCCGAATTCCTTAACAGAATAGACGAAATAGTTCTGTTCAAACCATTATTAAAAGAGGAAATTGCTAATATAGCTAAGCTACAATTCGATATACTTGCAAATAGATTAGCTAAGCAGAATCTGAAGTTAGAAATAACTGACGAAGCTCTGAAATGGTTAGCTGAGATAAGCTATGATGTGAATTATGGTGCTCGTCCAATTAAGAGAACTATACAGAAGAAAATAACAGACCCATTGTCTATGCACGTACTCTCAGGTGAAATAAAGGAACACGGTAGTATAGTAGTAGATACAGACGGTGATGGTAAGTTTATATTCAAAATAGAGAATTAAGTATATTGTTAAGGGGAAAAGCTATTATGTTTTTCCCTTTTTCACATGCAGGTTTCTATCTGATTTAATATTTTCTTTTTCTCAGCAATTATCTCATTACCTTTCTGTATCTCACTTTCATCGAGAGACTCTTTGATGAATTTTCTTCGTGAGTTAACGCTTTGTATAGGGTCGTAGAATGCTGCAAGCTCAGCCCACACATAAGCCATAATAGTCCAATACTTATCGTAGCTCTGCTTCTCGAAGTATCTAACAGCCAGCATCCCCATAGCTCTGCCGTATTTCTGTTCTGATGCTTGTAATAAGAAATAATCAGCCAGTGAGTCATTAGTCATTGATAAACTAGTATCAGCATAGCAATAACCGACTATATATTGGGATATACAATCATTCGAATCGCGAGCATATTTTTCAAGATTAGTGAATGCTTTTTCGTACTTATGAGCATTAAAAGCTTCCAATCCACGTTGGAAATCACTCACTTGTGCAGTGATTGAAATGGAACTAATAATCCCTATAAGGATAAGATATCTAAGCAATTTCATTTATTATTCATATATAATTTTTCCAGCTCTACTCGCAAATATACGTATTATCTATATACTATGTTATTCTTTGTAATATTTAGTTCTGTATTCTATCAGGGTCATTTCAGTTATTTTTTTGAAAGTAGTTCTGAATGACTTTGTGTCAGAGTACCCAACATCATACATCACTTCACTTATATTTTTATTCTATTTCCATGGCTGATAAGCCACAGAGTGGCTAAATATCTGAAGTAGTACCAAGCCCATAATACCCACGCAAGCACGTCACTCAGAGGGAACATAGCGAAAGCCTGTGCTGAGCATCGCCGAAGTAAAGAGTCCAGGAGAACTCCGTAGCAGTTCAATATTAGTAGCATCTATTGATTGACCAAACACAACAACTCCAATAGGAATTGAATCGTAATGGGACTAAAGTCCTACGTAGGTTGGTCATATACAAATTATCCGTTGGCTAAAGCCAACGGCAATACATTTGTTAGGACTTTTAAATTCAACGTATTTGTGAAAGATTGTAATAATATCTATCTTTATAATTACTTCTTACTGTATTAATAAAAACAATTTTAATCAACTTTAGGATTTTTTGAATTGGAGAAAAATAGTTTTGTAGAGTTTTGGTACGATTTATTTTTCAAACCAAAGGTATTCCTATCAAAGAATCTCACTGAAAATAGTAGTAGACCAGTGATATTTACAATAGCGTTAATTGTCTATGGATTAGGATTTGGAATTAGTCGCGCAAATAATAGATTTAGCGGAAGTCATTTTGCTCAATCTTTTGACAGCTTATCATTTCTCTTTGATTGGTTAAATTTCTGGGCTATTGCATTAATTTTAGGAACAATAATTGGACTTATTACATATTTTCTTGGCGGATTTTTATACAATCTTAGGGTTATATGGTCAAAGGGAATAGGTGATTATAAAAAATCGAGACAAATATTTCTTTACTCTGGAACTATACCGAGTATTCTAATAATAGCTTTTAAGTTGGCTTCAATGTTATCAGGTAATATGCCAAAAACTGGTGATCTATTAGATCCTATTATATTAATACTACTTGTTCTTATTCATAATTACTATATGGTATATATAAGGTATTTGGGGGCAACTACTTTGATGAATACAGATGAGCAAAGAAGTAAAATCTGGTTTATAGGCTTACCAGTTCTATTTAATACGATACTATATGGTACAATGATAGTCCAATTAGTAATGGGAACAGATTAACAAAAAAAGGAGCCAAACGGCTCCTTTTCAAATATTAATATATTTTAAACTTTACTAGCTATCCTTCTTCTTTGCAGCCGGCTTCTTTTTGGCTGCTGGCTTTTTCTTAGCCGCAGGTTTCTTAGCTGCTGTTTTCTTCGCAGCTGGCTTTTTAGCGGCAGCTTTAGTAGTACGACCACCTCTACCTTTTTTGGCAGGAGCTTCGGCTATTAGCACTTTGCACTCTTCGTGAGTTAGAGTCTCAGGAGTTTTGTCCTTTGGTATTTTCGCATTCACTTTACCATCAGTTACGTACGGGCCATAGCGTCCGTTCAGTACTTTTATACCATCATCAAATTCTTGAATAGTATTTTTACTTTTTTGCTCTATTTTGTCAATTACTTTCTGTTTTGCTTCTTCTAGAGTGATAGTGAATATCTCTTCGTGAGTGATAGACGCATAAGTTTTATCTATCTGCACATAAGGACCGAATCTACCAATATTTACTTTCACGTCTTTACCATCATCGTTTTGCCCTACTACTCTCGGCAGCTTGAACATTTCTAATGCTTCTTCTAGTGAAATAGTCTCTATACTTTGGTTCGGCATAAGCGATGCAAAACGTGGCTTTTCTTCGTCCTCGTTCTCCCCCATTTGGAGCATAGCACCATATCTACCAATACGAGCGTAAACTGGACGACCAGATTTGGGATCATCACCTAATAGACGAGCATTGATTGCATCTTTTTTACTTATATCTTCTGATTTTTCTACTGTTTCGTGGAATTTAACATAGAATGTGGAAATCATTTTGTTCCACTCTTTCTTCCCATCAGCAATCAAATCAAACTCTTCTTCCACGTTCTTAGTGAAATCGAAATCGACTATCTCAGTGAAGTGTTTTACAAGGAAGTCAGTTACTACTTTCCCTACATCTGTTGGGAATAGCTTGTTTCGTTCTTGACCAGTAGTTTCTGTTAGCTTTTCTTCAGTTACTTGACCGTTGACTAATTGTACTTGAGTGTATTCTCTATCTATACCATCTTTGTCGGTTTTTTCTACGTACTCTCTATTTTGGATAGTAGAGATAGTAGGGGCATAAGTCGATGGACGACCGATACCCATTTCCTCTAGAGTACGAACTAGAGTTGCCTCTGTATATCTAGCAGGTGAGCGACTGAAAGTCTCGCGTCCAACTATTTCATTTACGTCTAATTTTTGCCCTTTAGCCATTGCTGGCAATATCTTACCATCTTTTCTGACTTCAGGATATACTTTCAGGAAACCATCAAACTTGATTACTTCACCTTTTGCAACGAAATCAGTATCATTATTCTCGAATCCAATATCAGCAGTTGTTCGTTCTAACTCAGCATCTGCCATTTGTGATGACATAGTGCGTTTCCATATTAGCTCGTATAGCTTGTCTTGACCATTATTACCTGTATTGATTGACGGTTGTGTCAAATCCGTGGGTCTAATCGCCTCGTGAGCTTCTTGTGCACCTTTGGACTTAGTTTTGAATGTTCTTCTCTCGTGATATTTAGCGCCAAAACTAGAGTTGATATAACTGCCTGCAGCATTAAGAGCATCGTCTGATAAGTTTGTAGAGTCAGTTCTCATATATGTAATCTTACCAGCTTCGTATAGCTTCTGAGCTACTACCATCGTTTGCTTTACCGAAAAGCCAAGTTTAGCTGAGGCTTCTTGTTGCAATTTAGATGTAGTAAAAGGAGCTTGTGGTGATCTCTTACCAGGTTTGATTTTCAAATCTTTTATAAAGAATTGCTTACCAACTGCAGTATTAAGGTAAGCCAAAGCATCTTCTTTCTTGTCGAATTTCTCTCTTAACTCTGCCTTGAATTCATCGCCATTCTCAGTAACAAAATCGCCTATTAATTTATAAGTAACATCAGGTACATGATTTTCTATTTCGCGTTCTCTTTCTACTATTATACGAACAGCAACTGATTGTACTCTACCAGCGCTTAGTCCGTACTTCACTTTTTTCCATAGTACTGGAGATAGTTCGTACCCAACTAATCTGTCTAGTATTCTTCTAGCTTGTTGGGCGTTTACTAATTCTTTATTTACTGTACGTGGATTTTCGATTGCCCTTTGGATGGCTTTTTTAGTAATCTCGTTGAATACTATTCGCTTAGTTTTCGATTCGTCCAAGTCCAATGCTTCTAGCAAGTGCCATGCAATTGCCTCTCCCTCTCTATCCTCATCCGTCGCTAACCACACTGTGTCGCTTTGCTTAGATAGTTTTTTTAGTTCGGCTACAGTTTTCTTTTTATCTGGACTGATCTCATATCTTGGTTCGAATCCATTTTCTATGTCTATAGACATATCTTTTTTTGCCAAATCTCTAATATGACCAATCGATGATTTTACTATGAACTTTCCTTTATCTATCTCGTCGAGGTACTTCTCTATCGTTTTTGCTTTAGCAGGAGACTCGACTATTACTAATGATTTTGGCATTTAAAACCTTATTATTTTTATTTTTCTAACTTTCGTGGGTGCAAATATACAAATTCAAAATTTATAATAACAGACACTATTAGTTTATAAGTTTCGTTTTAGGGGGAAATATATTTGATATTTTCACAATTTAATAAAACAAAAAGGTTAGTATATGTCTCTATTAGTAGGAAAAAAAGCCCCAATTTTCAAAGGTCAAGCAGTTGTTGGCGGACCTTCTTCAAATTTAAATCCAGAAAATGCATATAAAGAAATTTCATTAGAAGATTATAAAGGTAAATGGGTTGTATTCTTTTTCTATCCGTTTGATTTTACATTCGTATGCCCAACTGAAATAGCATCTTTTGGACATCACTATGATAAATTCAAAGAATTGAACGCGGAAGTAATAGGATGCTCTACAGATTCAAGAAACTCGCACTTGGCATGGAGAACTCACGAAGAAGATTTGAAAGATTTGCCTTATCCTTTGTTAGCAGACTTCACTGGCGAAAATGCTCGTAACTATGAAGTATATAATGAGGAAGTTGGATGTGCATTGAGAGGACTATATATAATAGATCCAGATGGCGTTATGCAATATGCATTAGTTCACCCTATGGATGTTGGTAGAAGTGCAGAAGAAACGATTAGAGTACTTCAAGCTCTTCAAACTGGTGGTTTAACTGCTTGCGGTTGGAAGCCAGGTGATAAAACTTTATAATTATATAAATTTCTTATAATTTAGTATATTATATAAGAATAGATTAATTTTGCGTGCTGCTTTGATACAAAAGCAGCACTTTTTATTTTTGAACAAAAATCGCAATAAAGGTAAAGTCTTGGAAAAAGAGATAAAACAAATAGACGAGTGTACTAGAGAATTAACTATCACTCTGACTACAGATGAGCTACAACCACACTACGAGAAAGCATACAAAGCTATGCAACCGAAAGTAAAACTTGAAGGTTTCCGTAATGGTAGAGTTCCAATAGCTATGATAAAGAAAATGTATGGCCCAGGTATAGAAGCAGATGCTGACCAAGATATAGTGAATGATGTATTTAGAAATTACACTCAAGAAGAGAATGTCCAAGTACTTGGTACTCCTACATTGAAAGATATTGCCAAAGATGAAAATGGTATCAAATATGTAATAGAGTTCGAAACTCTACCAAAAATAACTCTGAAGGATTACAAAGGCGTAACTATAGATGAGCCAATACACGCTGTTACTGATCAAGAAGTACAAGAAGAGTTAGATTATATTCTAGCTCAAAATGGTGAACTAGAAGATGCAGAACAAGTAACTGACGATAATCATGTTATAAAAGTAGAAATGTCTGAGATATTAGAAGATGGCGAGTTAAGCGAACCAAACGAAACTGATGTTTACTTAGCTGATAAGAACATATTACCAGAGTTGAAAGAGAACATATTGAATACAAAAGTTGGTGATTCTTTCGACTATACTCCAACTGCTGCTGATGCTAACCCTACTATCAAAGATAAAAATTTCAAAGTGACTATCACTAAAATCCAGAAGCTTACTCCTGCTGTTCTAGATGATGAATTCGTAGATAGAGTAACTGGTGGTAGAATAACTAAAGCCGATGAACTAAAAGATGAAGTTAACTTCAATTTGCAAGATGAGTGGGACAGAAAGAGCCGCGAGTTAGTAGAAAATCAGATTGTTGCTAATTTAGTTGATTCGAATGAAATACCTGCTCCAGAGCAATTGGTAAATCAAGTATTAACACAAATGATACAAGACGTAAAGAAAAGATATGAGAAGAGCCCAGAGCAGTTGAACATGACTGACGATGAGCTAGAAACTCAACTAAAGCCTAATGCAGAAAGATCAGTGAAATGGGAACTAGTACGTAACCAAATCATAGAAAACGAAAGCATAGAACTAGAAGATTACGATATAGACCCAATAGTAGAAAAAGAAGCTAAGAGATATGGTCAGGACGTAGAACAAATGAAGAAAATTCTTGTTCAAAACCCGAATTTCTTAACTAAGATACTATCTAAGAAAGTAATTGATTTCGTATTAGATTTCGCTATAATCAACGAAGTGGACTTCGAGACACACGAGAGAATAGAAGACTAATATTTAGCGAATAGAAGAAAGACTAAAAGAAGCGATAGCATTAATTTGTTATCGCTTTTTTTGTGAGGAGTGTAGGAAGTAATACTAACAAGCTGTTTTTAACCATGTCACTCTGAGAGAGTGAAGCGAATGAAGTGACTGAGGAAAAACCTAATTCGTCTCTTCTTCAATTTCTTTTTCTAATTCTTTGATAATATTCAATAGATATTTTTTAGTGGTATCCAATTCATAAGCAAGCCTTTCATATTTCAATGCTTTTTCTTTTAGATGAAGATTATATTTTAAATAGTATGCAATTTTGCTGTAATATTCACTAGATTTATAGTGGTATAGTGCTGAGTCAAATTTATCAAATCCTTCCTTGTGAAAACCAAAACGAGTAAACTCCTCACCGATAGAAAAATAAAAGGTTGAGATTAAAGAATCTCTATTTCCAATATTTTTTAGACTATCAATTACTTTATTAAAACTTGCTTCTTCTTCCTTAATAATCAAATATCTTTTTTGTTTAATAATTTCATTATGTTTATCTAATTCATGTTCTTTGTACAAAAAACTTCCAACAACAATAACTAAAACAATTGGAAATGAGAATTTTAAATTTCTAACTGAATTTTTAAAAACTTCCCTATCTTTATTTAAATCTTTAATTGATATAACTATGCCATAAATGGCAAAGAATAAAAACCAAAATGCAGTGATTATCATACTAAAAATGTCAATAAAAAGGCTAGGCGTATAATTATCTTCTATACTATAAGTGAGGATAGGTAATACGGTAATAATCGCTAATATGGAAATTAGAATTGGGACAAGGTTGTCAAGTATTTTTTCTTTTATTTTCAATACTTCAATCCGACTTTGGTTTATACATAAGAATGAAAATCAGCTCTAGAGTACCAACTAACCAATATATTGGCCATTTGAACCAAAGATAGAATAGGTTAAAACCATCTACTACTTCATTTCTAGAATGGACTAAATGTGATTCTAATTCGGTAGATAAATATGGGAATATGAAAAGAAAGGAAATTATAAAGAGGGAGATAGTAATCCAAGAAAGGACTACTTTACTTCTTTTTAAAACTATTTTAAAGTTAATTATTAAAATAAGCAATAGGATAATCAAGTCGAAATATGTAAATAAGTCAGTTATCATTTAGATACTTCCTCATTTCCTACACCTCGTGAATAATATGCTTTACTACGCCTTGTATTTCGAATTTGCAATATCCAGTTATTTCTATTGGTAAGTATTTTTGGTTGGCAGAGACTAGGTATATTTTGCCATCTTTGCGGCGGAGTTTCTTTACTGTCATTTCACCGTCAAGCGAGGCAACTACTATCTGTCCATCTTTGGGCTCAGTTTTGGCATCTACTATTAGAATATCCCCAGTGAATATATTCTCATCTATCATACTGTCGCCAGTAACTCGAGCCATATACACGTCTTTGCTTCCTGTGAGCAATAAGTTGCCTAAGTCAATAGATGTCTCTACTGATTGCAACATGCCCGAACCACGCTGTATGCTTGCTGGCAATAGCGGTGCTTCGAATGTGAACCCTTGTTTAGGGTTACCATATTTGTCTGCTCTTAGTCTATACATATTCTTTTTCTATTTCGTTGGACTTACTGTTTGATTGAGTCCAACAATTGCTATGCCGTTTTAGAGAGAATGAATCACTTTTGTTACTGTTCCGAGTATCTGGAAATCTATCAATGACTTATTCTCGTCCAAAGGTAAAAACTGACCTAAGTGAGACTCTAAGAATCTATCACCATCTATCTCACGATAGAACCGAACTGCCAAATCATCATTAACAGAAGCTATGACGAACTTGCCATCTGTAGGGTCAATAGACGTATCTATTATAAGAATATCGTTATCAGATATTCCTACTGATTTGAGCATATCGCCTTTTACTTTCACGAAAAAAGTCGCTGCTGGATGTTCTACTAGGAATTCGTTCAAATCTACTTCTCTGTCAACATCCCCCTCGACAGGAATAGGAATACCAGCCGCTACGGACATAGTAAAGAACGGAATCTTTCTATCGGATTTTGGTAAAAACCCAATTACTTCGAATTGTTGCATTGTAAAACCTGAGAATTGTGGAAAACTTCCTTTATGCTGTCTCAAATATATGAGAATTATGAATATAATGCAAATGAAAATGTTAATAAACTCAATTATCTTGTAATTGTGTTTGACTCTTGATACATATTCAATACGTCTCTACACTTCTTATAAGCACCCCAATCTGCCACCATCTACTGGTAGATTAACACCATTAATATATGCTGCTGCAGGAGTAGCTAAGAATGCAACGGCATTTGCAACTTCCTCTGGGTCTGCAAATCTAGCTGCTGGGATAGTAGCTAGCATTTCAGTTTCTACTTCACCCTCCCCTATTTCACGATTTTCCGCTTTCTTGGCTATTAGGCTTTCCAGTCGACCAGTCATAGTGAATCCAGGTAATACATTATTCACAGTAATACCATACATAGCTATTTCATTTGCTAGTGTTTTTGACCAACTAGCCATAGCACCACGAACAGTATTGGATACACCGAGTCCAGAAATTGGGATTTTCACAGAAGTTGATATTATATTTACTATTCTACCATAGCGGCTATCTTTCATACCTTCAAACAATGTTTGGACAAGATAATGACTACATTTTAGGTGCATATCGAACCCACGATAAAAAGACTCTACATCGGCATTGAGAAGAGCACCTGCAGGCGGACCACCAGTGTTATTGACCAGGATTTGTATATTACCATTCTTGACTATATACTCTTCAGCTGAATCTCTAACTTGTTCAGGGTTCGAAAAATCAGCAACTATATAGTCATGTTTCTGCCAATGATGGGCAGGTAAATCGCTTACTACTTTCTTTAGTTTATCCTCAGAACGAGCCATAAGAACGATGTTTGCTCCTAATGTGGCCAATTCGAATGCTGACGCTTTGCCTATACCATCGGTACCACCACAAACCAATGCAGTTTTACCTTTAAGTTCTAAGTTCATTTTTTTCTCTATTAATAATCATAAAAAGTCAATATATGAATTATAGTTGTATTTGGCGGACAAATGGAGAAGAAATTTTAAAATATTGCTAATTATTTCTTATTATGTATATTGAACGTAAACCAATTACTGAAAAAATCTTATGTCTTATTCATTCAGAATTATATCTTATAGGAGAATACTTTGAGATATTCACTTCTCATAGTATTTTGTTTAGCTATTGCTATAATTCCGTGTTCTCTCATATCACAGAATAGAGAGCAAGCAAAGTTAGAACTACTGAAAGAAAAATTAAAAACTGCTCTTGAAGATACGAATAAAGTATCCTTGCTTCATATGATGTCTTTCCAATATAACTCAATAGACCCCGAGTTAGGTGTTAAATATGGAAATCAATCGCTTACCTTAGCAAAAAAACTTGATTGGAAAGAAGGTATCGCTAAGTCCTATAATTCAATTGGTGGGAATTTATATGCGTTGGGAAATTTTGATGAAGCCTTAGATTACTTCCAAAAATCTTTGAAACTAAATCAAGAGAGTAAAGACTCACTAGAGATTGCTAAAAACTTTACAAACATCGGGAATATTTATTATAATTTATCAAGCTATTCTCTAGCATTGAATTACTATCAGAAAGCTCTCAAGATTGATATGATAATAGGTGACAAAGAAGGCGAAGCTGATAACCAAGGGAATATTGGTAATATATATAGTGATCTAAAGAACTTTGATAGTGCTTTAAAATATTACAAAAAAGCTTTAAAAATACATGAAACAAATAATAACAGACGTGGAATAGCTACCATTCTTGGTAATATGGGAACTACATATCTAGATTCAAAGCAATATGATAAAGCATTAGTTAATTTTAGTAAAGCACTTGAACTATGGGAGTTATTTGGTAATAAATTCGGTATAGCGACAAACCTCGGTAATATGGCAAATACTTATAATTATCTTTCAGATTATCAATTAGCATTAGTCAATTATGAGAAAGCACTTAATATAAATGAAGAAATCGGAAATAAATTTGGAAGTGCAGCTATAATGGGCAATTTGGGTGGATTATATTTCAATCTAACTCTAGACTCTATAGTAACTAAGCTAAAAGAAAGAAACAGTACGATCTCTCTGGATAAAGATTATAACTTGGGAAAATCAATAGAATACTCTGAAAAAGCTACTCATATAGCTGAATCAATTGGTTCTAAAGATATGCTCAGAGAGTTTTATGGCTTTTTAGAAAAGGCCTATGCAATGAAAGGTAACTTTAAGAAAGCGTATTTATATCAAAGGGAATGGATAGAGCTTAGAGATTCTATTTTTAGTGTTCAAAAGACTAAGGAAATAGCTAAACTAGAGGCGATAAAGCAAGGTGAGATAAATGAAAAAGAAATCAAGTTGAGAGATTTAGAATTATCACGTAAGTATAATGAGCAATATGTATTAATACTTGGGTTCGGTGGAGGAGCTATAATGCTCTTGTTAGTATTCTTCGAGAGAAGAAAATCAGAGAAATTACTTCTGAATATCTTACCTGCTAAAATAGCAAAAAGATTAAAAAATAACGAAAAAAGAATTGCTGATAGGTTTGAGAATACTGCAATAATATTTTTGGATATAGTCGGCTTTACAAGCTACTCCAATGATACAGACCCAGTGAAAGTAGTTTCCGTACTTAACGAAATATTTACAAAGTTTGATAATTTGACCAAAGAATATGGTCTAGAGAAAATAAAAACTATTGGTGATTGTTATATGGCTGCAGCTGGTTTACCTGAACCACACCCACAACCAATATTATCAACTGCCGAATTTGCTCTTCAGGCTCAAAGATTGATGCAAGATTATACAACTAATGATGGGCATAAACTTCATTTCAGAATAGGAATCGATGCTGGACCAGTAGTTGCTGGAGTAATAGGCGAACGTAAGTTCAGTTATGATTTATGGGGTGATGCCGTAAATACTGCTTCTAGAATGGAAAGTACTGGACTACCTAACGAAATACAAGTTACTGAGAATTTTGCAAACAGTCTGCAAAGTTATAATATAACTTGCGAAGAAAGAGGCGAAATTAACATAAAAGGTAAAGGTATAGTAAAAACTTATTTACTCAAAGATCATGTTATTGGAAATAAAAAGTTGGGTAAAGACAGTGATAAATAGAAATTCCCTATATCTTTCATTAGTTTTATTATTGTTAATAGTAATACCTTTAGTCCCTTCTAACAAAAGCGCAGAAATTATTGATTCTCTAAAGTCTAAATTACCCAAAGCAATTGATGATACAAACAAAGTTAACATACTTTGTTCATTATCAATGAATTTCTACACTATCGACCCAGATTCAGGTATAAAATATGCAATTATAGCTTCCAAACTAACCGATAAGATAGGTTGGAAAAAGGGGAAAGCAATGGCTTACAATAGCTTAGGTGTAAACAATTCTATAAAAAGTAATAATAACGAGGCTGTTAATTATTTTGGTAAGTCACTAGCTATTTACAAAGAATTAGGAGATAAGAGTGGAGTATCTCAACAATTAGGAAATCTTGGTATTGCTAGTATGAATCAGTCAAATTTTACGGCTGCATTGGACTACTATCAACAAGCACTAAAAATAGCGGAGAAAGATGGTATAGAAGCGAGTATAGCCAGACAAAATGGAAACATAGGTATAGTATATACATATCTGAAAGACTATGAAAAAGCGTTAAAGTTCAACAGAAAATCTTTAGAAATTTATGAAAGACTAAACGATAAAGATAAAATATCAAAACAATTAGGTAATATTGCTTGGAATTATACTTTTTTAAAGAATTATGAGAAAGCTCTTGAATATTACGAAAGAGCCTTAGAAATAGATGAAGAATTAGGTAATATAAAAAGTATTGCCATTCGCCTTGGGAATATAGGCATATTATACTGGGAAACACTAGATTATGAGAAAGCTTATGAGTATTATAATCGAGCTCTAAAGTTGAATGAAGAAATAGGAAGCAAAAGTGGTATAGCCGTGAATTTAGGGAATCTGGCGGCAGTACACTATATATTATCACAAGATAGTGTAATCCAAGATTTAAAACTGAAAAATACCAGTTTTAGTTTAGATAAAATATATAATCTAAATAAATCAATAGAATATGCTCAAAAGTCAAAAGATATCTCTCTTGAAATTGGTGATAAAAGACAGTTGATGGAAGTTTACAGTACATTAGATAAAGCTAATGAGTCAATAGGAAACTACGAAAATGCCTATATATATCAAACAGAATGGGCAAAGCTAAAAGATTCTATATTCAGTGTAGAGAAAACCACCGAAATAGCCAACCTAGAAGCAAAAAAAGAAAATGAAATAAAAGAAAAAGAGTTAAAACTAAAAGATTTAGAATTACTTAGAAAAGTAAATGAACAAACAGCTTTGTTTCTAGGTTTGGCAGCAGTTGTGATTCTTCTAGTTATTATATTCATGCAACGTCGAAAATCAGAGAAATTACTTCTGAATATAATGCCTGAAAAAATCGCAAAAAGATTAAAGAGAAACGAGAAAAATATAGCCGATAGATTTGATGAAGTATCTATTATATTTATAGATATAGTGGGCTTTACTACCTATTCAAAAGGTACCGAACCCGAGGAAATCGTATCAGCTTTGAATGATATTTTCACTAGATTTGACATACTCTCTCTAAAACATGGTCTAGAGAAAATAAAACCGATAGGCGATTGTTATATGGCTGTAGCAGGATTACCTGAGCCTCATGACAACCATGCTTTGGCAACTGCTAGATTTGCACTAGAGGCAAAGGACCTGATGCATAATTATGTAACACCAGATGGCCATAAGCTTTTATTTAGAATTGGTATAGATAATGGACCAGTGGTAGCGGGAGTAATTGGTGAGAGTAAATTCAGCTATGATTTATGGGGTGATGCTGTTAATATGGCATCAAGAATGGAAAGTACAGGCCTACCAAATGAGATACAGGTAACTGAATCCTTTATAAAAGAGATTAAGGATTATGGTATCAAGTATAAAGAACGTGGCGAAGTAGAAATCAAAGGAAAAGGTAAGGTTTTAACTTATCTACTTAAATAAGGAAAAGAATGAAATTTAAAATTTTACTTTTTATAGTTTTTTTATCATTTACTACTCAATCTCTTTTGTCAGAAAAACAAGGACAAGAGAAATTAGATTCATTGCTCAATGCTTTACCTAATGCCAAAAAGGACACTGCACAGGTGAGCCTTCTGGCTAGATTATCCGCTAGTATCCAGGCAACTAATCCCGATAAAGGTATTAAGTATGGAGAAAGAGGGGTAAAACTAGCCCAAGAATTGGAATGGGAGGAAGGCATTGCCAATAATAATGTCTCAATAGGTCTAAACTATGCTTTAGGAAAATCAGATTTTACCAAAGCTAAAATCTACTTTAATAAGGCACTGGAAACTTATGATGAATTAGATTTAAAACTTGAAATTGGAAAGACATTATTAAATATTGGTATAGTTTACCAGAACCAATCATTATATGATAAAGCTATTGAGAATTATGAAAATGCTTTAGATATATTCGAAAGATTAAAAGACAAAGAAAGAATAGCAAGTACATTGGGCAATATAGGATTTATCTATAGAAACCAGTCTGATTATGCAAATGCTTTGGATTATTATCAAAGATCGCTATCTATGTTCGAAAAACTTGGGAATAAAAGTGGTATAGCTACAAACCTTGGTAATATAGGGATGATTTATGATTATCAAAGTGATTTTAAAAGAGCGATAGATTACTATAAAAAGGCCCTCAAAATAAAACAAGAGCTAAAAGATAAAATAGGTGAAGCTTCAATATTAGCAAATTTAGGTTCTGTATATTTAGCCCAAGAAGAGTTTAAAAATGCTCTGCAAAATTTCGAATTATCAGTTGATATATTCGATGATTTGGGTAATAAATATGGGGTTGCAAGTCTGCTTACTAATATAGGTATTGTACATCAATATCAATCAGAATTTACAGAAGCATTAGAAAATTACAAGGAAGCTATAAATATATACGAAGAATTAGGTAGTAGAACGGGAGTAGCTAGTAACCTAGGTAATATTGGCGAGTTATACTATAGTTTATCGCAAGACTCTATACTAGCTGGTATTAAGAAAGCTAGCAATTTGGTAAGTTTGAACAAACAAGAAAATCTACAAAGATCTATCTCTAGCTATAGTCAAGCTATCAAGATTTTAGAAGAAGTAGGTGATTTATATACGCGGTATAGATTTATTTTGGGTTTGTCTAATTCATATATGTTAAAAGGAGACTATGCAAAATCACTTGAATTATACAAAGAGTATGTCGTACTAAAAGACTCTGTTTTTACTGAGAAATCTCAATCTCAAATTGCTAACTTAGAAGCTATAAGAGAAAACGAAATAAAAGACAAAGAACTAGAGATTAAAAACAGAGAAAATGAAATCCAGAATCTTGAGATAACCCAAGCCAAGAATGAGCGTTGGGCATTTATTGGTGGTGCTATTGGAATTGCATTTATTGCAATCATTGTATTTAGACAAAGACAAAGATCAGAGAAGTTACTGCTAAATATTCTCCCTTTGAAAATAGCTAACAGATTAAAGAAAAAGGAAAGACTAATCGCTGATGATATAGAGTGTGCAAGCATTGTATTTATAGATTTAGTTGGGTTTACTGCATACTCAAAAGATAGAAAAGCATCGGACGTATTACAGATGTTGAATGATGTGTTCCACGAAATAGATGGTCTAATAGTAAAGTATGGTTTAGAGAAAATCAAAACTATTGGTGATGGATATATGGCAGCAGCAGGAGTACCTGAGCCGTGTTCTGATCACTCTGTTAGAGCTACAAATTTCTCTTTAGATGTACATATTGTGTTGAAAGAAATAAATGCCAAGATGAATACCGATATAAAAGCAAGAGTAGGTATAGAGTCTGGGCCAATCGTGGCAGGTGTAATTGGGGAAATGAAATTCGCCTACGACTTATGGGGAGACTCGGTAAACACTGCTTCTAGAATGGAGTCAACTGGAACTCCAGGATTAGTTCATATATCTTCTAATGTAAAAAGAGAATTAGATGGACAGAACCATAATTTCAAATTCGATGAGCTGCCGCCAATGGAAGTGAAAGGAAAAGGCAAAATGATTACATATATGGTTCACAGAAAGTAGAATGAAAGAACGGTATAAATCTAAGGAATTTGCTCTCACTCTGTATATTTCATCTATTATACTAGTCTGCATTTACAAACTGATAGAGATTATAATAGAGTTCAACAGACAAACGAGTCCTCAAACAGCTGATATGACTGAGTATGAATGGGGATATTTGGCTATCTTTCTAGTAGTATGTCTTATAATCTACGAACTACTTATGTTTGCTTGGTCACTTATTCTCTTGAAAGAAAATCATCTTCTAGATAAAGGAAAATTCTCATTCCTCATATTACTATTTACTTCATCCATTCCTTTATTACTTCTGATTAGGTTATACTATTTGCAGTATGTCAATTAGACAAATCACATATTCAGTATAGAAAAAAACACTTATCAAATCCGATAATAATACTATAACGTATATAAAACGATCTAACTAATATGCCCTTATAGATACTATTTAATGAAATTCAAGTATAGTAGTTGTTATTATTAGACAATTTAATTAATTGCTATTAATTTTTTGCTTTTCATAAATCCCAGCAGTACTACGGCTTGTCAGTTTGTTTAAGACATATATGAATTTGTATTCATTAATTACTCTCTTGAAAGTTAAAAATTATTTATATATTAAAACAATACAAAAAGTAATTCTATTTATAAAAGCAGAGGTATTCGTGAAAAATCAATTACTCAATTTAGGTATAATACCTAGTAAACTCAAGTACTTTATGTACTTACTAGCCGTCTTCTCATTGCTGGTTATACCCACCAATGAAGCGTATTCGCAAGTTACATATAGCATAAGTAAAAGCAATAATGCACCTACTCCTATTCAATCGGGGCAGCCATTTACTTATACTATCACTTATAACTGGTCTGGGGGTGCACCGGGCACACTTTACATAGAAGATATAGTGCCATCAGCATTAGATGTACTAAGTGCTTTGCCATCGGGTCCTATTTCGACAATTTCAGGTAATACTGTGAATTTTGCAATTTCTGGATTAATTAACCCTAGTGGTTCGGGTACTGTTCAGATAAATGCTAGATTCAAACCTGGGGTCACATGCGAAGGAGTTGAAGTTTGTAATGAAGCACAAATAACTGATAATAGAGATGGTGGGGTTTGGATAAAATCCAACTCATCTTGTGTTATTTCTGATAAGCCGGAAAACAAATGGCAATTGAAAAAAGAAAAAATTGCAGGTTGTGCAATAGATGACGAAGTCGTTTATAGAATCTGTATTACTTCTCCTAGTGGTTCTGATATAGGTGGTTTAAACTTATACATTGATTCTCTAGAAGATTTACTACCTGCTGGAGCAGAAATCATCGATGTAAATGGAAGTTGGACTGGACCTGATGGGGTTACCTCTACAGGTACTTGGATTGGTTTAACTGGTGGTCCTGTTGCACTAAACGTTTCACCTTATCCAATTTGGTATTGTACTTATATAAGAGTGAAATATCCTTCTCCAACGTTCAGTGTCGGTGATACTGTTAAAAATATAGCTAATTTAACTTATCACACTGCTTGTGATGATGAACCTAAAGTTTGGTCTGATACAGTGTCAACAATACTATGTGAAGGTGTTTCTGTAGGAGTTCTTAATAAGTACTTTGCTTATAATATTTACTTCAACAATAACCCATATTGGTACCCGACTTTCGCACCAAACTGTTGTGGTGAATATAGATTATGGTACAGAAACATTGGGACTATTGCCCAAGGCCCTGTGATAATCGAAGATACTCTCTCAGGAGATGTTGATGTTAATAAGATACAAACTGATATACCAAATGACCCAGCTATACTACCAGTCACAGTAGAGGTTTACACGTGGAATGGGTCAAGTTGTAATACAGTTCCTGCTGTTACATTTACATATACCACAGTAGGTGCAAAAGTAGAAAGTACCCTACCAGCAGATATTTGTAGGATAAAATGGACCTATGACACTATACCAGTTAATACGATTGTAAGAGAGTATTTGGATGTTTGTGCGAGAGCTACAAATTTCAAAACTGGTCTTCCATTGACACCTGGTTACATAGCAAACAACCCTATGGCTGTTCATGCAGATACGCTACATCTATTTGATGAAGTAGATACCTCAGTCGATACTACTTCACCTAATGTTATAGCTGTTAAGCTATTCACAGGTGAGTGTGACAATGGTGCAATTAACCCTAATGGTCCATTTATGCCAGGTGATACAGTTAGATACAGATTGGCTGTGGCTAATGTAGGTAATCTAGACGCTTCTTTAGCTACTATAACTGATAATCTTCCTTCTGGCTTTACTTATGTAGGAAATGAAAGTTACTTCTATGGTAGTTTTAACTATAATGTGAATGCTTACAATCCGAATTGTGATTTATTCACAACTACGGTTCCTACACAAATAGGTGGTACTATAACCTCACCATCAGTTGGTGACAATAGCCTATTGTGGAGCTTCCCAGTTCTTCCAGCTAATTGTGATGGCTCAGTGGAATTCTTCTTAATTGAATTCGACGTAGCTTTAGCTGAAGACCCACCTGTATTGGCTGGTCAGCATGAGAATACATTTGATTTCGATGCAGACAATTCACCTATAGTAACATCTAATGTTGCTTATATGACTGTTAATGCCATAGCTCAGTTGCAAACTAAGAAAGAGGTCAGACTAATAATTTCTGGCGCTGCTTGGGCTAATATAGCAGATATACCTCAAGGACAAACTGCTGAATATAAACTAAGTGTTATAAACTCTGGTAATACTCCACTGACTCAAATTTGCTTGCTTGACATAGCACCTTGGGTTGGAGATATTAGCGTATTACCACCTTATAATCCTAGAAATAGTCAGTTTGACTTACCTTATAATCCTGCTGATGGAGCAATAACAAGTACTCCTGCTGGATTTACTGCTACTTATAATACTTCTACTCTTGGTATTCAGAAGAATCCATCTCGTTCGAGTGAATGTGGTGGTTTCTGTGGAATAACTGATCCTGTTGGAGCTCTTGCTGGTACCTATGGTGCTGTTGCAACTACTTATTCTTATAAAGTAAATGCGAACTCAGGTATTTCACTTGCAGCTGGTGCTACTTTAGAAATATTAGTTCCTGCTACTATACCTAGTGCAACAGCAGTCAATGACACAGCTTGCAATTCATTTGCTGTACAAACTATTCCAGCTGGTTTACCTGGTGTCTGTTTATCAACAGAGTCGAACAATGCTTGTGTTGTTGCAAAAGAGAAAGAGGTAAAGGATACATGTCTGATAGATAAAGGATATGAAATAGAATGTAAAGGTTTGGATGAAAAAGGCAACCAGATCTATGGTCTGAATTTACTGTTACAAAGTAATGTTGGCTATACTACGACTATTAGTTTAACCTCTGTTGATGCAAGTTTCTTTAACTTGTCACCAACCACCTTGGTATCTGGTACATTAACTACTATTTTGGCTGATTTCATCACAACGGCTTCGGCTGGTGATACTATCTGCTTCACAGTTGAGTTAAAAGACAAAGAACAAAGAACTGTATGTGAAAAAGAAATATGTATAGTGATACCAGAATGTAAGGATGATTCGTGTCTCATTATAGAAAGAGTTAGAGTCGATTGTAAAGGTTTAGACCAAAAAGGTAATCAAATCTATGGTCTGAATATGCTATTACAAAGTAATCTAACTAGTTCTACTACAATTACTTTAATTTCGACTGATGCAATTTTTTCTAACATAACACCTACAACTTTGCCTCCTGCAACTATGACTACAGTGTTAGCTGATTTTATTACTACAGCTTCTGTCGGTGATACTATTTGCTTTGTAGTTCAGTTGAATGATGCGGCTGGTAATGCAGTATGTAAGGAAGAAACATGTATTGTAATCCCTGATTGTAAGAAGGATGAAGGCTGTGAATGTCCTTTCGATGTCAACGTGAAGCCATTAGAAGCGGGTCAGACTGAAGGTACTAGCTTCTTTATGAGTAATGCTATAAATACAAGTGGAGCTAACTTGAAACGAGTTAGAGCTACTATAATAAGTGCTATCATTACTGAACAATGTGGTGGTCAAGTTACTACTTACAATACAGGAGCTATATTCCAAAGCGCAACCGATTGGGCTGGCAATAGTGCTACTGGATTGAATACTCCTTCAGTTACTTGGGATAGTAAGGATTGTGACTCTCTAGACGAGTTCTTACCTGACTACAGGTTAGACATACCATTTACTTCGGCTGAGAAATGTAAGCTGAGTGTTAAACTTTGCATACGTTACGAGTTCTTAGATTGTGAATGTTTCCACTGTGAAACTGTTCTATGTACTGAATTTGAAATTAAAAATCCAATATCAGGTATTGCTAGAGAAGATGGATTGAGCAAACGAACTATTAGTTCGACTGTTTACCCTAATCCGATATCTAGTATATTGAACATAGATTACAATCTAAAACAATCTAGTAATGTAAGTATTGTTATTCGTGACTTGACTGGTAAAGCTGTAGCTACATTAGTCAATGCAGAACAGAAAGTTGCCGGCGACTATACAATCAGTATGGAGACTTTCAATTTAGCTGCTGGAGTCTATCTCTATACTATAGAGACAGAAACGGAATCACATACTAATCGATTTGTTATTAAAAAATAACAAAATCAATTATTTGAATTAAAATTAAAAGCCGAGATGGAATTATCCTTCTCGGCTTTTTTTGTACGTTAGTATTGAGAAGTATAGATTGCGCAGAACGAAACCGAAGTGCATACGTCTCAAAATCTGTACTAACCCATTGGATTAAGTCACTCTGAACGAAGCGAAGCAAGTGAAGAGTCTAGGAGAAATAATCCCGATTGCATTATACAGAACATAATTACAGGATCATTCTATTTATCTAAGTCAGAATTCAACTTACAAAAAAACCCCAACTTTGATAAGTCAGGGTCTATTAAATAAATCTATTTCCGTTAACTGTTTAAGGTACGATTCTATGAATAGTACGTGGCATAGGGATAGTTTCGCGAATGTGCTTAGCACCTGTTATCCACTTAACCGTTCTCTCCAATCCCATACCGAAACCAGAGTGAGGTACACTACCATATTTACGCAAATCCAAATACCATTGGAATTCTTCCAATGGTAAATCTTCGTGTTGTATTCTTTCTAATAGTAAATCGTGGTCGTCTTCTCTTTGGCTACCACCTATTAGTTCACCTGCTTTCTCAGGGCCCAACATATCCATAGCTTTCACTACTTTCGGGTTCTCAGGATCACGCTTCATATAGAATGCCTTTACCTCAGTAGGATAGTCATAGATGAAACACGGTTGATCGAATTGCTCCATCAGTGCTTCTTCTTGTACTGTACCGAAATCTTCGCCCCATGGGAATGGAAGTATTTCTTTGTCCGCACCGTCCACTTTTTGGATAAGTGGGATTTTGTTTTCGTGTAACCATTCAACTGCCTCAGTGTAAGACATACGAGGGAAACCACCAACTACTTTCTTAAGAGGTTCTAAATCTCTTTCTAATGTTTCTAATTCTTTTTCACAGTTAGCTAATACTTGCTTAACTATATAAACTGTCATGTCTTCTGCTAACTGCATATCATCTTCCAAATCGAAGAATGCTGCCTCTGGTTCAACCATCCAAAATTCAGTTAAGTGCTTTCTTGTCTTAGATTTCTCAGCTCTAAAAGTAGGACCAAAAGTATAAGTTCTGCCTAACGCCATAGCTGAAGCTTCTGCATACAGCTGACCTGATTGAGAAAGATAAGCATTACCCAAATCGAAATACTTAGTTTCGAATAAAGTAGAAGTACCCTCACAAGCATTCGGAGTCAATATAGGTGAATCCATAAGACGGAAACCACTATTGTCCAAGAAGTCACGAATAGCTTTCACTATAACCGAACGTACACGCATGATAGCGTGCTGACGTGATGAACGTAACCACAAATGACGGTTTTCTATCAAAAAAGCATCTCCGTGTTCTTTCGGACTAATAGGATATTCATCAGCTATCTGATATACTTTTAGTGAAATAACATCTAGCTCAAATCCACCTGGTGCTCTCTCATTAGACTTTACTGTACCAGTTACACTAATTGATGATTCTTGTGTAAGTGATTTCGCATTTTCGAAATCCTCTTCACTCACATTCCCTTGGAAAACAACACATTGTGCTACTCCAGAGCCATCACGCAGTTGGATGAATTGTAATTTTCCTTTACCCGTTTTGTTGTAAACCCAACCGTTTAGGGTGATTTCTTGCCCATCGTATTTCGGCAAATCTTCTATGTATTTATATGATTTATAACGTGCAGTCATATTTTCTTATTCTTTGATAATATATAAAAAACAAAAATACGAAGAATATTTATAAAAGTTTGCATTTGTGAGAATGGGTGGGATTTGTTAGATTAAGGAATAGATAATCGAGTTATTCAATATAAATTCCCATCTTTTAAAAGAGGGGTGGATTGCGGAGCAAGACGAGGTGTTTAAAATGAAAACAGTATGCTTTAAATTGAGAGTAAAAAATGAAATATAATAACCTTATAAAAACAGTTTTATTCATTATCGGAATAGTAATATTAACATCCTGTTCTGTCTATGACAAAGCAACAGATTTACTCACCCCAGTCGATAACCCTATGGAATATCAGAATGTTTACTTCCCTATTAATGTAGGTATAATTAAAACTTACAATGTTTATAGTATAGAAGAAGGAGAACTCCAATTTAAAAACAAAACTGAAAGGGAAGTAACTGACTTTAGGGATTCTGATGTTCGTATTGGGAGTAGAGAATTTAATTTGCCGGTATTTAGGTTAAAAACAAGAATATTTGAAGCAGATTCGTTAGTCTCTGAAGATGAAGAATATTTAATTAAGACTAAAGAAGGTATCGCAATTTCAAATTATCTAACAAAAAAACACAGTGTAAAGTTCTTTGAACTAATACCTTCTTCTTCTAAGTATGTGTCAGTTCGAGATGGTTTTTGTTATGGTGAGGTACTTTTTAATGTGAAATTTGCACCATACTTAAAAGATGGTGATTATATGCAAATAAAATATGCCATGAAAATAAACTTTAGTACAATCACAACAAATTATTATTTTAGTAAAGAAAATGGATTAGTCGCTATAATAGAAGATGATGAAGGTGAAATAACAGAAGTCAAACTACTGTCAGAAATTGACCTTAATGAATAAATTGCATTGCCGTCGGTTTTAATCGACGGACAGATGATATTTACAAACCGGTTTCGGACTTTAGTCCCATGTTATACAACCCCTCTGGGGCTGATGGGTATAGGAGATAAATGGGCTACAGGTATTTAGCCCCTCTGGGGCTAATCAGAAATATTTAAAAAAGCGCATAATCGCCTCAGCGGGGTGATATAATGCGTAACAACAAGTTGCAACCCATTGTTGTCTTAATCTGATGACTTGTGGTAAATAGAAATACTTTTCCTCTGTGTGAAAGACAAATCAAACCCCTGGTCTGATTTATTATAAAACCTCAAACCACTAATTAAAAGCTATTATCTTCAGTTTTAAACCACCCCCTCCCCCATCTTAACACTTCCTTAACATTAGCTTCACAGATGCTAAACAAAGCTAATAACCCAAGCCACATTTAACACAATCTTAACACAAGATTCAACATACCTTAAATCTAATATCACAACTTTGCACTGTGTCAAAAAACGAAAACGAAATAATTCAAGTGAAGCTCGAAAAGTATGAATGAATAACTTAATCTCAGAATTAAATCTGCTGGTATTCAATATATCAATAGGTTTACAAAAACAAAAATTTTATGGTGGGAAGCAAACCCTGAACCGTCAGTATTGGTCTAGAGTAATTTCTAACAATATGCAATTCGGAGCTTCACAACTTAACGCGGATTTTGCGGTGAGCTTTCCTACCATTTTTAAATACAGAAATAAAATAATTAACAATTCAAGTCAAACAAGTAATAATAAATGTGGAGCTCTAAAATGAACTACTTGACTAAGACAATCTTACTATTCGGAGCCATGGCAATAATGTCAATGTCTCTATTCTCACAAACGGGTACCCTTTCGGGTATTGTAACTGATCAAGATTATGGCGATGCTATGATAGGTGCTACAGTTCAAATCAAAGATACAAAATTAGGTGCTATGACTAAAGTAGATGGTAGCTATATCATCAAAAAAATAAGTCCTGGTACTTACACTGTTACTTTCTCTTACATAGGATATGCTAAAACTGAAGTAAAAGATGTAATAGTCAAAGCTGATGAAGTAACTAAAATTGATATCGTATTGAAAACTGAATCTAGTATGAGTGAAGAGGTGCTAGTCACTGCTAAAGCAGTACAAGAAACTGGTGCAGCATTACTAAAAGAAAGACAAAAATCACAATCATTCTCTGATGCTATTGGGTCTAAGGAAATATCACGTGGTGGTGCAGGCGATGCAGCCGCAGCAATGAACAATGTAACTGGTGCTTCGGTAGTTGGTGGTAAACACGTATTTATTCGTGGTTTGGGTGATAGATATTCTAACACACAATTGAACGGAACAACACTACCAAGTTCTGACCCAGATAAAAAGTCGGTTCACCTTGATTTATTCCCTGCCGGAATGATAGAAAACATAGTAACAATCAAGACTGCAACACCTGATAAACCAGGTGATTTCACTGGTGGATCAGTGGATATAAAAACTAAGTCTTACCCGGACAAATTCAGAGCAAACCTTTCTTTGAGTTCAGCAGCAAACACTATAGTAACTGGACAAGAAGTATTAACTTACAATGGATCTTCTACAGATTGGTTAGGTTTTGACGATGGATTGAGAAGTGTACCAGACGCAGTAAAAAACGCAGATGCAATTCCAAATCTACAAGACATAAGAAGCAAGAAAAAAGATACAGATGGTGCTGGTGTTGCTAAGTTAGATGACCTTTCTAAGCAATTCAGTTCTGAAATGGCACCTCACCAAACTACAGCGCCAATGAACGGAAGCATGTCATTTAATATGGGTGATCAATTCCAATTATTCGGTAAATCACTGGGCTACTTAGCTAGTCTAAGTTATGGTAATAATACAAATAACTATAACAATGGTCAATTTGCAATTTATGAGTTGACTTCAGGCGAGGCAAATGAACTAAGATCAAGTAAATTAATCAATGATTCTAAGAGTACTTCGGAAGTAAACTGGGGAGCATTAGCTAACGTAGCTTATGATTTCACGGCTACTGATAGAGTGAAGTTTAATCTGTTTTACAATCAATCTGGTGAATCTGTTGCTCAGAGTCTTTCTTATTATGATGAGACATATCCAGAAACAGACCTTGTTCGCTCAAGTACACTTAAATACACTGAAAGAAATATACAATCTTATCAGTTATCTGGTGAACACAGCTTTGCTAGTATTTCTAATGCTAAGATTGATTGGAATGTGTCAACTGCTAATACTTTACAAAACGAACCTGATTTAAGATTCTTCACTTATGAAACAGACCAGATCAACGGTAGCGATACAACTTGGAGAGTAGATGAGAATCACTATGATTTGCCAACTCGTTTTTTCCGTGATTTGACTGAAACGGCTAATAATGCAAAAATGGATTTAGAGATTCCATTGACAGAAGCTGTAGGTACAGCATTCAAATTCAAAACGGGTTTCGCGTATCAAAGCTCTGCTAGAACTTTCAACCAAGATAGATATGTATTAGAAATTGACGACAATAGAACACCAATGACATTCGATGGAAATGTAAATAAATTTGTTGCAGATAGCTCGGGGTACAAAGAATGGGCTTCAACTGGAAACTTCAACTATTTTGGTATTTACTTGCAAGATCGCTTCGTACCTAAAGATGCTTATACAGGTGCTCAAGATATAACTGCATTCTACGGTATGGTGGATGTAGAGATAGTCGAAGGATTCAGAATAATAGGTGGAGCTAGACTAGAAACTACTGATATGTCAATCACTAGTCGAGATAGTACTTTACCTGTAGCATCTATCAATGAAGCAGATTTATTACCCTCTATTAATACAGTATATAGCCTAACTGACAATCAAAATTTAAGACTTGCTTATGGTAAAACATTAGCAAGACCTACTTTCAGAGAGCTGGCAGATTTTGACTTCTTCGAATTTGTTGGTGGATTCACATTTATTGGTAATCCTAACTTAGAAAGATCAATTATTGATAATTTCGATGTTAGATGGGAATGGTTTATGAATCCAGGTGAGATTGTTTCAGTTAGTGGTTTCTACAAAGATTTCACTAATCCAATAGAACGTGTTATAGTAAATGCAAATGGAAACGTACAAATGAAGAACGTAGCCTCAGCTCAACTATTCGGATTAGAATTAGAAGCAAGAAAGAACTTAGGTTTCATACCTGAACTAGAAAACTTCCAATTAGGGGTAAACTTAACTCTAGTTCAATCGCAAGTTGATATATCTGACCAAGAGTACCAATTGATACAGTCTTATGATCCAAATGCTTCACGTACTAGACAATTGCAAGGTCAATCCCCTTATGTACTAAATATTGATTTAGCATACGTGGACTATGAATCGGGTACAGATGTAGGACTTCATTATAACGTATTTGGTGAGAGATTATCAGATGTAAGTTTAGGTGGTACGCCGGATGTATTCGAACAACCAAGAAATATGCTGAACTTTACTTTCAGTCAAAGATTAATCGAGAATTTGAATATCAAGTTCTCAGCTAGAAATATATTAGATGCTCGTATGGAGAGACTATACCGTTTCAAAGGTCAAGAGTACTTCAATACTCAATATGACTTAGGGACTATTTTCTCATTGGGCTTCTCTTATACTTTTGAATAATTATTTTTTTATTATAATACTTTATTAGGAGTTTATAGGATGCAAAAATTACTACAATTGATCATAACGATGATGATAGTAGGACACACATCACAAGCAGAAACTATCACAGTAACAGATAGTTGGATAAATGCTGGTGAAATAAAGACAATGACGGCAGATAATATCTACGTTCTAGACAGATTCGTATTCGTCGAAGACGGTGCGGAACTATGGATAGAACCAGGAACAGTAATACAAGGTAAACCAGGACAAGAATCAAACGCATCGGCATTAATCATTGCTCGCGGTGGTAAAATTTATGCAGAAGGAACTCCAGACAAACCAATCATCTTCACATTCGAAGGTGATGATCCTTATGATGATACTGACTATCCAATGGAAGAAACTGGACTATGGGGTGGACTAATAATATTAGGTAACGCTCCTACTAATAACCCTGAAACAGTAAGAAATATCGAAGGTATTCCTGAGAATAACCAATTAGGTAAATACGGTGGTAATGACCCTATGGATAATTCAGGTGTTTTACGCTACGTATCTATCCGTCACGGTGGATCAGATATCGGTGAAGGTAACGAAATCAACGGTCTTACTATGGGTGCTGTTGGTGCTGGTACTACTATCGAATATGTAGAAGTAATATATAACAAAGATGATGGATTCGAATGGTTCGGTGGTAATGTGAATACTAGATATCTAGTATCTGCGTTCAACGGCGATGATGCATTCGATTATGATGAAGGATTCAATGGTAAAGGACAGTTTTGGTTAGCATTGCAAGCAACAAACACAGGTAATCAAGGTGGTGAACACGATGGTGGTAATAAGCCAGATGACTCTCAGCCTTATGCTAGACCTGTTATTTCGAATGTAACTTATATCGGTTCGGGTGCTAACTCTGGTAATGTTAAATCAGCAGGCTTAATGTTAAGAGACAATGCTGGTGGTAAATATTATAACTCAATCTTTACTGGCTTTACTACTTGGGGATTGAACATAGAAGATTTAGAGAACGGTGAAGATTCTGGTAACAGATTAGCAACTGGCGATTTAGCACTTAAAAGCAATATCTGGTGGGATATAAACAGTAAGACTAATCCTAGTTTGACTGATATAGCTCCTGATGTACCAGATACAGAGTCTGGTGGAAAAGTAATAAAAGGATACTCATTACAACCTGCTCGTGATTATCTAGCAAATGCTAGTAATAACAACTGGATTACTGATCCAGGATTAAATAAAATAGATAGAGGACAAAACGGGTTATTCAATCCTACTCCTACTCCATCCTCAGCTGCTGCAACTAATCAAACACTAAAATTGAATGATAGTTTTATCCAAGATGTAGATTATATTGGTGCTTTTGCTCCAGGTGATATGTGGTTTGCACGTTGGACTGCCCTTTACTTCTTCGAAGTAAGTCGCCAAGTTGCTTCAAACACAGTTGTTGTTAACGATGATTGGATAAAAGCTGGAGAGAAAAAATGGTTTACAAACGATAACATCTATGTACTTGACAGATTTGTATTCGTTGAAGATGGTGCTGAACTATGGATAGAGCCAGGTACTATCATCCAAGGTAAACCAGGACAAGAATCAAATGCTTCTGCATTAATCATAGCTCGCGGTGGTAAAATTTATGCAGAAGGTACTCCTTCTCAACCTATCATCTTCACATTCGAAGGTGATGATCCTTATGATGATACTGATTTCCCTATGGAAGAAACAGGTCTTTGGGGTGGTCTAATTATATTAGGTAATGGCCCAACAAATAATCCTGAGACAGTAAGAAACATCGAAGGTATTCCTGAGAATAACCAGTTAGGTAAATACGGTGGTAATGATCCAATGGATAACTCTGGAATAGTTAAATATGTTTCAATCCGTCACGGTGGTTCAGATATCGGTGAAGGAAATGAAATCAACGGTCTTACTATGGGTGCAGTTGGTGCTGGTACTACTATCGAATTCGTTGAAGTAATATTCAACAAAGACGATGGTTTCGAGTGGTTCGGAGGTAATGTAAACACTAAATACTTAGTATCTGCTTTTAACGGTGATGATTCATTTGATTACGATGAAGGTTTCAACGGTATGGGTCAATTCTGGTTCTCTATTCAAGCTCCGAACACTGGTAACATGGCTGGTGAACACGATGGTGGGAATAAGCCTGATGATTCTATGCCATATGCTATACCTCAAATCGCTAATGTAACTTATATAGGTTCTGGTGCTAACTCTGGCAATACTAAATCTATGGGACTTCACTTTAGAGATAATGCTGGTGGTAAATATATAAACGGTATCGTAACAGAACAAAGTGAAAAAGGTCTAGACCTAGAAGACCTAGAAAATGGACAGGATTCTGAATCAAGATTAGCAAGTGGTGATTTACACCTTCAAAACATGATATGGTGGAACATAGCAGGTAAAGAAATGCCGACACTTAATGATATAGCTCCTGATGTACCAGATACAGAATCTGGTGGAAAAATAATAAAAGGATATTCTTTAGAATCATTAAGAACTTACCTCAGTAATTCTGTAAATGGTAATAAGATAGTTAATCCAAACTTAGCATCAATCGATAGAATGCAAGATTCTTGGGGCTTAGATCCACGTCCAGCACAAGGTCCAGCATGGTCGGGTGTGAAGCAATTACCTAACAATGGTTTCCATACTCAAACTGACTATATCGGTGCATTTGGAAATACTAACTGGGCTGTAGATTGGACTGCTCTTAATGCGTTCAACGTTATGAGTACTAGTGGTGCAATGAACCCGAATATTGGTGTAATAGCTTCAGTAAAATGGAATAACAATGCATTATCAAACTTTGATAAAGTAAGTAATATTAATTTATATCCTAATCCAGTTGAAAAGCTAACAAACATAGAGTTTGAGTTAACTCAATCTACTATGGTAACTATGGATGTATATGATGCTACTGGTAACAAACTAGAAGGTTTAGTATCTAAGTATATGACTCAGGGTAACTGGGGTATTACTTGGACACCTAATAACTTGGTATCAGGTGCATACTTTATCCAAATGACAACTGACTATGGTACATTTACTCAGAAAGTAATAGTAAAATAAATTCCAAGCATACGCTACTACGATTTGAATAAGGTCGCTTTCTTAACTGAGAGCGACCTTTTTTTATGTTATAGATTTTAAGTAAAATTTATTTTTTTGAGATTAGGATAAAAGTATTGCCATTGAATTTAGCAACGGATGACAAGTTACTAGATGACAAATTACTACTATTATTGAACTGCTTAGCAGTTCTTTTGGATCCTTCACTCCGTTCAGGATAGACGTGGCTTTTGGAATACGTTTTTACACTTCTTAAAGCAAGTAATCCGAGTAATCTATAAATCCGTTTATTCCTGATTCTGAGGATAAAAGACAACCTAGTTATTCGGGGCACCATTAAGTACCCAGCGGCGCATGCCTTCTTGCTGGTTTTTTGTAGGTAATTCGCGGTTGTAATTGAAGAGGTGTATATTTTTACCTTCTAATATTTGATTTAGTCTTGACGCATCCGGATTACCTCTTACTACCAAGCCAATACTAGAAGATTGGAAATAGGTGTAGTATTCAGTTAAGCTTATACCACCTGCTTGAGTGAAATCATCATGGCAAGCAGCAGTTGCACATGTATATTGCATAAACGGTTTTACGTGTTTAAAGAAGCTAACCTCTTCCCCATCTTCTTCTGGGAAACGTAAATCACTCGAACTCTGCACAGTATTAGAACATGCACTTATAATAGCAAAAGCGCTAATAACTGCAATTGCTAGTAAATATTTAGTAAGATTCTGATTCATTTGGGAAATCATTAGTTTGTACATCAGTTATATATTGTTTTACGGATTCAGTATATACTTTGTTCAACTCGGCATATTGGCGAACAAATCTAGGGTTGAAATCTACAGTTAAACCCATCATATCTGTATAAACTAATATCTGCCCATCACAATGAGCACCAGCACCAATTCCTATTGTTGGTATCTCTAGCATTTCTGTGATTTTCTTGCCCAATGCAGCAGGGATTTTCTCTAATACAACAGAAAAGGCACCAGCATCTTGCAATCTTTGTGCGTCATCTATTATATGTTGAGCTTCGTCCGGGTCCTTGCCCCTAGCTCTATATGAGCCGAATTTGTTGATACTCTGAGGAGTTAAACCCAAATGTCCCATTACAGGAATTCCGGCTTCAGTCATTTTTCTAATAGCTTTTGTTACGTTCTTACCTCCCTCTAGCTTCACTGCAGAACATCCAGCTTCTTTCATCAAACGCCCAGCATTTCTGAATGCTTCATTAGCTGAGACTTGATAGGTCATAAATGGCATATCCGATACGACTAATGCTCTTTTAGCACCTTTTACTACGGCTTTGCTGTGGTATATCGTTTGCTCTAATGTAACTGGAAGAGTAGTTTCCTCTCCTTGGAATACATTGCCAAGTGAATCACCAACTAATAATAAGTCAATACCAGCTTCATCGAATATATTTGCTGTTAGAGCGTCATAAGCGGTAAGGCAGGAGATTTTGATTCCTGCATTTTTCATTTCTTGTAATCTTAGAGTAGTAACTGTTTTTTCTTTTATTTTTTTATTAACGCTCATTGCTTTATATTATAATTGTAGAATATATAAATGTGATTACAATTTAAGAAATTAATATGAATATACTATTAGCAGCCGCAGAAATCAACCCATTTGCCAAAGGTGGTGGAATGGCAGATGTTACTTCTTACCTCTGTATAGAATGGGGTGATATGGGACATGATGTTATTGGAGTTCTACCCGGCTATAAGTCAATAGATAAAGCAGCCTATGGACTACGAAAAACTGATATTTCCTTCGAAGTTCCTATGGGTTTCGGTAAGGAGACAGCTACAGTATATAGCGGCAGCTTCCCTAATAGCGATGCACGTATTTTTTTAATTGGTCACGATGAGTTTTTCGATGAAGAATATGTCTATGGAGATAGAAACGAAGACGAAGATGATGATCGTCGTTTTTTATTTTTCTGTAAAGCTGTCCCCGAATTATGTAAAGCTATTAACTTCAGCCCCGATATAGTTAATTGCCATGACTATCATACTTCATTCATTATGCCAATACTAAAAGCTCAATACAAAAATGAACCGCTTTTTGCTAATACTGGGACTGTATTCACCATACATAATCTTTCGTATCAAGGTGTATATGATAAATATAGAGTAATGGATTTTACGGGACTAAAGCATAAGGAATTTGAAGTTGGTTCTTGGTTCGAACATGAAGGAAAAGTTAACTTCATGAAAACAGGAATTATGTATGCAGATAGGATACTAACTGTAAGCCCAACTTATGCCGAAGAAATAAAAGAACCATACTATAGCGAAGGTATGCAAGATGCTATTAACAGCCGGTTGCGTGATATAACTGGAGTACTCAACGGTGTTAATTACAGAGTATGGAATCCTTCTATAGATACTTACCTAAGTAAAAAATATGATTCGAATAGCTTGGAAATAAAAGAAGAATTGAAATTAGAATACCTTCGTGGAGCAGGAATACCAGAAAAAATGTGTACTCTTCCACTTATATCTTTTGTTAGTAGACTTACAGAGCAGAAAGGACTAGATATATTAGAAAATAAGCTTTCAAAACTATTAAACACGAATAAGTTCATATTGGCAGTACTCGGCGAAGGACAAGAAAAATACGAAGATTTGGTAATAGAAGCTAAAAATCTATTTCCCGAGAATGTAATATTGCAACTTAATTATAGCGATAGAGAAGCTCACAAATTAATAGCTGCTTCCGATTTCTTGCTAATGCCTTCTAAATATGAGCCATGTGGACTTACTCAGATGTATGCACTAAAATATGGGACTATCCCAATTGTAAGAGCAACAGGCGGTTTAGCAGACACAATTTCAAATTACTCAGCTGAAAAAGGGACTGGAAATGGTATCTCATTCCCCCACTATAATAGAGATGAATTAGAAGCATCTATTCGCCGAGCAATAGATTTGTATAAATCTAAAGACCATATAGAAAAAGTTCGCCTAAACGGTATGGCAGAGAATCACTCTTCTAGAAGATGTGCCAAAGGATACTTGGAAGTATTTAAAGAAGTATTGGACGATAAAGGCTAATTTTTCTTTAATATTTCTTCAATATTGGAGAGTATTTCTACACTATTTACAGTTGGATTGTCATCGAATAGTAATTCGAAGTTTGACGCCACTATTTCTTCTGGATGGATTATGTACTGAGTGTTGGATCCTATTTGTTCGAAAAATCCAGTGATTTCGCCTACATTATAGATTTTTTCTTCATCATTCTGAGTGAATAACACCATATTTTTATTATCATTAGAAGATAATTTAAGAAAACCTACCTTCAAGTAATCAAACATTATACCTCCATCATAGTCTTTGTCAGAGTATAGCACCATAGCACATTTTTCTTGTTCACCATTCTTATCTTTGAGTGTTATATATGCATCTATATTAGGTGCATCAGGATTAGAGATTGTATAATTCTTCAAGTCAGTTGTTATATCTATCTTATTGCAAGTTGTGAAAACAATAACTGAATAAAGTTCAGTTCGGAGTTCAGGATTATATCTAGAAATTACATGAAAAAGCTCATGTGCAATAACATTCTTAATTCTATTACTTGGCATTTTAAAAACATCTTCACTAAGTACAATATAGTTGAGTCGAGTATATCCCCCAGCGCCTTTGTTCTCATTCATAGTTGTCTTGATGAAAGCAATTTGGTCAGGTAGTTGGAAGTTGAATCCTTTTTCAATGGCTATATCAGAAATCACTTTTATTAGTGAATCAAGTGTGTGGTATTCAGAGTCTGACCAATCCAGAACCTGCTTTTGTGTAAACTTGTTCAAATTATCTAAAGTTGGCTCTGTATTATGCACTCTTAACTCTAAATCGAATTGGGAAAGAGAAGCAGAATAATCATCATCTTGTACTATCAACTCTTTACCAACATCAACACTAACGAATTTAGAGACTGAATAAATATCATTTGATAAAACTTTGCTGAATGCTAAAACTAGAGTTAATGTAACTATAAAAGGAACTTTGAGATTTTTCATTTATTTAGATGATTTTAGGATTATGAATTTATTTAAATTAATGAAATAATCTCATTTTGTAATAATAATTGAGAGGATGCGATGAATAAAATAGCTAATCTCCGCATAAATTAGGTCAAATAACTTGCTTTTGAGGTGAAAAAGGATTGTCGAACTACATTAGCGTAAAATAAATTAAAATATGAATCGAATAATCAAATAAAATATATAGGTACTGTTATGAGATTTATTATTATTTTTCTTTCTATTGTGCTTTTTACAGCATGTACTACCGTTCAGCCAGGTGAGATAGGAGTGAAGAAAACTCTTGGGAAATTATCTGAAGATACTTACTCTCCAGGACTTCATTTTTTAAATCCATTTTTTACATCTATGGAAAGAATACCAGTACGTACTGTGAATATGGAAGTCAATCTTAGCTTACCAAGTAAAGAAGGGCTTAATATTGAGGCGAATATTTCTATTCTTTACAAAATAGAGGCTAACAATGTTCAAGAATTTATCCAAAAATTAGGTCCGAATTATGAAAGCGTAATTAGTAGTGTTTTCCGCTCTACAGCTGCAGATGTATGTGCCAGATTCATGGCAAAGGATATGCACTCGGGTAAAAGGGCTGAGATTGAGAAAGAGATTACAAACAGGATGAATGAGTATCTTCAGGAGAAAAGCATTACAATTGAAACTGTTTTGATGAAATCTATCAAGCTTCCTGCTGGTCTTTATAATTCAATTGAAGGTAGACTGCAGGCAGAGCAAGAAGTTATGCAAATGCAATACCTTTTAAAGAAGGAAGAGCTTGAGGCAGAGAGAAAAGTTATCGAAGCTAAGGGTGAAGTAAGCACCATGGAATTCGTACTTGAGAAAGAAAAACAGGAAGCAAAAAGAAAGGTAATAGAAGCTGAAGGTCAGAGAGATGCTCAGAAACTACTAAAAGATGGTCTTTCTGAAGATATAATCAAGATGCGTAGTATTGATGCTTTTGATAATCTGTCTAAATCACCAAATACTAAAATTATTATTACTAATGGTCAAACTCCATTTTTAATTGATCCCAATAAATAATAATTGATGTTAATATGCCGGACTCAGCTCCGGCATTTCTTTAATGAAGTATAAGATGAAATGATGGGAAAACTGACTACTTCCAAATGGGCAAAAATAGAAAAATGCTCAACTTATACCACCCTTCGGAAAATACAAGATTTGATAGATAAAGAAATATTAGTACAAGATGATTCTGGCGGTAGGAGTACTAGTTATAGGATTAAAGGATAGGTAAAGTATTTACCTACTTCCGTTCACTTTTTGAGGTTTGCTAATGAGAATTGAGTTTATATGTATATACTTTTCTATTAGCAGTTATCCTAAGTATGTAGAAACCACTCTCTAAATACCCATAATATACTTTTAGAGTTGGGGTCAATGAACTAATTCTTTTACCATTAATATTAAAAATCTCTATATCAATTATATATGGTAAAATTTCGGGATTTAGATTAAAATAAGATTCTCCAAAACTAATAATTTCTTCATTATATTCAACAGATGACTTTGTAAATTCGAAAATTTCACTAGTAAGTTCACATCCATTTATATCATAATATTTTGCGTATATATTCTCATTATTTTTTGGAATATAATATCGACCTGAATGAATTATTTGTTTTGATAATTCACTATACCAATCAACTGTAGCGTATTGCGTAAATAAAGTATCCAATCTTTGAGATATTATTGGTAATTCACTGGCTGGTGAATTTACTTTTATTTTAAATACTGTATCTCGTAATACTGCACTAGTACTATATCTAGCTTTATTCATGAAGATATTTGTAATCTCAATTTCACCTGGTTCTACTTTAGAAGGGAAAAAATAGAATCCACTCAACGGATCTGACTCTTTATTGTTTTTTGTAACCCATTCTACACCTTCACCAGTAAAACTATTATTTGATTCTTCTATATAGTTTTCAACTGACATTAATGTTTTTAATTGAACTTCATCCCCATTAAAACAATACTCAGTTGAATCAACCCTATTAAAATAAAAGGCATTAATATCCTCATTAACTTCTTCAAATCGATAAATTCTTCTACAAGCATAGATAGCAGTGCCACCGACAAATATTATATTATCTGCTAAACCTCTAGCAAAATCTTTTTGTGCATACCCTACAGTCCACGTTACTCCTCCATCGAAACTCTCAGACCATCTACTATTATTGCATCTGAAACCATGACTTTCATTTTCAAAAGCTATTACGCTGTATAAACTAGCGATGGGTTCATCAGATTGATAAATTATTTTCCAAGATCTTCCTCCATTAGTAGTTTTTAGCACATATTCATAACTAAGATGAGCTCCTGGTTTAGGATAAATTGTCTTTATTGCAACACCGAACCCATAATCCTTATTTAAAAAATATACATTTAATAAATTTGCTTGTTCAGTGCTATCATTTGGTAATCCGTCATCAAACAGATCTGTAAATTCACCTGTTATAAGATTGAAGTTTTCAAAACTATAACCACCACCATATCGATTTTTTTTTATAGCAATATTTGCACTATCTAAATAATAACTAACTCTCCTGGAACCAATTATATCAAAATAATAAACATCATGTGTTTGCCATCCATCTAGAGTTACAGCGATTCTGTTATCAGTAGAAGCAATCCCAATATTTTCGTTAAACATATTCAAGTTTGCAACAACGGTATATGTACCTTTTAAAGCAATTCTTCTAAATGAATTCCCTCCATCTTTCGTAATATCAATCACATTACTATCATAGTAACTAATAAAGAAACAACTATCATTGATTATAGCACATTCACCTAGATTCCAAACAGTATCTCGTAGCTCTGGTTTTCCAATTGGCAAATGATTTTTATTGTAAATTCTTAACCAAGACTGACCTTTATCAGTACTTTTGTATAATCTATTAGTAGCGGAATGATTCGCAAATATATAGCAGGTGCTATCACCAATGCTTACAAGTTCTGTAAACTCTTCATATTCGCCTTCAGAGTAATGCTTTTCTACCCAATTACTATCTTGAGAATAAACACTTAAAGTCATCAGCATTATAAAACAAATAATTAAATATCGAAATGAAATATATATATTCAAACCTAATTCTCTCTTAAAATATGAATTTTATTAACTTAGTATATACAAAAAAGAATGCCTTGCCAACGGGGGGAAGTGTCGGCAAGGCATGCAGCATAAAAGGAAATTACGACAGATGTCGTAGAGCAAGAGACGAGATTCGAACTCGCGACCCCAACCTTGGCAAGGTTGTGCTCTACCAGCTGAGCTACTCCTGCTTATTCATATAATTTAGAAGAGTTCTGAGAACTTTTCGATTACTATATTCTTGATATTATTCATATCAACATCTGTGCCAATTTCGTCCTTTATGGAAGTTACTTCTTTATCGTCAATTCCACATGGCACAATATAGTCAAAATCTTTTACATTGTTGCAAACATTGAGTGCAAAACCATGTGAAGTAACCCAACGAGAGCAATGCAGACCGATAGCGCAGATTTTACGTTGATTTTCAATCCATACACCAGTTAACTCATTTACACGACTAGAGGAGATGCCTAACTCGGCTACGGTATTGATAATTGCTTCTTCTATTTTACGTAAGAACCAATGTAAATCTGGTTTAAATTCATTTAGATTAAAAATGGGGTAACCAACAAGTTGGTTTTCATTGTGGAGAGTTACGTCTCCCCCACGGTTTATGTCTATTACATTAATGTTTCTGTTATCATATTCTTCTCTGGGCAGAACTAGATTATCATAACTAGAATTTCTACCCATAGTGATAACTAGTGGATGACTACACAAAACTAGAGTTGACTTCTGTTCACCTTTTTGAATAGCAGCGACTAACTCTTTTTGTTTGTCCCACGCCTCTTGGAAATCAATCAATCCCCAATCTTGTAATTCAAAATTCATCTATGGTAGTTTCCTGAATATAGTAAATCTTAGTAACATCTCTAAGAATAGAAGACATAATGCCGCCATAGCATAAGGGTAGAACAACTCAGTATGATTGCTGAAATAAGCTACATCTACTTTTGTTTTCTCTAACTCATCTATTTGCTTATATATATCCGCTAGAGATTTATTATTTGTAGCTCTGAAATATTTACCATCAGTTATATCAGCGATTTTGGTCAACATAGCTTCGTCTAATTTTACATCTATGTATTGGCTACGTGTACCAAATGGAGTTTGAACAGGATATTTAGCTTTACCTTTAGTACCTACGCCTATAGTATATACTCTAATTCCAAATGTCTTCGCAATTTCAGCAGCAGTTTCGGGTGAAACAGAACCTGAGTTATTATCCCCATCTGTAAGCAGTATTACTACTCTGCTCTTTGCTTCACTTTCTTTCAATCGTGAAACTGATGTAGCTAATCCCATACCGATAGCCGTACCATCTTGCACCATACCTGTTTCTAACTTCTCTAGTAATTCTTTTAGAATAGTGTGGTCAACAGTTATAGGACTTTGAGTAAAACTCTGTCCAGCAAACACAACTAACCCAATTCTATCATTGGGCCGATTATCTATAAACTCTTCAGCAGTTTTCTTTGCTGCTTTTATTCTATTGGGTTGCAAATCTTCAGCAAGCATAGAAGTAGATACATCAAGAGCTAGTACTATATCGATACCCTCAGTTGTTACTTTTTCTTCACCCGAAGTAGTCTGTGGTCTAGCTAATACAATTGCGACAAGTCCAATAACTATTAATCGAATGAAAAATGGCAATTCTCTTAATCTAACTTTCCAATTCTTTGTACCTTCAAAAGAAGATGTTTCAGAATACTTCAACGACGTTTTTTTCTTATTAGATACCAATATTTTATATAAAATTAATATCGGTATAATAGCTAGAACCCAGAAGTATTCGGGGTTAGCGAATTCAACATTATTGAACATTTTCACCTCCCTCTACTTTATCGCTAAGTGATTTTCCTTTTTCTACGAGTTCGAAAGCATATTTCAAAGATTGTGTATTATTCTCAGGTAATGGATTCGCCTTGGCGAACTTAGATAAATCAGAATATCTGGTTATATACTGGAGCATCGTTATAGATTCACTATCGAACAAATCTTTTCCTGTTAGAGCATCTATCAGTTCATGACTTGTCAACTCTTTTGTTTTAATAGAATATATTCTATGATAATATATTCTAAGTACATCTGTGATTTCAGTATAGTATTTTTTGAAATTGCCATTTTGCCATAATCGTTCCTCTTCTATTCTTTTCAGTGATTCCATAGCCAAAATAAATGGAGGAATACTAGGGTCATAATCAATTTCAACTTTATCTTTATCTTTACTCTTCCTTCTTCTGAAATAGTAAATCAAAAATGCACCAACTAAAAGAAATAAGACTAACCCTCCAATCCAATAGAGTAAAGAATTATCGGAATAGTTGATATTGAATATGCCTTTTATATCTTTAATTGCTTGTGTTGTGTCTACAGCAGGTGAGCCAAAATTAAGCACTAAAGAATCTGAATATAAAGTATCTAAGACTCCATCTTTATCAAAGAGTATTGACATGCGAGGAATAACAAAACTACCCGAATCATAAGCTGAAACAGTGAACCTCTTAGATAATCCAAAGGATTTACCATTTTTCACTGTATCAACCCTAGTTTCCTCAATTAGTTCTAGTCCTTCTATCTGACTAGCATCAAATATTGGGAATACAACCTCCTTCTCATTTGAAGAAAGATATTGTAAGTTCAAAGTCACCCAATCACCAATCATCACATTGTTAGTATCCGAAGATAGAATCAATGATTGTGAATTAGATACAGAACTTAAACTGAAAAATAATATTATCGAAATTAAAAACTTAACTTTCATAGCTTGACAAAACGTTTGCTTATTGTAAATTTATCAAATTGTAATCTTATAAAATATTGTCCGGCCTGCAATGCTCTGATATCAAAATCATAATTCATCACTGAACTCTTGATTTTGTAATCAAAAGACCTCAATACTTTTCCTTGGCTATCATATAGTTTGATACTATTCGGAATAGTACCAATCTTATTCAAATCTATTTTCACATAATTTGTCGCAGGATTTGGATACAGGGAAATACTCTGTTCCAATTGTCTATTATTCACAGTAGTCGGTATTTCCGTTGTGAAATTGAATTTTTGGTCATATCCACTTGAATCAAGTTCATTGAAAGCCATAACCCTCCAGAAATATTTTGTCTGTGCTTTCAGATCAAAGCTCAAATTATCTTCAGTTGTAATACCTTCAAAAAGAATATTGTTGAAAAAGCCGTTATTTGAAATCTGGACTTTATAGTTTATACCATCTACATCAAATTTCTGCCATTTCAAATTAACTCCAGTTGGAATATTCTGTGAGTTTTGCTCAGGATAAATCAATTCTGGTACTGACATTCCAGTCTGAAATTTCCATACATCAGAATATTCACCCATACCACCTGAACTAATAGGAGCTACTCTCCAATAATATGTTTTAAACCCTCTTTCTAAACCATCTGCAATAGTTACGTTCGAATCAACGTTATTTTTTTGATAAACAATGTTTTCAAATTTTGAATCTGTTGCTATTTCTATATTGTAATAATAAGCTTCATCTACTTTTTTCCATTCAAATTGTACTCTATCCGAAATATAATCTGAATTATTAGTTGGATAGTTTAATGTTACCTTACTCGGAGCATTAGGGAAATTTTTAATATATGTACCATAAGTTCCTGTAGCATAAGTACCAACGACAGTGTACCCGTCTAATGACCTAGAGTCTAGAGTAAATACATTATTATATCCAATAGTATTCTCTGCTTCTTGTTGCCATACAGTACCCATACCATTTAGTTCTGTTGTCATGTAGAGCCCTATAGAAGTACCTGCTAAATAAGCTTTCTTCCCATTATACTCTATTATTTTTACTACGTTGATAGCTGGGCTAGCACCTGTGCCGAATTCATTTACTTCTAAATTTCCTCCAACTTGATTCCATGTCTCACCACTATTAGTGGTATGGAATATGCTCCTAACATTATAGTTAGAGAAACACATGATGACATTAGATGCATCATTAGGGTCAATAGATATAGATGATACATAACTTCCATCTGTGAACTCTTTACTCTTGATTAAAACAGGAGTATTGTCACCCATATTAGAATTATCTATTCTATATATGTTACCTAGATTAGTACCGTAATAAAGTACATTGGCAGGATTTTTTGATACTTGTATCGCTGTTATTCTTTCATTAGTAGTGTCACCAAGATCTACTTCAGTTTTTAGTAATTCATTCCACTCAGTAGAGATACTATCTAATGACTTAAATCCAGCCCATCCATTAGTAGGAAATTGTGTCATTTCCACTTTTGATAAATCATTATTTCTCCAAACCGTTTTACCACCAGCAACGTACATTATATTGTTATTATTTGGGTCTAAAACAAATGGAGTATTCCAAATAAAGTCTTTACCGCCAATAGGATCTATTCTAGCATACTTCTTTATTTTTCCATTTTTATCGAGTTCAGACTTATATATTTTTATATCTGGTTCATAAGAAGAGTTTTGTGAAGTAATTATAAACTTACTACTATCAGCAATACCACAATTGAACCCATCAGCTCGTAGCACTTCACTCCACTGCGATTTAGTATCATAAGACACAGAATAGTTTGTACCATTATCTTGAAATCCACCAATCAAATCAGCATTTTCAGTAGCGTGGTCAATTCCAACGCTATATAATTGGGTTGTATTATAACCTTCGTTTAAAGATATCCATTCAGTATTTGGGCCTCTATTATCCAATGTTTTATGAATACCACCATCTGTAGCGGTGAACATTATATCTGGATTAGATGGTAAAAACACAAGATTGTGTTGATCAGCATGGTGATTTGGATAGCGGTAGAAATAATCGCAATCATCAGAAGGGCAAGTACCTCCTATAACTTCGAAATCATTTTCTTGCCATGCAGATTTTGATCTATATAGATTCACAGCGCCAATATAGACGATATTAGAATCTTTAGGGTGAACTTTGATATGTAAATCATATCCTCCTTGTGAGTTCATCTGATGTCTAACTAGTTCAGGGTTTGGAATATTTTGAGATAAATCAGTCCATTTTCCATTTTCAGCCTTTCCATTGCCTGCTTTATACTCATATTTGTATAAGCTATGCCACATTGAGTCTTGTTGAGAGTTTGTAGTCATAGTACCAAAGCCGGGGGTCTCTCCTACGAAATAAACTTTATTTTCATTCTGTGGGTCTATAGCTATCGCTATTCTATTATATCTTTCAGGGAAATTATCAGGAGTAATATCAGTCCAAGTTCTACCATCAATTGATCTATATATTCCTTTTACAGTAGAAGGGAAATTATTACCACCGTTCGAAGACAAAGCAGCATAGAAAACACCAGTCGATGTAACTTCAATATCTGAATACATACTTGAACTATTAGAAATACCATTGCCAATAACTGGGTTCCAAGTTACTCCACCGTCTGTAGAACGGTAAATTCCGCCCAATGCAAGTGCCGCATAAACTTCATCTCTATTCTCAGGAGCATTAGGGTTTGTTCTAACACGGTAAACGAAATCGAATGAGTTATCCCATGTACCTAGCGAGCCATTAGTTGTAGAGGGTAATTTTGACCAAGATTCACCATTGTCTGTTGATTTGTAAACACCATTCCCCATAGCACGAGAGCCTAGACGTTCACCAGTTCCATGATACCATATATTCTGTTTACCGGGTCTTTTATCTTGGTCAATAGTTGTGATGGAAGGCAATTGAGTATTAGTAGTTTTTTTCTTCCATGTTTTACCACCATCGGTTGATAGCAATACACCAGCATCCACTCCACCAGCTAGTATTCTATTTTCATCATTTATATCAAATGCTAATGCACGAGTTCGACCACCCATAAAATAAGGTCCACGGCTTGTCCATTCATTTAAACTTTGTACACGACCGTATTTTTTAAACCCCGGATCATTTTTCTTCATATCATGAGCAAATTGCAACTCTAATTGCCTAATATTATCAGGTATTTTTCCTGTAGCAGGGTCTTTGTATCTATCTAGCAACCATTGTTCATACTTTTTTGTAAACTCAGATTGCTCGTCTACTTTTATATCTGGACTCAAATCCATAAAATAATAAGCAACAGCAAAAGTACACACAGCAAGCAATACAGTAGCAATTTTATTCATATTCTATCTCCGACCTTCACGTTTTTTAAAGAATTGGCGTAATGGGATTATATAAGAATCTTCAGTTTTCAGATTTATAATATCTACTTTGTTTTTCATAAGTAAACTTTCCAAATTAGAATTATAATCACTTCGCTCTTTTTCAAATTTAGCGATTGTTTTCTTATCAGAAGTATCTACCCACATAGTTTTCCCTGATTCCGAGTCTATAATATTAACAAGCCCAATATTAGGTAAATGATTTTCTTTATCATCGAATAGCCTCACAGCTATCAAATCGTGTCTTTTCGCAACTATTCTTAGAGGATTGTTAAATTCTGGACTAATGAAATCAGACATTAGAAATACGATTGCTCGCTTTTTCACTACGCTGGTGAAAAACTCTAAAGCAGCTCCAATATCTGTCTTCTTCGATTCGGGTTCGAATTCGATTAACTCTCTGATGATTCTCAGGATATGTGATTTCCCTTTCTTTGGTGGTATGTATTTCTCAACTTTGTCAGAGAAAAATATAACCCCCACCTTGTCATTATTTTGAATTGCAGAAAAAGAAATAACGGCTGAAAGCTCAGTTATTAGATCTTTTTTAGATTGATCTCCAGTCCCAAATATTTTAGAACCAGAAACATCTACTAGCAACATAGTAGTTAGTTCACGTTCTTCTTCAAAAACCTTGATATAAGCATCACCAGAACGAGCTGTTACGTTCCAGTCGATAAGACGAACATCGTCACCTGACTGGTATTCACGTACTTCACTAAACGCCATACCACGCCCTTTGAACGCTGTGTGATACTCACCAGAGAATAACTGATTAGAAAGACCACGAGTTTTTATTTCTATCTTTCTTACTTTTTTTATTAGCTCTTGAGTTTCCACGGTCTATGGCACTTCTATATTATCAATAATCTTATTTACTATATCTTCAGATGTTAAATTCTCTGCTTCGGCTTCGTAGGTGATACCAACTCTGTGGCGGAGTACATCGAGAGCAACTGCTCTTATATCCTCAGGCAAAACATATCCACGTCGCTTGATGAAAGCATAAGCTTTTGCTGCTTTTGCTAACGAAATAGTAGCACGAGGCGACCCTCCGAAAGAAATCAATTCTTTCAATTCACCCATTTTGTATTCTTCTGGATAACGAGTAGCGAAAACTATATCCATTATGTATTTTTCTATTTTTTCGTCCATATATACATCTTTCACTACATTACGAGCTTTGATTATATCTTCAGGACTCAAGATTTTAGAAACTTTAGGGAATACTTTTTCCAGATTCATTCTTAGTATCTGACGTTCTTCTTCTTTAGTCGGATATCCCACAACTAGTTTCAGCATAAAACGATCCACCTGAGCTTCTGGCAATGGATAAGTTCCCTCTTGCTCTAATGGGTTTTGTGTTGCAAGTACTAGAAACGGCTCTTCAAGTGGGAAAGTAGTATCACCAATTGTCACTTGACGTTCTTGCATCGCCTCTAGCAAAGCACTCTGTACTTTAGCAGGAGCACGGTTTATCTCATCAGCGAGAACGAAGTTAGCAAATACTGGCCCTTTACGAACGTGGAATTTTTGCTCCCCTTGATTATATATCATAGTTCCAACAACATCAGCTGGAAGCAAATCGGGAGTAAATTGGATACGTGAGAATTTACCATCGATAGCACTCGAAAGCGTATTAATAGCAAGTGTCTTCGCCAATCCAGGTACACCCTCTAGTAATACGTGCCCATTAGAAAGCAACCCAATTAGGAGTCGTTCTACCATATATTTTTGTCCAACTATGACCTTACTCATTTCCATCATAAGTAGGTCTATGAATCCACTTTCTTGCTGGATTCTATCGTTTAGTTCTTGTATATCTGTCATTTTCCATCAATTTAAAAATTGAACATAATAATTGTTATTTTTCACAGAACATAATACGAAAAGATTATGAAATTGTTTGTGTGTTTTGGAAGAAAACTTTGCAAATTAAAGGTTGAAGTTGGATTAGTCATTTGTTAAATTAGTGCATAACAACAAACACTTATTCATAAATGAAGAATTTAAGAATGTTTTTAATTATCCCAGGGCATGGTAAGTCTGGTGGTATAGAGTTACTGGATTATACTATAAAGTTGTTTGAGTGTGAAACAAAATAGATTTTGGTAAGTAATAATCAAATGAAAACTATATACTACTTCAACATATTAATTACTTTATTAGTAATTTTATTTCTAGCAGATATTTATACTGCTTTTGGAATAAAAAATATGACTCTGAGGTACATTATTTATGCTAGCTTTATATTATCACCGATTATAATAATTTTTAATTTGATTCTAATATCGAATCTAAAGATTAAACTTTTGAGTTTAATTATTCCAGTATTCACATTAGTCTTTAGTTTGAGTATAGGATATACACCTATTATATTTAATTCAGCTAATTGGAAAACCCAGACTATTATTTATCAGAACATCGAAGATGATAATTTAACAATTGAGTATCAAATGCAGGATATTGGAGCATTAGGATATAACAAAAGAAAAGTCAAAGTTAGATATCTAACAAATCTATTTACAATTGTTACTCCAATTGATTTAGATACAATTTCGGAATCAGATTGGCTATTATTGAATAAAGAAGTTAATGAATCAGGATTAAAAGGTAGTTAATTTGAGTGATTTCAAAGGTACATACGAACTAATAGAAAAATACAGTATCAAAACTGATGGCACTAAGATACACCCGTGGGGTCAAGATGTGAAAGGTATGATAATATACACCGACACTCACGTATCAGCACAGCTAGGTGTCAGAGTTAGAGATAACCTTAGTACATTCAACTTTAGAGACGCTGCAGCTGATGAGTCCCAAGAAGCATTCACTACTTATATAGCATACTTCGGGACTTACGAAGTGAAGAATGGATATGTAATACATGACGTTCAGCAGAGTCTATTCCCTAATTGGATAGGTCACAAAGTAAAGCGTTACTACCGATTCGAAGGAGAAATGCTATACTTAGAAGCAAAAGAAATAGCACAGACTACTGGATTGGAAAAGACAGTTTTGGTTTGGAAAAGGTTGTCGCGACAACTAAAATAAGATTCATTCCATATCGTCTTAGAAAAGACAAATTTTGTTAAACTGGAGTTAGTTATGGCAATAGAGAAATACAGCAAAGCAGAGCAAGGCTACGGCGAGTTCAACGGCGGTGCAATAGTTGAGAACAAACCAATTGGCTTCCCGCAATCAGGCGGTGGCGGTAGTCATCCCTACTCTAACCTATTCTATTGGGCGAAAGCAGATACAGTGAACGGCAGCACTATAGGTGAGCATCCACATCAAGCATTCGAGATATTATCATTCGTATTGGAAGGTGATATAGAGCATTATGACAATCATAATAATAAGTGGTTTCCACTTAGCAAAGGTGATGTACAGGTTATAAAATCTGGAAGTGGTATTTACCACGCTGAGAAGATGAATCCTGGAGCTAGTATATTTCAGATATGGTTTAATCCTAATATTGAAATAACATTGCAAAATAAAGCAGAATATACTGATTACAAAGAAACTGATTTCCAGAATGAGGATAAAGGCAAGTATACCACAAAGATTATGTTAGGTGAAAATGCCCCGATTCAATTAGTAAGCGAGGGTGTAGAAATACAAGAAATAACTGCTAATTCTGATTTCGAATTAGGACTGAACTCTGATAGATACCATTCATTCTACGTGCTATCAGGAGAGGGTGAATTGAATGGATTGAAAATAGTACAAGACGATTTTATAAAGATAAGTGATGAAGAAAAAGCAAGCTTCACGAATCAAAGTGGACTAAGATTGTTCTATATATCGAATCCTAAAGAATTGACACATAGAACATATTACCAAAGCAATATGAATAGATATGAATGATACTCTAATAGCCACAGAGTGGCGAAATATCTGTAGCCAAAGCATTCCACAACACTAGTTAGCCCCTTAGGGGTGGCATATTAAAACATATACTTCAATTCTTTTTAATAGGGATTATGTCGCCCCGCTGGGGCTTTTCTTAGGACATGCAAATTAATAGCTACAGATATTGCGCCCCGCTGGGGCTAGACCAATGCCCTCTTTCGCTTCGCTTAAAGAGGGGAATATCTTGCTATAACTGTTCTTACGTTTCCTAGGTTGTTAAATCATTCTTAGTTTTCAGTCCTTTTTATATTTCTTTTTCTTCTTCTTTCTAATTTTATAAATCTTTTTTTATAACTATCAAACCTTTTAATTGTTGAATAGATTTCTTCTTTACTAACAAAATTATTATAGTTTTGTATGTATTTAACTTTTCGACTTTTAATCTTGAAAGAGTGACCAAGTATCCCTGAATAAGGATTTTCATAGAGTTCAATATCATATATACTTATAGAATTTATTACAGTTTTATTCCATCTTTTTAAATATAAAGTTACTATTCCATTATTAATTGAAATCTTATATAGAACGCGCCATTGGTCTTTTAATAAGCCTGAGAAACCCCAAATCAAATAAGCTGTTACATAATATATCCCTAATTCAGAAGTGAAATATAATACAATAATGAAGATTGACTGATACTTTAACCAACATATCAAATTTATTAGAAATCTTTTATGAAATACTAATACTTCTTTTTCAAAATTTGATCTCATCCATTTCCCTTTTTTAAGTTTTATGTTTTCTTCATTATCTCCTTTTGAAGGTATCATAAACACAATATAAGTTTTTTATATCAAAACTTACTCACCAATTTGCCCTTATATAATGCTAAGAATTAATTAAATTGCAAGATATATTTAAACTAGGAAAAATTAATTTTATGAAAAGAATATTAGTAACAGGTGCTTACGGTCAAATAGGAACCGAATTGGTAAACGAATTAAGAAAAAGATATGGTGGCGATAACGTAATAGCTACCGATGTCAGAGATAATCCACCTTCGCTAATAGCTGACAATGGGCCTAACGAAGTCCTTAACATAATGGATAAAACGGCTATTGATAGCGTAGTTGATAAATACAATATAGACACTATATTCCACATGGCGGCTTTGCTTTCTGCTACTGGAGAGAAAGACCCTTTCCTATGTTGGGATATAAATATGAATGGTACTATCAATATCATCAAAACAACTATAGAGAAAAAATTAAAGAAAATATTCGTTCCTAGTTCTATAGCTGTATGGGGTCCGGGAGTAGAAACTATCAATACTCCACAAGAATCTGTTTTGCAACCGACGACTATGTATGGTGTGACCAAGGTTAGTGGTGAGATACTAAGTGACTATTTCGTTAAAAAGCATGGATTAGATATTCGTGGACTTCGTTACCCAGGTATCATCTCTTCTGAAACTTTGCCAGGTGGCGGAACTACTGACTATGCAGTTGAGATATTTTACGAAGCAGTAAAGCATCAGAAATATGATTGTTTCTTGAAAGACGACGCTACACTTCCTATGATGTATATGCCCGATTGTATAAAAGCAACTATAGATTTGATGGAAGCTGATTTTGATAGATTAAAGCATCACTCTAATTTCAATGTAGCAGCAGCGAGTTTCTCCCCTTCTGAATTAGCAGCAGAAATTAAAAAGCATATCCCAAATTTTGAGATTACTTATACTCCCGATTCCAGACAAAAGATAGCTGAATCATGGCCACAGGTTATAGATGATAGTGCTGCTCGTTCAGAGTGGGATTGGTCACATGATTTTGATTTGGAAAAAATGACCAAAAATATGGTCGAAGTATTGACAGAAAAACACAAAAATGGTTTAATTTGATACCAGAGGGAAAAGATATTAGATTGCTTATGATAGCTGCTATTATCTTAGTACCTATTATATTTTTCCCTGCATCATCAGATTTATCCGTGTTTATGCTAGGTGGGAAGGTAATAGCTGATGGCGGTGAATTATTCAAGGATTTCTTTGATCTGAAAGCACCACTGACTTACTACTTTTTCGCTTTGATCGACTTGTTAACTGGTGGGAATATTATTGCTACTCGTTTAGTTGATTACATTATTACAATGTCATTCGTAATTAGTGCAAATTACATTTTATTCAAGCTGAACTTTGACAAAGCCGTTCGGTGGATATTTATCCTAAGTTTTTCCGCTAGCTATGTAGCGCTTAATCATAGTAATACTATGCAATGTGAGACGCTTACCTACTTACCTATGATTTGGTATTTCTATCATATAGTCAAACCGAATAGTAATTCGACGTTAATCAAAGGAATTTTGCTAGGCATTATAGTCTCATTTAAGTATTCTTTAGGGCTAGTCTTTCTTGCTGATATCATATATAATTTTACCCAATCAAATTTCAATTGGAAGTTCGCAAGAGACAAAATAATTGAGCTTTCTTTCGCTTTGCTTTGTGTCTTCTTGAGTTTTCTCCCCACTATTCTACAAGGTAACACTCAGTACCTAGATGGTTTATTTGCATATCTTGATAAATACAAGGCACACCCTCCTATCAACTTAGGATTTATTAAAGATTATATAAAAGGGCTCGGATACTTGTTCGGGGATTATTATTCATTACTGTTTTCAGCGGCAGCAATATATAGTGTGGTTATATTTCCTTTCAAGAAGAACGAAAATTCGGATAAAGTATTCAATTTCATACTGCTCTTTTTTATGCTTTTGTTTGTCTCATTTTTAATCGAACGAAAACCTAACTTATACCAATTTAGCCGTGTTTATCCATTCTTGATTATGCTAAGTTCTTATGGCTTATATTATCTTTATAAAAACATAACATTCAAAAACAAAATTGCATTTGCTTTCGTACTGTTCTTTGTTTTATTCCTCTCTCCTTTGCCGAGAGTAGTTAACACAATGAAAATACCAATGGATTATTTTCTGAACAAAGAAAAATATATATACAACTTTTCGCATGATGATGGGACGGGCAACTATCACTCAATGACTAAACTTAAGGAATATACAGAACCAAAAGGAAAAAGCTTTATATATGTAAATTCAGGAAGTCATCAATTCTTACGTTGGAGTGAGAGCTATTACAAATACCCGCTTTCTGCTTTCTATCTCGGTGATTATGATAACCAAGTTGTAGTTAATGAAGTTGCTAAAGATATGGAGAAAGTTGACTATTTGATTATTCAAAATGATGACAATCACTATGCTAATTTTTTTAATCACCTTTCTAGCTATGATAATATGATGAGAATAGAGAGATTCAAGAATCTATTGGAAAATGACTTTGAACTAGATACTTTACTTGATGACAGATATTATATATATGACAGAAAGAAATCAGAATGAATTTTGCACATATTATAGATAAGTCTTTATTAAAGTATTTTATATTAGCATTTATTATACTTTTACCAACACTCGCATTCCCTATTTCTTCTGATCTATCTGTATTCATGCATGGTGGTAATATAATAGCAAATGGTGGTGGGTTATTCAGTGACTTTTATGATATCAAACCCCCTCTTATCTATTACCTTTTTGCAAGTATTAATTCTATTTTTGGCGATAATGTAATTGCATTCAGGCTTTTTGATTTATTATATCAATTGATATTTCTTTTTCTAACTGCTTATTTGCTAACTAAGCTAGAAATTAAATCAAAAGTAATAAAAGCTTATCTGATACTATTCCCTCTTAGCTATACTATTCTCAATTACAGAGATATATTACAAACAGAATCACTAGCTTTCATCCCGATGATACTATACTTCTATTATATGATAAAGGACGAGGGATCATATAAACAGAATATAATAATGGGTATAACCTTAGGAGTTGCTATTGCATTCAAGTATACTCTGGGTATCGTTTTTGTTGGATACCTTTTCTATTTTTTCAAAGAATCAAAGAATAGAGATTATACCAAACCTGTTATACAATTAGCAACAGCATTGCTTATTGTTTTTCTTAGCTTCTTACCTGTGATATTAAGTGGCAATTTGAATGGGTTTATAGACACGAATGTTTATCTTGCTGAATACGCAAAGTACCCGCCAATTGGTTTAGAACTGGCGAAACAGATGATAGAAATATTGTCTCATAACTTTGGAACAATGATTTCTGTTAGTTATTTATTTCTATTTCTAGTTGCAACTTTATTTTTCAAAGATGAGAAGTATCAAATTATAAAAAAATACTTATTGATATTTTGCTTTCTTCTTTTCTTATCAGTCTTGCTCGAAAGAAAGATAAATATGTATCATATTACAAGAATGTATCCATATTTTATGATATTTGTGAGCATTGGATTTGTCTATGTACTAGAAAGATTTCGATTTGGTAGAAACCTCTCAACTATTGTTTTGGTTTGTGTATTTCTAATACTTAGCCCATTACTAAGGTTTGTAAATACATACAAAATTGCATTTGACAGAGTGTTTAATTACGAATCTTATGTATCCTATTATACTAATGATATGCCGTTTACTATATTAGGTCAACATATAGCAATCGCTGATTATATTAATAAGAAAGGTGATGAGAAGTTCCTATTTATGAATACTGGTGGTAATCAAGCCGTTCACTATTTGGATTTCGACTACAAATACAAATTCCCCCATAGTGCTTTTCATCTATCTCCTAAGGCACCATTGTCTTACAAGAAAGCTTTTGAAGTGGACTTGCACGATGCTAATATAATAGCAATAGACAGTAGTGATGATATATTTATGATCTTCCTATCCGAGGGAAGTAGCTATGACCTATTTTTTGGTGAGAAAGAATACAAGGATTATATTGAGCAAAACTTCGAACTAGATACTATTCTACTAGATAGATATTTCATTTATGAAAGGATGAAGAAATGAGATATTTCCAAAGTAAATATGATTATCTTGTATTATCACTTGGACTATTAATTCTGAGTCTGGTTATATTCTTTCCAGTTTCATCTGATTTGGCTATGTTTATCCAAGGAGGGATGGCATTGCATAATGGTGGATCAATGTATGTTGATTATTTCGATGTGAAGCCACCATTCATTTACTATTTCTTTGAATTCCTTTACTCTATATTTGGAAAAAGTATAACCCTTTATAGAGCATTTGACTTCTTGTATCAGTCCACTTTCTTATTATCAAGTATCTATATATTTAGTAAGTTAGGTTTGAGTAGGACTGCCATTCGTTTGTTTACAGTACTAATGCCAATGGCTTATGCAACACTTAGTTTCCCGAATACATTCCAAGTTGAAAGTTTGTTGTTTTTGCCACTGATATGGTTTTATTATCTAGGAAGTAAATCTAATAGTGGCAAATACGATATTTTGATAAAAGGTGTTTTGCTAGGTATTGCGATTAATCTGAAATATACTTTTGGGATTTTATTATTAGCAGATATACTTTATATGATAATCCAAAAGAAGGGTATTCGAAGTATAATTAAACAAAGTTTGATCCAGTTTTTAATTGCTTTTGCTGTTACTATTCTACTCTTTTCACCGATAATAATATCAGGGAATTTTCATTCCTTTATTGATTATTTCAACTATATGAAAGAGTATAGCAATTATCCCGCACTTAGTTTTAGTTGGTTACAAACGGCTATAAAATTCGGAACAGCTTTTTATACTGAAAATTATTCATTAGTTCTATTTTTAGGAGCACTATTTACAGTATTCCATATTGGTCAGAAAGATAAAGCTGATAAGAGCATTGTACAAATCAAAGGACTAATAATTTTCGTATTAATCTTATTTACTTCTGTAGTTATAGAAAGAAAACTATTGATATATCACGAACAAAGAACATTACCTTTTATTGTTATGCTCTCGTCTATTGGAATTTCATTAATAATAGCGGAGATAAAAAATTACAAAAAACTGACTATCGTTATTATATTGATTGTAGTAATACCTTTTAGTCCGATTCCTAGAATAATAAATATTCTTAAATATCCTATAGGAGTATTATCTTTAGGTTCAAGGGAATTCTACTCTACAATAACGGAAGGGAATGAAGGTCAGATTTTAAAGAAGCATTACATAGTTTCTGATTACATTAACAATAACATTAATACAAATAATGTACTATTAATCAATACTGGAGGCAACGAGATGATTTGCTTCTTCGATTTCGATTATAAATATTCATTTCCCCAATCGGCATTCTATCTGAACTATAAAGCTCCAAAATACTTAAAAGATAAAGCATTAGAGGATATAAAACACGCTGATATTATTGTTTTGCAAAATAATGACATTTCACATAATATGTTTTTCAATTATGAAACTTCGTTATCCTTAATACAGAAGAATTTGGTAATTTGGGATTATATTGAGACCAATTTCAATCAAGATACTATAATCGAAGATAATTTTATAATCTACAAAAGAAAAAGTTCGAACTAGATAAGAGCAAAAAACAATTAATGAATTTCTTATTTTACTTATTATATATCCTATATTTCGTAGGTGTGTTCCAACTTTTCAATATAGGGAATTTCGGGATTTCGCCTTCGTACCCTGTCATAGCAATTATATACTTTCTATTTCTTGCAAAGTTTGCAGCCAATAAAATAACTATAAATCTGAATCCCATTTATTGCGTAAAATCATTAATTCTACTACAAGTGGCTGCTGGGGTTTCATTTGTATATGTACTTTCTGATTACAATGCTGAGAATATTCAATTCATTAAAACTTATGTTCATTTTCTATTTTTAACATCTTTCCCTCTATTCTTAGGACTATTTAAAATAGAGAATAAAGTTTGGATAAACATAATTAAAATATGGCTTGTCTTATCTATACTAATCAATATTTTTGGTATTTATCAGCTGTTTGCACGTGCTTATGAGTTACCTTTAGCGTGGATAGACTTGACTAATGCTAGTTTAACAGCATTAGAAGATACCAATGAGCCTTACCAGCAATTAAGTTTGAAATTCAAGAACTTTTATCGAGCTACTTCTATTTTTTCTGAACCCTCCGCTTTGGCTGGATATAATCTAACCATCATAGGATTTATGATATTCCCAATGTTCAAATCTGGGTCTATGGCTATTCTTAAATCAAAAAAGCTTCTAAACTTCATATTTATATTATCAGCTCTATCCTTATTTGTAACTTTCTCCTTGACTGGTGTATTGGGGTTAGTATTCTTGGCAATAGCATACTTTATATATAATAAGGGAATAAACTATAAGAGGATATTCCAGATAATTGTTGCTGTAATCATATTAATCATAATAGGTGACTTTTTCATAGTCAAATTCTTTGACACCAGTTTATTAGAATTATTCTATACACGTATTACTAGTTTGTTAGGAATAACTTCACATAGTATAGTTGGTGAATCATTTGACACTAGGAGTAATAACTTCGCTAGTTCAGTTGAGCTTTGGCTAAAAAGCCCATTCATAGGCATCGGATTAGGTCAAACCAAACACTTAGGTGAAATTGGGTATAGTGACTTTGCTGTTATGCACTCACTTATTGAGACTGGTATCATAGGTGGTCTTCTATTTCTTTCTTTATTTTTTCTGAATCTAGTTGAATACCTAAGCATAAGAAGCAAATTTCATAAACTAAAACCAGATACCGTTTATCTACTAAATGCTTCATTTTACGCATTAGTTATATTAACAATGACTAATTTCCTAACTAGTAATTCATTCGTCGGATTTGCATTGTGGTCTATGATGGGATTAATATTTTCTATATTGACTAATGCTAAGGTTGAACTGGGATATGATGCAAGACCTGTTTGGTTTTTCAAAAGGAAAGCCCATTCTAAAATAGAACAGGCTTGATTATAGTCTTAATTGTGATGAGCGACTTACGAGCGGAAATCGTTCATGAATTTTACTAATAATTCTACTGATTCTACTGGGCAAGCATTATAAATAGATGCTCTGACACCACCAACCGAACGATGTCCTTTAAGACCAGACATATTCAATGCTTCAGCTTTCTTGATGAATTCTGACTCTTTCTCTTCACTTTCCAAATTGAAAGTAACATTCATTGTAGAACGGTCATCTTTATTTGCAACAGCAGCTTTGTAGAAACTATTTGAATTATCAATAGCATCATATAACAAACCAGCTTTGTGGTCATTTCTTTTCTCAACAGCATCTAATCCACCTTCAGACTTGATCCATTTAAGAGTCTCGTTAATTACGAATACTGGAAATACTGCTGGTGTATTGAACATAGAATCAGCCCCTATGTGAGTTGAGTATTTCAACATTGTCATATTACCTTCTTTCTCAGCTTTAGCTGCCCAAGATTTTTTTATGACAACCAAAGTAACTCCTGAAGGACCGATATTTTTTTGTGCACCTGCATATATCAAATCAAATTTTGAGTAATCCATATTTCTACTCAATAGGTCTGAAGACATATCACAGATTAACGGTACATCACCTACATTAGGAATATCTTTGACTCTCGTTCCATATATAGTATTATTCGTCGTGTAATGTACATAGTCTGCTTTCGGATCAAAGTTAAATTCTTTAGGAATATAGTTGAAATTTTTGTCTGCAGAAGAAGCAGCAACATTAACGTTACCAACAAGTTTACCTTCAGCCAATGCTTTTTTTGCCCAAACACCAGTATTAATATAATCGGCACTAGTTTTCATAAAGTTTAAAGGTATCATAGCGAATTGCATACTCGCTCCACCTCCCAAATAAAGCACAGTATAATCATCACTACTCAAATTCATCAATTCTAATACATTTGCACTTGTCTCATCAAAAAGTGAAACTATTTCTTTAGATCTGTGGCTCATTTCCATAACTGACATACCACATCCGTTATACTCAATGCTAGCTTGTTTAGCAGCTTCTAATACAGGTACAGGCAATACTGCTGGGCCTGCACTAAAATTATGAATTCTATTCATGATAAATTACCTTAGGTAAATATGTGACAATTAATATTACAAACTTAACACATATACTATTGATTCCGAAAATAATTGTATAAAGTGCTTGAAAGTTGGATTTATGTTCAAATCTATTGATAATATAGTTTCTTTTGGCTAACTTTGAAATTAGTTGTTTGTCCACTAAAATATAATAAAAGATATGAGAATATTAGCTAATGACGGACTATCTCCAGAAGGGATTGATGTAGTTAAAAGTGCTGGTATCGAAATAGATACTCATCATATACCACAAGAAGAATTATTCGAAAAATTGAACAACTATGACGCTATTATAGTTAGATCTGCTACGACTGTTCGCAAGGACCTAATCGACGCAACTAATTTAAAAGTAATTGGTAGAGCCGGTGTAGGTATGGACAATATAGACGTAGCTTATGCACG
>JAGXGG010000002.1 GCA_024636855.1 Ignavibacteriota bacterium | reverse complement strand
CTATACTCTACACCAAAAGCAAAGAGAGAAATACTTGGAATCGCAAATATAATAAAGAAGGCATCATTTTTTTCAAAAAAGCCAGGTTCCTTTTGGTGGTGATCTTTGTGTAAAACCCAAAGAAACCCGTGCATAATATACTTATGTGTAAACCAGGCTACAAATTCCATAAAAAAGAATGTACCCACAACTATAGAAAGTAAAATTAATAGTTCCATATTATAATCTATTTATTGAAATGTTAAACTTAGCTTTTGGTAGCAAAAGCAATTTATGAAAATTAGATACTCGAACTCTTTTGGTCATGAGTTTTTCTATCTTTGACGATTTTATTTTTCTTAATAAAACTAAATAATAAAGATATGCTGTATAAACACCATATTTTGAATTTTTCGGAAGTTTCTTGATTCCTATTAATGCATGATCAAAATCAGCTTGTATGTCAGCTTCAATTATCTTCTTAGAATCATCATTAAGATTATTTAATTCAACATTTGGGAAGTATGAGCGCCCTAGATCATTCATATCATCTTTTAAATCACGTATAAAATTCACCTTTTGAAATGCTGAACCTAACCTAATTGCGTAAGGTAATAATGCATCATATAGTTTTCTATTCCCTTCCACATATACCTGTAAACACATGAGTCCTACAACCTGAGCAGATCCATAAATATATTTTTCAAAGTTATCTTTATCATAATTTGATCTATCAAGATCCATTCGCATACTTTCTAAAAATGCATCAATATGGTTTCTATCCAAATTATATTCATGAACAGTTCTTTGAAAACTGTGCAGAACAGGGTTCATACTAATCCGATGTTCAATAGCTTCATATGTATCAGCTTCAAATTTATTCAATAAATATTCTTGTTCATGCTCATGGAAAGTATCTACTATCTCATCAGCTAAACGTACAAAACCATAAATAGAATAAATATGATCTCTAATTCTCTTATCCAACAACATTATTCCGATAGAAAAAGAAGTGGAATATTTCGTAGTTATTATCTTACTTGCTTTTAAGCAAACTTCTGTATAAATATCTGTCATTGGTTCTCTTTATGTAATAGTTTAGCTGCTATTTTTCCGGACAATATTGAAGGTGGTAAACCAGGTCCCGGAACAGTTAATTGACCTGCATAGTAGAGATTACGTATGTTATCATTTTTCATTTTAGGTTTTAGAAAACCAGTTTGAAGTAGAGTATTAGCCAATCCGTAAGCATTCCCTTTATATGAATTATAATCACTAATGAAATCATTTCTGGAGAAAACTTTTTTATAAATAATATTATCTCTAATCATTTGTCCTATCCTATTCTCGATTCTTTCTATAACCATGTTATAATAATTATCAATAATAGAGTCTGCCTCTTCTATTTCAGTTGATAGTGGAATTAGAATAAATAGATTTTCATAACCTTCAGGTGCAGTTGAGTCTGTTTTTGATGTAGCTGAAAGATAGAATAATGGTTCATCAGGCCATTTATGATTACTATATATATCTTCAGCATGTCTTTCAAAATCAGAATCAAAAAATAAGTTATGATTTTCTATACTGTCAATTCTCTTATTTACTCCTAGATAAAATAATAAACATGTTGGGGCAAAAACTCTACTTTCCCAATATTTATTATCATACTTTCTATATTCTTTATCAAGGATATTCTGTTCAAAGTGTTGATAATCAGAACAATTAATTACCGCATCTACTTCATACTTTGTGGTATTAGTGATGACTTCACTTATACTTTCATTACTAATAACAACTTTTTCAACGGGTTGATTGAGTTCTATTTTTACACCTTGCTCTATTGCAATATGCGTGAATGCTTTTGCTATTTCATACATCCCACCCATAGGATACCATGTACCTAATTTAATATCAGCATAATTCATCATGCTGTATAGTGCCGGTGTCTTAGAGGGTTTAGCACCAAGAAATAACACAGGGAACTCAAGAATTTGTTGTATTTTTTTATTATTAAATTTTTTACTGATTGAAGACGAAATTGATTTTAATAAGTCAAGTTTAAAACTATTTATTATTAATTTGGGATCTAAGTATTCGGTAATACTAAGGGAGGGTCTCTCAACAAATTCCCCCATACCAACTTCGTATTTTATTCTTGCATCTTCGAGATAATTATCTAGTTTAATACCACTTCCCTTTTCTATTGATTCAAACAATGATTTCAACTCATTATAATCAGCAGGAATATTTGTACTGGTATTATCATCCCAAAATATCTTGTATGATGGATCAACTCTTTTCAATTGATAAAAATCAGTGGTTGTATGTCCAAAATCTTTGTAAAAATTTTCGAATATATCAGGCATCCAATACCAACTTGGGCCCATATCAAAAGTAAATCCTTCTTCTTTGTGTAGTCTAATTCGACCACCAGTATAGTTATTTTTTTCTAAAAGGGTAACTTCATATCCTAATTGAGCTAGATATGAAGATGCTGATAATCCTGATATACCAGCTCCAATTACTATTACTTTCTTTTTAATAATATTCTATAAGTTAATTTAAAATTTATTGTCTATAACTACGATATAACCTTTAAATTGTATCAAATAAGGAATTGGAATTAAGTTTTCTTGATAATTAACAAATAATTCATAAATAATTCGTAATATAGCAAATTAAAAACTATTCATAGTAAATCAATATAATGACAAAACCACAGAAAGTTAAAGATATAACGAACACTAAGTACTATTTTAATAGAGAACTTAGTCTAATTGAATTTAATAGAAGAGTATTGAACGAAGCAAAATTGGAATCTCATCCGTTGTTGGAAAGAATTAAATTCTGTACTATTTTTAGTTCGAATCTTGATGAATTCTTTATGATTAGGGTTGCAGGCTTGAAAAGTCAGTTATCTGCAGGTATTAACGATAGACTTTCTTATGATGGTAAAACACCTTTGGAACAATTAAAATCAATAAGAAAAGCACTTGTCCCGCTTTACAAAGAGCAAGAGGACATTTTATTAAATTATCTATTGCCAAAATTACGAGAGTATAATTTTAAATTATATGATACAAATGAATTGAATTTGGAAGATGAGAAATTTATTGAGAAATACTTTTTAGAAAGAATCTTACCAATTCTAACACCACTGACTATTGATTCAACTCATCCTTTTCCTCGCTTAATAAATAGAACACTAAATATTGCATTTGTTTTAAAAGAAAGCTTAAAAGAAAAAAAACAAAGTAGATTGGCCTTTTTACAGATTCCAAATGTTTTACCAAGGTTTATTAAACTCTCACATAAAGAGGGGAACCAATTTATTTTAATAGAGAATATTATAATAAAATATGCAAATGTTTTATTTCCGGGTATGAATATTTCTACTGCTAATTGCTTTCGTGTCACTAGAGATGCAGATATAGAAATAGCAGAAGATGAAGCAGAAGATTTACTAATTGAAATAGAAGAATTAGTCAAGTCTCGCCGTTGGGGGCGTGCAGCTGTGAGATTAGAAGCTAGTGGAAATATGCCAAGTTACTTAGTAGAGATGCTAAGAAAGACTCTAGATTTGCATAAAGATGATGTGTATATTTCGAACAGACCACTCAATTTACCAGATTTTTTCTTTTTGGATAAACTTGCTTTACATCAGATAAAGGACCCTACTTTTATCGGAAATACTCCAATAGATTTACAAACAGAATCTTCATTTTTTGATATTTTAAAAAAGAAAGATATTTTTGTTCATCACCCTTTCGATTCCTTTACGAATACAACTTCAAGATTTATCGCTGAAGCAGCAACAGATCCCGATGTCGTGGCTATAAAAATTACACTTTATCGAACTGGTGGTAATTCTAATATAGTTCAATCACTTAAAAAAGCAGCTGAAAATGGTAAGGAAGTGACAGCCTTCGTCGAATTAAAGGCAAGGTTTGATGAAGCTAATAATATAATCTGGGCAAGAGAGCTAGAGCAGGCCGGAGTTCATTGTGTCTACGGCATAATAGGACTAAAGACTCACTGTAAAATTGCTATGATAATCAGAAATGAGTCAGAAAAGTTGAAGACTTATCTCCATTTCTCGTCTGGTAATTACAATCAGAATACTGCCAAAGTCTATACTGATGTTGCTATGTTCACATCGAAAGAACAATACAAAAGTGACGCAGTTAATTTGTTTAATTACTTAACTGGATACAGCAATTATGACAAATGGGAAAGCCTATTGGTTGCCCCTAACTCTCTAGAAAATGATTTATTGGAAAAAATAGAACGAGAAATGAAACTCTCGACTCCTGAAAACCCGGGTTTGATCTTCGCAAAGATGAATCAGATTGCTCATAGAAAAGTAATACAAGCTCTTTATGAAGCATCACAAGCTGGTGTCCAAATCAAGTTACTAGTTCGTGGCGTTTGTTGCCTTATGCCAGGTGTACCAGGTTTAAGTGACAATATAGAAGTAAGAAGTATAATTGGCAGGTTTTTAGAGCATAGTAGAATATTCTATTTCCGAAATGGAGGAGAAGATGAATACTATTTTGGAAGTGCTGATTGGATGACTAGAAATCTAAATAAAAGAGTAGAGACTGTCATCCCTGTTTTCCAAGCTAATATCAAAGAAAAACTTCAAGAAATATTGGATATTTATTGGGCAGATAATTCAAAATCTTGGAAACTAAAAAGAGATGGTAGCTATGAAGCACTTATTCCTACTGAAAGCAATCCCCCATTCTCAGCTCAAGATTTTTACTTTAATCAAATAGTTAGTGAGAAGAAATAGAGTTACGACTATTTAATATTTTTAACTCAATAATAATATTAGAGTTATGCCTCATCTTAGACAAGGAGTTAATCAAAAACGAAAAAAGCCGACTACATTCAAAAGTAATCGGCTTTCTTGTTAATTGCTCCTGAACAGGGACTTGAACCCCGGACCCTCTGATTAACAGTCAGATGCTCTAACCAGCTGAGCTATTCAGGAATAATTTCAGTTACAAACTTAAGGACTTTTCGTTAACTTGCAAAACAATTTTTAAATTATTTTTATATTTTATTGATGAATGTTTCCACAAATGCTATTATCCTACGAACTATTAATTACTTAGAGTCTAGTAAAATTATTTACGCATATAGTAAAGAATATGGCAAACAAACATTAGTAGCAAAAGGTGCATTGAGAGCAAAAAGCAAATTCGGATCATCGTTAGAACTTTGCTCTGAAGTAGAACTTAAATATTATAAAAAGTCCAACAGAGACATGCACAATCTAACGAACGCAGAGTTAATAAGGAAAAGTTTTATAGACAAATTATCCTTTGTTGATAAAATTCTGTGTTTGATGATGAGTGAGTCTATTTTTAAGTTAGAAGAAGATGATAACCCAGACGAACAGTTCTATTCAACTATTCAGAGTTTAATAGATATAAGTTGCTCTGAGTATATATTTAGTCCAACTATGTTTATATACTCACAAATTCAGTTAGCTAGCTCTATAGGTCATGCAATACATCTTAGATGGGATAATAGTGGAATGATAGACTACTCAAATGAGAATGAGGTATTTCTTGATATTAGCAATTGTAAAATATATTTGGACAATAATATAAGGGCTGAAAGAAGACTAAAATTCAAAATTGAAGAATTAAAAATTATAAAAGAAGTCTCGAATGGATTTTTAGACACTGATGTAACTATTAGTATTTTAAAACGATTAGTTTACTTCTTTGAAAATTACTTTTCTTATCACAGCGAAAAAAAGTTTAACTATAATTCTTTCGAATTAATTAATAGCTAAGAGATTTTTCCATCCCATAGAAAGTAGTATCACTAACTTCGAATAGTATCTCTCCCCTAATCTCATATCCTCTTTTTTTGTAGAACCCAACTACCTCACTATAACCTTTGAATGCACCTAAACGAATTGAATCTATTCCGTCATCTAATGCATTATTTTCGGAAAATTCCATTAATTTATTTGCAATTCCTCGACCCTGGAATTCTGGGTCAACAGCAAGTCTGTGAACAAAATAGGCAGATTTATTCTTTGGGTTCCAATCAATAGTATCAAAATATTCGTGATGTTGGATATCATAAGAGACAATACCTCTCACAATGCCATCAATTAGATATACATATTGTGAATCACGCATAATATCTCTTCTATAAATAGATTCTGTAGGATAGCGTTCACTCCAATGTGAGAATCCACGGGAAGTCATATACTCAATTATCTTAGTGTTTAACTCAAGAATTTGAGGTAAATGTAGCTGAGTTGCTTTGATAATCATTTATTTTTCGGGGTTATTCCCATTTTTTGCTTTATGTAGCTCTTCTCTGAGGGTGATTAATTGCTTTCGCATGTCATCTATTTCTTGTTTTCTCAGCTTTTCTTCGATAGCATTACGCATTTGGATTTTAATTCTAGAAGCAAGTTCATTAGGTTTAACTGGCTTTTTGATAAAGTCATTAGCACCTGATTTATAAGCTCTATCAATAGTATCAGACTTAGTTTGAGCAGTCATAAATATAATAGGAATGTCGCTATATTGTTGATTACTCTTAACCGTTTCACAAAATGAGAAACCATTAATTTCAGGCATTACTATATCAAGTAAAATAAGTTCTGGCTTGATTGTTCTGACTATTTCTAGTCCTTCAGATGCCGATTCGGCTGTAATAGAATGAAAGCCATGAATATCCAACATATCTTTGATTTGCTGAGTATTCATGACATTATCATCTACTATTAAAATTAAACCATTCGATTCAGTATTTTTCATTTTACCAATTTAATAAATAGTTTTGCATTTACCAAGTACGATTTAATATGGGTCCGAAAATAGTTATCTGGTTTTTTTGTAACCAATCCATTCCATCAACTGCTGCCTTGGCTGCAGGGATAGTTGTAATACAAAGTATTTTCTTTTGAAGTGCAGCTTCCCTAATTGATAAATCATCTTGATAAGCTTTACGACCCAAAGGAGTATTAATGATTAAATTTATATCTCCACTTTGTATTTTCTCAATTACGTTAGGACTACCTGCACCTATCTTAGGAATTAGATTTGATTTAATACCAGCAACTTGTAATGCTGAATGTGTACCTAGTGTAGCCCAAAGTTCATAACCAAGTTCAATTAACCTTCTGGCTACTGGTAACACTTCCTGTTTGTCAAAATCATTAACAGATATAAACACATTTCCAGATTTTGGTAAATGATTGCCAGCCGCTAATTGAGATTTCACATAAGCTTCACCAAAAAACTCACTAATACCCATTACTTCTCCCGTTGAACGCATCTCTGGTCCAAGTACAGTATCTACTCCGGGGAATTTACTGAATGAGAATACTGGGCATTTTACAGTATAGTGTCCCATAAATCCAGGATTTGGCATCTTAATGTCACTTATTTTCTCACCAAGCATTAGTTTAACAGCAACTTTAGTAAGTGCTATACCATTAGATTTGGATACAAATGGAACAGTTCTAGATGCTCTTGGGTTTACTTCGATTACGAATACATTGTCTCTATAAACTGCAAATTGGATATTTATAAATCCGATTATTTCTAATTTTTCAATAATCTTATATGTTGCAAATCTTATTTTATCAATTATATGAGGTTCAACTAAGTAAGTTGGAAGAACTGAAGAACTATCACCTGAGTGTATACCAGCTTCTTCTATATGTTGCATAATACCGGCAATTACACCAGATTTACCATCACCTAGAGCATCAACATCTACTTCATAAGCATGTTCTAAGAATTTATCAATCAACACAGGGTGATCTTCATTTACTTTAGCAGCTTCTATTATGAAATGTTGCAAATCAACTTCATCATATACAACTGCCATACCTCTACCACCTAATACATAAGATGGTCTCACAATTACAGGGAATCCAATATTAAGAGCTATTTTCGTTGCTTCCTCTATTGAGTTAGCTGTACCACCAGCTGGATATGCTATTTGTAGTTCATCAAGCATTTCCATAAATCTACCTCTATCCTCTGCCCTATCAATGTTAGATTGACTAGTACCTAGAATTTTTACACCCGCATCTTCTAAAGCCTTAGATAGCTTGAGTGGAGTTTGTCCACCTAGTTGTAATATAACTCCATCAGGTTTCTCTAAATCAATAATATTCATTACATCTTCGAGAAATACTGGTTCGAAATACAGTTTATCTGATGTATCGTAATCCGTAGAAACTGTCTCTGGATTACAATTTATCATAATCGTCTCTATTCCCATATCCTTCAGTATCATTGATGCTTGCGATGCACAATAATCGAATTCAATTCCTTGACCAATTCTAAATGGACCACCACCTAATACTATTATTTTTTTCCTATCTACAGAGAAACTTTCATTTTCATTCATATAAGTTGAATAATAATAAGGAGTGTGCGCTTCAAATTCTGCAGCACAAGTGTCTACTTTCTTATAAGTAGGTAATACTTTTAATTCCTTACGTTTAGATCTTATTACTTCAGTGTCTTTATTTAGCAATCTACCTATTTGCGAATCCGAAAAGCCATGTAGCTTATAACTCTTTAATGATTCAGCATCTAGTTCTTCAAATTTAGATTCTGAAATTTCTTTCTCAACTTCAACAATTTCAAGTATATTATCAAGAAACCAAGGGTCTATATTTGTATGTTTTTGTATTTCATCCAAAGACATACCTCTTTTGTAAGCTTCTTTTATAAAGAAAGGCCTCATAGGAGTTGGCACTATTAGTTTATTAATTAGATATTCATCGTCGAATTTATCTAATCCTTTATAATCTAAACCATCAACACCAATTTCTAAAGAACGAAATGCTTTTTGGAATGCTTCTCTGAAATTTGAACCTATAGACATAACCTCACCAACAGATTTCATCTGTGTAGTAAGATTTGATGGAACTTTAAACTTCTCGAAATCCCATCTTGGTATTTTTACAATTATATAGTCTAAAGATGGCTCGAATGAGACAGGAGTCGTTTGTGTTATTTCATTATCAATCTCATCTAAAGTAAGTCCTACAGCTAATTGGGCTGCAATCTTAGCTATAGGATACCCTGTAGCCTTAGATACTAGAGCTGAACTTCGAGAAACTCTTGGATTCATTTCAATAACACGTACTTCACCATTTGCTGGGTTAACACCGAATTGTATATTAGAACCACCGGTTGCAACTCCAACTTTTCTGATTATTGCTATTGAATAATCTCGTAAAGTTTGGTATTCATCATCAGTCAATGTTTGTGCCGGTGCAACTGTTATACTATCTCCTGTATGAACACCCATAGGATCAAAGTTTTCTACTGAAGCTACTATAACTACATTATCAGCTATATCACGCATAACTTCAAATTCGTATTCTTTCCAACCAATTAATGAACGTTCAACAAGTATTTCGCTTATTGGTGATAAATCGAGACCTTGTCTAGCTATTCTTTTGAATTCATCCATGGTTTCTGCTACACCACCCCCAGTACCACCTAAAGTATATGATGGTCGTACAATAATTGGAAAGTCTAAGTGTTCAGCAAATGCGATCGCATCTTCATAAGTGTTTATTATTTCTCCTTCAGGAGAAAGTAAACCAATCTCATCCATAGCTTGTTTAAACTCACGTCTACCTTCTGCTATGTTTATAGATTTTATATTTACTCCTAATAGCTCGATATTGTATTTCTTTAGAATACCTTCTTTTTCTAAATCAAGAGCTGCATTCAATGCTGTTTGACCACCTACAGTAGGTAGTATAGCATCAATTTTATCTCTTTGGATTATCTGTTCTATTATACCATTGGTGATTGGTTCTATGTATGTCTTATTAGCTATCTCAGGGTCTGTCATCACAGTTGCAGGATTACTGTTAATAACTACCACATAGTAGCCTAATTTTTTCAGAGCTTTTACAGCTTGTGAACCAGAATAATCAAATTCTCCAGCTTGTCCTATTACAATAGGTCCTGCACCTATTACTAATATTCTTTTGATGTCTTGTCTTAATGGCATTATTTATCCTGTTTTGCTACTGTTTTATAAAAATCTTCAAATACTTTTTCGTTTGCTTCTCTTGGTCCTGGTGATGCTTCTGGGTGAAACTGAATACAATTAATAGGTAATTGCTTATGTTTCATTCCCTCTACTGTATGATCGTATAGATTTACCCATGTCATTTCCCAATCTTCATTAGCCTCTAAACTCTCATTCGATATAGCATAATTGTGATTTTGAGCTGTTATATATACTCTACCATTATCGAAATACTTTACTGGGTGATTACCACCATGATGACCAAAAGGTAGTTTTATAGTTTTTAATCCGAATGCCTGACCGATTAATTGATGACCGAAACATATAGCGATTAAAGGAATGTTATTCTCAGCAAATTGTTTAATAAATTTATCTATTCCTTTGACTATTCTTGGGTCACCTGGTCCATTTGATAGGAAAACACCATCATAGTCTAAATCTGCTATATTTGCTTCAAAATTATCATCGAATGGTACAAGATAAATTTTATTGAATTTAGCTTGTAAATCTTTTATTATATTACTCTTGATTCCAAAGTCGATAGCTATTATTTTTTCCTTTACTGAAGGATTTCCTTCAAATACTTCAACTTTATCAGAAATTACTTGTTTGTATAAATCAACATCTGAAATAGATGGTGATGCTTTTACTTGCTTTAGAAATTCTTCTGGATCGAGTAATTCAGTAGTAATTCCACCTTTCATAGCTCCAAATTGTCTAATTACTTTAGTAAATGCTCTTGTATCTATTCTATCTATTCCAAAAGTATTGTTTTCTTCCAGATAAGCTGCTAAGTCTATTTTAGAACGATGATTACTAGCTATTCTAGAGTACTCACGGATTAAAATACCTTCAGCTTATATTTTTTTTGATTGGAAATCTACTTTGGTTATACCATAATTCCCAATTAAGGGATTAGTAAATAGTACAGTCTGTCCTTTATATGAAGGGTCTGTCAGTATTTCTTCGTAGCCTGTCATTGAAGTGTTGAATACAAACTCTGAGAAATTTGTACCTTCACTAGCGAATGCTCTACCATACTCGTAGTAGCCATTTTCTAACATGATCAATGCTTTTTTATTGTTTTTCATCTAGTTACACTTTTAGTTTTTAAAAAAAAACCCGAAAGGCATCCACTTATTAGTTGGATATCATTCGGGTAATAGGAAATATTTCCTTGGTGCATTCATTAAAATCAAAATTACTAAATATTTTATAAAAAATAGAATTGAATTTTGCACATTTTCATTTCTTAGTTCGAAATAAGTAATTATAAGAGTGCTTTTGAACTTTTTTTAATTATATTTGTGATATATATATTTACTATGCAATACATCCAATTTCATGAAAATCTTTTTAAATGTAATTTTACTATTCGCTTTACCACTAACTTCAACATATTCTGAATCTTGGGAATGGTTTAATACAAATAATTCAAGATTACCTGTTAATTCTATAGATAATTTAGTTGTTGATTCAAATGATAATCTTTGGTTTCATACAAAGAGTTCTATTTTTATGTATAATCAAAACGAAGATAAATGGCACGAGTTTAATCAAAGTAACTCAAATTTGACTGATGGATTCACTCATATTAGTATTGGGAAAGATGGTTCAGTATTTATATCTAGCAATCACATATTCAAATTAAAAGAAAATGTAATGAATTTTGAAATAGTAGAAGAAAATATAACATGCGATAAATTTGTATTCGATGAGAACGGAGTTCTCTATTTTGTAAATCAAGTTAATGTTTATTCCAAAGAAGGGGATAAAGTAAAAGAAATATATAACGGTCAAGTTGGTGGTCCTAATTACCCAACAGAACTATTGATTTATAATGATGAAATATTATGGTTTGCTATTGACGGTTATACAAGTGCATTATATAGTTATGATGGATCTAAGTTAGATACTCTTGACAGTATATTCAAAGAAAACCCACGAATTGGTATTAATTCAACTTCGATGGATGATAAAAATAATATTTGGCTTGGAAATGGGTTAGATTGTGTTGTTCTAAATTATAATATAGAAAATGGAAATTGGGTTTACTTTGATAACAAAAATTCTCCTTTAGGAAACAAGGGAATGTTTTCAAAAGATTCAAAAACCGACAAAAATAATAACATTTGGGTAATTTCTGCAATCGATATGATCTCTCCACCAATAAGCCTGTTTAAATATGATGGTTCTAATTGGATTGAATATAGCGTAGATAAGGCTTTTAATATTTCTACCCAAGACCAAATTGTATTATTAAAATTAGCCTTTGACTCTAAAAACAATGTATGGATAGGTACAAATAAAGGTCTTATTAAATTCAATGAAACTACCACAAGCATTGAGTCAAACCCAAAAGACCTAATTAGCATATACCCTAACCCAACAAAAAATCAGTTAACTATTGATCTACAAGACAAGCAATCTACCGGCTATACTATCAGTGATTTAAAAGGAAATATAATAGAAATAAATAACGACAATTATTTCGATCAGATAAATATAAATCTAAAATCATATTCTATAGGTACTTATATTATAGAACTGACTTTAGCCAACAATCAGAAAATCACTCTTAAATTTGTGAAAGAATAATCTAGTTAATTACAACGTCAATTATATAAATTTTCAACTAATTATAGAAATGGTCATTAGCTTTACTAACTTTGTAATCTAAAGTTATATAATTAATTTAATATTGTTGAAAATGAAAATCGCAGTAGTTATGGGGGGTATCTCTCCCGAAAGAAATATCTCGCTATTTGGTGGGAAAGCAATTTAGAATGCACTAATCAGAAAAGGACACGAAGTAATTGCAGTTGACCCAGCCAGAGGAGTTAACGGTATATTCGATATCAATTCTTTAGAAATCAGTAACTCCCCTATTAGCAAAGAAGAACTAAGCAACTATCACAGACGTGAATTAATAAATTGTATCAATTCCAATATATTCGATGGTGTTGATTGTGTTTTCTTATTACTGCACGGTGAAAATGGTGAGGACGGACTAGTACAATCGCTTCTAGAGTTGAGAGGATTACCATATACAGGCTCAGGAGTCAAATCCTCTTCCCTATCTATGGACAAAATGACAAGTAAAATGCTTTTCGCACAAGCGGGCGTTCCTACACCTCCTTGGTCAGTTGTTGATAAGGAGAGTGTAGGTGATTTGGATTTTCTTGAGTCTGTTAGAAGAGAACTAGGCAGAGCAATAGTGGTAAAACCAATCAATCAAGGGTCCGCTGTCGGTATTACTGTGATACAAGACGGTAATTTAGATGATTTGTCCGAAGCAATTAAATTAGCTGCTGAATTCTCACACGAAATTCTTCTAGAAACATATATTCCCGGAAGAGAAATTACTGTTGCAATAATAGAACATGAAGCACTTCCAGTTATAGAAATAAAGCCAGATGAAGGATATTATGACTTTATACACAAGTATACAAAAGGAAAAACTGAATATATATGTCCTGCAGAACTAGAGGATCATGTATACGCCTTCTCACAAAGTATTTCATTAGATGCAGCAGCAGCTTGCGGCATTAGTGACTATTGCCGTGTAGATTTACGAGTTACACCCGAAGGGCAGATATTCTGTTTAGAAGTAAATACTATACCTGGGTTTACGGAGTTATCACTCTTCCCAATGGCTGCAAAAAGTTATGGTATAGAATTCGATGATTTATGTGAAAAATTAATTGAGCTAGGAATAGAGAGCTATAAAAGAGGAAAATAAAATGATGAACAAAGATATAAAACTATGTGGTATAGGTAACGCACTAGTTGATATGCAATTCGAAGTTACTGACAAAGAGATAAACGATTTAGGATTAGAAAAAGGTACTATGACTTTAGTTGTAGATGATGTACAAGAAAAAGTCCTAAAAATGATGGGTAATAGAACTAAGTACGTTTCAAGCGGAGGCTCTGCTGCTAATACTATTATAGCTTTTTCTAGTTTCGGTGGAAAGGCGGCTTATAAAACAATGATTGGCGAAGATGAAGATGGCGTTTTTTATGTAGATGAATTTCAGGACTTAGGAATTATTTTAGACGCACCAATAGACGATGATGATCATACAGGTAGATGCCTAGTACTAATAACACCTGATTCAGAACGTACAATGTTGACTTCTTTGGGTGCAACTCAAAATTATAAGAAGGATTTTGTTTCTGCTGATTTAATAAAAAGAGAAGAATGGTTATATATAGAAGGATATAAACTAACTGATGATATTGGCTACGAAGCAGTATTGCATGCTTGCCATGTAGCAAAGAAATATGATACTAAAATCGCAGTTACTTTCTCTGATAAGTTTATAATTGAGTTATTTAAAGATAGATTAAACGAAATAGCTACTTTATCTGATTTGATTTTCTGTAATGAAACTGAAGGAATGGCATTCACAGGAACAAATACTCCTGAAAAAGCATTAAAATCATTAGAGAAATCATTCAAAAATATTGCGTTTACTAAGAGCGAGAATGGTTCTATAATTTCTTGGGAAGGCGAACAATATGAGATCCCTCCATACGAGACTAAACCAGTTGATAGTACTGGTGCAGGCGATATGTATGCTGGTGGATTTTTCTATGGTATAGTATATAGCAATTCTATAGAAAAGGCAGGAAACTTAGCTTCTCTATCTGCAAGTAAAGTAGTAAGTCAACATGG
>JAGXGG010000048.1 GCA_024636855.1 Ignavibacteriota bacterium | reverse complement strand
GTAGTACCCATAATATTATTATTATTTGTTAAGATTATAAGATAATGACCGAAAAGATATAAAGTTAAATCTACTTCAGCTAGACATATTTGAGAAACGAAATATCATATTAAATGTTTGATGATTGTCTACCTTTGATGCTAAGCAGCATTTACGGCAGCACCTACAATACCTTAATCTTTCTCCCCATTTATTAAATTACAGGTTCTCTTGCTTTCGAACAGAATCAACAGCATATTTTTTAATGACCTTACCTTCTTTCCATAAAATGTGGGCCAGTTTGAATACGGTACTAGCTGTCCGTCATAAAAGACGTCGCTGCCTATTAATGTACCACGTCACTATAATTACGAGTCCTGATTTGTAATGTCATGCGTCATAACGTTGAGCTAAAATGTCGTGCGCCGGCCAGTGTGGTTGGGCATGCATTTTAGGTTTTGTTGGCAAGCGTTATTTATTTTTTATTTCATATTCTGAATAGTCTACTTCTTCTCGAACGAAGAGTTCATTCTTATTCAAAACTTCATTAATTCTATTTAGACATTCCTGATTTTCGTCAGACATAATAAACGCGCAGTCCCAAATATCCTTTGATAAAATAAATTCTCCTTCTGAAGAATTAACGTTAAACAAAACTTCATCATTCATCCATAAATCTTCAATGGAGTCTATCTTCATTTCAATTTGACTCAGGGCTGCCTTTAAGTCGGTCAAGAAAGTATCTTTATTCACTCCTTTAACGAATTCAATTAGAAGTTTGTCACTTCCATAACCTGGTCTGAATCTGTAAATATACATTTTTCGTCTTTATGCTTGCCAACTAAATGGATATACGAACATTCGTATATCCAACCATTATTACATTCGTATATCCATTTATTTTAAAAATAACTATTCTTCAAAAGTCATAGAATCTAACAAGTTAACAATTATTATAACTTTTAGTTATACGAATGTTTAATTTTGTAGCTGTTTTTTATTAATTAATTTATTGATTTACCAATATACAAAAAAACCCCAACATCTCGGCTGGGGTTCGTAAAAATTAATTCGCTTTATGTAATGAGATTATAGAATCTCAATAATCATTGCGTTCGCTTCGCCGCCACCTATACATAGAGTAGCTATGCCGTATTTGCCGCCTGTGCGTTTCAGTGCATAGATTAGAGTAGTCAATATACGTGCTCCAGATGCGCCGATTGGGTGACCCATAGCCACAGCTCCGCCGTGTATGTTTACTTTCTCTCTGTCTATTCCTAACTCTTTGATAGAGTGCATAGGCACTACTGAGAATGCTTCATTGATTTCGAATAAATCGATGTCGCCGATTTGCATATTCGCTTTTTTCAATACTTTTTGGATAGCAGAAGTCGGTGCTGTTGTGAACCACTCAGGTGCTTGCGCGTGCGAGCAGTGAGCTATGATTCTTGCTAATGGTTTGTGTCCAGCTGCTTTTGCAGTTTCTTCGTCTTGTACTACTATCGCACACGCACCATCGTTTAGGTTAGAAGCATTTGCTGCAGTTATAGTTCCGTCTTTTGTGAATACAGGTCTTAACTCAGGCACTTTGTCGAATCTAACTTTACCTGGATCTTCGTCTTTATCTACTACTACGTCTCCCCTTCTATCTGTTATAGTTATCGGGATTAGCTCTTCAGCGAAGTAACCTTTTTCTTGTGCTTCTAGAGCTTTTTTATACGAGCTAATAGCGTATTCGTCTTGTGCTTCACGAGTGAAATCGTGATCACTTGCACACATCTCTCCAGCATTTCCCATGTGGAATTTGTTGTAAACGTCCCATAGGCCGTCGTGTACCATAGAGTCGATTAGTTCCGTATTACCCATTTTGAAGCCGTTTCTTGAGCCCATCAATATGTGCGGAGTGTTTGACATTGATTCTTGTCCACCAGCTACTATAGTAGTAGCATCGCCCGCTTTGATGGCTTGGTCAGCTAGCATTACAGCTTTCAGACCCGAACCACATACTTTGTTGATAGTCATACATTCTACTGACTGAGGTAAACCAGCATAGATAGCTGCTTGGCGTGCTGGAGCTTGTCCTACACCTGCCGTTAGTACGTTACCCATTATCACTTCATTTACATCTTCGCCTTTTACACCAGCTCTAGTAATAGCTGCTTTGATAGCTTCTGCACCCAACTGAGGAGCCGAAAGAGGTGATAATCCACCCAAAAAACCACCGATTGGAGTTCTAACTGCTGATAAAATTACTGTACTCATTATTCAATCCTTTTTTTTAATAGTTCAAATTTTCATTAGTTTTATAATGTTTTAATGACATTATTATTTTTTCTTTTCACAAATTTAAGAAAATAAAATAGATGAAACTTATTTACGATGAATTTGGTCCTGCATTGACCAATACTTATATGGTAATAGACGAATCAACTAACTATGCTGTTGTAATAGACGTACCTCCTAGTAGCTTGGAGTTTATAAACCGTACCTTGATAGAGCAAGGAGCAGAGCTAAAGGAAATATGGCTCACTCATTCTCATTGGGATCACACGGCAGATGCACCAGACCTACGTGACCAGCACAATGTAACAGTCTATCTACATGAGGAAGATGAGTATAGATTGCTCGACCCTAATGCTTATACTGGCAATTTTCCACTTCCTTTTGAAATGCGTGGGATTAAAGCTGATAAATATCTGAAAGAAGGTGATGAATTAGTACTAGGCCATCAGAGATTTAGAGTGTTGGAAACTCCCGGTCATACTGAAGGTGGAGTAATATTTGTGAATGATGAGCAAAAGACAGTTATAGTCGGCGATACTATATTCAAACAGAGCATAGGTCGTACAGATTTACCGGGTGGTGATTTCTCAGAATTGATGGATAGTATAAGGGATAAAGTATTGACTTTACCCGATGAATATGCACTATATCCTGGGCACGGTCCACGCACAACAGTCGGTAGCGAGCGAAAAATGAACCCATTTATAAAGCAATATATAACGAATCAATGAAAAAATATCTCTTATTAAGTATAATACTATTGCTAAGCGGTTGTTACTCATTCACAGGTGGGAATATACCTGCTCATTTGAAATCAATATATATACAGCCAGTTTTGGATCAATCAGGATATGGCAATCCACTATTTCGTGATAAATTAGCACAATCACTGATAGATGAGTTCAGAAGCGATAACTCGTTCAATATCAACGAAACAGCAGGTGGTGATGCTAAATTAGAGGTAAATATAATGAATATCTCTGATGCTCCAATAGCAGTTTCGAGTGGTGCTATAGAAACAGAAAGACGAGTAACAGTGCGATGCAAGGCTATTTACTATGATAACGTAAAGCGAAAGGAAATATGGAGCAAAGATTTCTCGGCTTATCAAAACTACGAGTTATCCAATGCCTTAGCTAATAGGAATGAAGCAATAGATTTGATCCTAGAGCAAATAGCCAATGATGTACTACTAGCAGTAGTCTCTGGTTGGTAAATTGTTATTTTCTACTTATCACCATATTTGGATAAAAGTTTAAAAAACGATAAATTAAATTTTTGAAGCAGAATTATAACGGAAAATGAAATATACTTGTTTAGTATTATTTAATTTTTTCATAGATTTGCTGTTTATTTTAGTTACAAAAAGGTATTTAATTTCCGAATGGAAAGTTTACTTATAGCTATTTACTTCGTCGCACTAACCATACTCTTTGGATTCGGTATCCATGGGATAGTGCTATTACACTACTACCGCAAAACTCGTAAACAGGAAATGCCCGACCTAAAAGATCCCGCAGTTTGGCCTGTTGTTACCGTACAGCTACCTATGTTCAATGAACTATATGTGGTTGAGCGACTAATCAAATCCGTTTGTGAGATTGATTATCCTCAAGACAAGCTGGAAATTCAAGTACTTGACGATTCGATTGATGAGACTCAAGCATTAGCTAAAAAGCTATGTGATGAGTATCAGAAGAAAGGATTCGATATTACTTATATGCATAGAACTGATAGGACTGGATACAAAGCTGGTGCTTTGAAAGAAGGTCTAAAAGTAGCTAAAGGCGAATTCGTAGCAATATTTGATGCTGATTTTGTTCTTAATAATGATTTCCTAAAACGTACTGTACCTCATTTCCAAAATGAGAATGTTGGAATGGTACAAACTAGATGGGAACACATTAATGGTGATCAGTCATATCTAACTAAAGCACAAGCAATAGCATTAGATGGACACTTTGTTATAGAGCAACAAGTTCGTAACAAAGCTGGATTTTTCATCAATTTCAATGGTACTGCTGGTATTTGGAGAACTGCTTGCATCATGGATGCTGGTAACTGGCAAGCCGACACATTGACAGAAGATTTTGATTTGAGCTATCGTGCTCAATTAAAAGGATGGAAGTTTATGTTCTTAAACGACGTAACTTCACCTGCAGAATTACCTGCTGACATCAACGCTCTAAAGACTCAACAATTCCGTTGGACTAAAGGTGCAGTTGAAACAGCAATGAAGCTTTTACCAAGGGTTTGGAAAGCTGATATACCTCGAAAAGTAAAATTCGAATGCTTTATTCATTTGACAAGTAATATTGTTTTCCCTTTCATTATATTAGTAGCTATGTTGAACATACCTATAGTAATGATTAAGAACTCAACAACAGGATATGACAATATATACTCACTTATGTCAATATTCGTATTAGCATCTATTTCTACCTTCCTATTCTATATGTACGGTCAAAAGGCAATACACTTAGATTGGAGAAAGAGAATATTGCTCTTCCCTGTTTTCCTTGCTGGCTCTATGGGTTTGGCTGTGAATAATACGAAAGCAGTATTGGAAGCACTTATCGGTAAAAAATCAGAGTTTACTCGGACACCTAAAGATGGTGACAAAGCTCCAAAGACAGTTATCAAAAAGAAATACAGACAAAACAAAGTTACTCTATTAGTGGCTGTAGAGTTGCTTTTAACGCTTTACTTTATGATTGGTATAGGTTATTCGGTTTACCACCTAGAAATAGCCGCTATTCCATTCCAAATACTTTTCCTATTGGGATTCGGTACGGTTGGGTTTATGTCCCTCCGCCACGCCTTTGGTAGGTAAAACAAGTATATAAATGAATATATCTAAGAAAGCAGAATCAAATTGGTTCTGCTTTTTTTTGCTTTATCATATACTACTTAACACAAAAAAAGAGACGTAATCAATTACGCCTCTTTAAAGTTAATTTCAACTTTCTTTATATATTTATACTTTAGGACCAGCTTCTATTACGCTGTTAGTAACACCATCTTCGAACTTAACGAAGTTCTCAATATACTTTTGTGCTAATCCTTTGTAAGAAGACATGTATTCTTTTTCATCAGCCCAAGATTTAATAGGATTTAAAACTTCTGTAGGAACATTTGGACATGTTTCTGGTATCTCAAATCCAAAGATAGGGTCAACTCTGAACTTCACATCATCCAATTCACCATTAAGCGCAGCATTTAATACATTTCTAGTATGTTTAATACTAATACGTGAACCTACACCATATTTACCGCCGACCCAGCCTGTATTTACTAACCAGCAATTAGAGCCGTGTAGCTCCATTTTATCTTTTAGCAAGTTAGCATAGTAGAATGGGTGATGAACGAGGAAAGGAGCACCGAAACAAGCAGAAAATGCTAGTTTAGGTTCTTTACCGATTCCTTTTTCTGTCCCAGCTATTTTTGATGTATAACCACTAATGAAGTGATATTGAGCTTGGTCTGAATTCAATCTAGAGATAGGAGGTAATACACCAGTAGCATCACAAGTCAAGAATATAACATTCTTAGGGTGAGCTGATGTACGTTTGTCCGGCAATGCATTAGGTATCATTTCTAAAGGATATGAAGCTCTCGTGTTTTCTGTTAGCGAATCATTGTCCAAATCAATTTTTCTAGTGATTGGGTCAACTACTACGTTTTCTAATACTGTTCCAAATCTACGAGTAGTCTCATATATTTCTGGCTCACTTTCTTCACTTAATCTAATTACCTTTGCATAACAACCACCTTCGTAATTGAAAATACCATTTTTAGACCACCCGTGCTCATCATCACCAATTAGATTTCTATTTGGATCAGCTGAAAGAGTAGTTTTACCAGTACCAGATAAGCCAAAGAATAAAGCTGCATCACCTTCTTTGCCAACATTAGCAGAGCAGTGCATAGACATTACATTCTCTAATGGCTTGTAGTAATTCATAACTGTAAAGAAAGTCTTTTTAGTTTCACCAGCATAATTAGTACCAGCAACTATAGCTATTTTGTCTTTGAAATTTAAAGCAATTGCAGTTTCACTTCTTGTTCCATCTAACTCAGGATTACATTGGAAACCGGGAACTGCTATAAGTGTAAACTGTGGTTTGTGATTTTTGTAATCTTCTTTAGAAGCAAGGTTGATAAACATATTTTGTACAAATAAGTTTTGCCATGCATTCTCAGTTACTATACGGATAGGAATACGGAAGTCAGAATCTGCCCCAACGAAAGCATCCATAACGAAAACGTCTTTACCTTGTAGATACGAGCGTACTTTATTCAAAATACTATTGAAATTATCAGGAGACATTTCAGCATTATTATCCCACCAAACGTGCCCTTCTGAAGTATCTTCTCTAACTATATATTTATCATTAGCCGAGCGAGCTGTATGCTTGCCTGTAGTTACCGCTAGTGGACCACCTTCAGCAACTAAACCTTCACCACGATGAACGGCTTCTTCGTAAAGTGATGCTGCTGGCAAATTCCAGTAAACATTTCCTAAATTGAATAGCCCGTGATTATCTAATCCGTACTTTGACTTTAATGCATCTGCTTGGTTAATAGCTGGAGAGTACTTGATATCTTTTGACATGATATTCCTGTAAGTTTTTATATCAAATTATTGATTTGAAAATAGTTAAAATCGTGAATACAAAATTGCTTATTTTTTGAATAATATTCAAATAGATGAGGTCTATATGTTTATAAATAATTAGTCTATTATCATGAATTTTTTTAGTTTAGAAGTCTTCAATTCTATGCTATTAGTTTCATTGGAGAAGTCAGGATTGCCTCCTTCTATACTAAAGTAATATACACCTGCTTTTAGTTTATTACCCTTGTTATCTATTAGATTCCAACTTGCTCCACCATCACCATCGAATTCAGTAATTGACTGTATGAACTCACCTTTATTATTGTAAACAGATATAGTCGCATTAGAAGTTAGATTAGCGAATGTAATAACTTGACTTTTATTCAATTTCAATGGCTGTGGGTAGGCATAAGCACCCTCTAAATCATCTTTGAAATAAGTAAATTGGAGAACGCTACCTGCACCAGTCGTCATCGGCTTTCCACTTAGTGATTGTACCTTTTCTGATGCCGTAAGTGTATACTTGAAGCCGACAGCATTTTGAGTAAATGCATCAATTTCAATAGTTAGTTGATTAGGATTTTCATTTTTCACAATATTAAGTATATTACCTACAGGTGAAATATCATAGTTACTTATCTCAAGAGCTGAATTATCAACTGCTTCAGAGTAATTAACTATTAGTCTATTGCCAACCCTCTCTCCAGATGTAAAGTATAATTCTTGTTCTTCTCCTTCATAATCAGATTGCAAAGTATATGAAGTGGCATTGATTAACTGTCGGTAATAATCCGCAATCTCAGGAATTACCAAAGTATAAGCACCTGCTAATAGTGGTTCATTAAAAAATAAACGTAACTTCTTATCTTGTGAAGAAATTACATTGTTAGGTACAAATGTACTGACTTCATTAGTAAGATTAAACCTCCTAGGTTCTAGCTCATAATCAGGCATTTTAGTATCGTATTCTATTTCTATAGTTCTAGGATTTACGAATTTTAAATCTAATATTTTAGCCATTGGGTGTGTATAGCAACTAACTAAATTAGAGGCATTATTGCTTGTGGTCTCGTCACTAGCTTTAGAAATAATAAAGAAATCATACCACGTTAGATTTTCCAAAGTATCTAATTGTAGTGAATTGAATGGAGTCTCTGCATATAGTGCACCTTGTCCAGTACTCTGATCTAACAATCTATAAATCTGATATGTTTCGGCATTGGCTGCTCTATCCCATTCTAGCTTAACAGTATTCTCATTAACGGGACGACCTCTAAAATTAGCTGGAGCAGATACAATTAACTCATTATTCGAAATCTCAAAGAATTGAGTTCCAAAGAATGTATTGACTGCCATTTCATTTCTGCCATTTTTATCGAAATCATGGACTAATGCAGAATTAGATAATGCAAAAGAATAGTACCAAATTGGTCTCATATTGCTATTATCATATTTGAAAACATAAAGATCTGGGAAAGTAGAGATTATAATCTCATCGCCAGGAACTCCATCCAAATCGCCACATGAAACACCATTTTTATAAGAGTTACTATTGAAATTTACTACACCTAGTTTGACCCCGGAGAATAGCTCTTCCCATATTACCTTGAATTCTTTGTTATTGTAATCCCATAGTTGTGCAGTCCATAATAGTTCTTTACCACCGCTACTATTGAATGCTTTTTGAACCCCAGCATTGACGACAAGAAATTCTGAGATTCCGTCGTTATCGATATCGGCAGCACATAGATGTTGACTCGAATTACTAATAGCTTGCAAAGATTCGAATTCTTTAACAAATTCGTTATTCTTATATTCATAAATGAATAATCTACCAATTGAGTTGGTAAATACTAATTCCATTTCAGGGTCTTCATCTACATTAGTAAATATTGATGTCATTGCATTATCAAATCTTCCGTATTCAGATGGCATTACTATTCTATTCTTTTTAATATAGTTCCCGTTCTCGTAATCTATAACAAAATAAGAACTATCATCATGAGCGATAATTTCATCTCTCCCATCATTATCTACATCTACAAATTGGCTTGGCCAGATTAGACTAAAGTTTTCTTTATAGATAATATTGCCAAATTTCTTATTTCCAACAGCTTCATACAGCTCTAACTCACCATTTCCAGATGTCAAAATCTCTTTGATGCCATCTCCATCACTATCTCCGTATCCTTCTACTATTCTGGGATAATCGAGGGAGTCAGTTTTAGATAATGTACCATCTTTATATT
>JAGXGG010000047.1 GCA_024636855.1 Ignavibacteriota bacterium | reverse complement strand
TTCTTTGCTATAATCATCCATAGATATTGTTGTGGTTTTTCTATTCTTAGGATAATCTATTATGGCATTAGTAATGGGAAGATTATTTCGTTTAAGCAAGTAGATATAAAATTTGACTTGAGCTATATGTGAGTGCTCAAATTTACTCGATTTTTTCACTTCATGTAAGGTAGCAGTTTTATAGTCATATCTGTCTATTTTGCTTCCATCCAATTCAATTTCTTTATATTTGTCAGATTCTCTTTCATAAGTACTTTCATCAATATGTTTACCTATCTTTACGTTTTCTGAACTATGCTCCATTGTTATACCACTTGCATAGAGCCACAGTTTCCTGTGGCATATATGCAAATACGATATGTGAGTGGCTGTTAGTTGCATTCTTATTTAATTAAATTCTTGTCTTTCATAATCGTAAGATTTCAAATAATTAGTAATATATTGCTGAGCTTTATCTAAAGCATCAGATGATCCAGAGAACCCAGGTATAATAGATGAGACTAGAGGAGTTTGAAATATTTCAGCTCCAGAAGATTCATCAATTACTGGTTTTGCTGTTGGGCGTGAAGTCTCATCACTCAAATCACCTCTCATAGAAAAAGCAATTTTATTCGCATTATCACTAATTGCCACTGCTAATGTTTCCATTAAGCTAAATGTTCTCGATTGATTCGAAGTGATTCTCCAATTAATCAATGATTCTGCTAATGAATCTATTATTTCTTCTCTCTTATCTTTAGGACATAAGAGACAATTGCCAAATACATTTTTAGAATCATTCCAACCTTCTTTTCGTAATTTCTCTTCGATATCTGGGAAAAGTTCAGGTTCCAGTCTATTTGTTGAAACACAGAATAAGGTTCTTAAATCGATTGCTATATCATATACAAATAAGCCAGATGCTCTTGTTTGTTTACTTGGATTATAATATTTTGCCCCCAAGCTTCTATTATTTGTAGTTAACCACTTTTCAAGATCATCTTTATCAATTTTTTGTCTTTTTCCTTTTTCATCAGCTATATACACATTTACGTTATGATGTTCTGCAGAATTAGAACGGTCAAATGCCGTTGCTTCACCTTCATCATCTCTCTCTAAACCACCTAATAAAGGATGTAAAGGTCTCATCGCTGAAATAGATAGTGGACTTCTTCTTTTAACAGTCATTGTATCTTTTTCAGCTTTCATATACCCTCCTAATAATTGATCAGGAAAACTTGGATCACATGGCGAATGCGGTTCAAGCATATTAGCTTTACCTTTTTTATCAATTTCCCAATTGAAAGTCATTGCGGCAAATGGAAGCCCCAATGATTCTATAATGGAACGTTTCACTTGTTGACCACTTGAATATGCCATTTTTCTACCACTAAATGGATCAGTATAATACTTTTGACCATCATTTACTGCAAATACCGTATGCTCTACCTTTCTCAAACCACGAATATATAGGTATGGATTTTTCTTCATAATATTAGTTTCCTTTTTTATTAATAGTATTGTAATATTCAAATTTGATAAGTGTTAGAAATAATGGGAAATTGTCTCTTGGCATATCAACCACATTCATAACAACATTTTTTAACAACGTACTTGAGCTTGGTAGTTGTTTATTTATCTCAGTCATTTTATCAATAAAAGATTTTACAGATTTTGAATCAAAAACATCAGTTATCATTTTTTGGTTGATTGTTTTCCCTCTATCGGCATCATCCGTATCTTCTTGTATTTTTACTAATATATCAGCCAGCTCTTCTGATAGATGCAGTAATTCTTTTTTATTTAGCATTGCAAGTATCCATAATTTGTATAAATAATAATTTTCTTCTGTTTCTATGTTAATTTCTTTTCCTTGCGAATATTTATATGTGGACTTAGGTAGATATTTCCTTAATCCCCTTGGTTCAACTGATTTCAAACCTAATGTACCTTGTTGGCATGCAGAGCTGAAATTGTAGAATGGAATTAAATCTTCTATTTGTTTGTCACTCAATATTGTATTTTTACCGTCTAAGAAAAACTCATCTCTAATCTCATAAAGCTCTTTGAAGTCTTTCAAATAGATATTTAAGAAACCTAAACTAACATTAAATTTGTCACCTATTTCATAAGAATTGATTATTAAAATGTCATGTGAGAAGTTTTTACTCAATTCAAAAATTAATTTTACCCAGTTTGTTGAAGTAATTAATAAATTGGGACCCTTCGTTTCTAAATCACCATCTATAAATAAGAGTAGATTACTTTTTCTAAAATTATTCAATAACCACTTAGAATTCCAAGTATTTATTTGATTTTTCACTAATTCTGTTGTATTATTTAGTATATCTCTGTAGTGTTCCCAACCTTTATAAATATGTAATAAAACTTCTTTATTATCAAATAAGATATTAATCTTTCCAGTTTTAATAGCTAACCCCTGACCAATCCAGGAACAGTAGAATTCTTCAACTCCTTTGTTAAAATCAATATTGCTTATTTGCCCAGAAGTACTTGACTCCGTATTCATCTCACCATATCCAATAAATGTATGAACAGCCAACTCCTTCGCATATATTTTTGTTTTCAATTTTCTATTTGCTTCAATTCTTTCTTCATGATTCTTATATAATTTAAGTTTTGCTCCAGTTGTAGTTAGTTGATCAAAGGGTGAATTTTTAACACGCATGAAATACTTTTCATTATCAAAAAAAAGTGGAAACATTACTATATCAAAAAACTCTTCCGCTGTGTATTTTTTTCTATATTCTTCATTATAATACTGTAGAAACTTCTTACCGATATAACTTGTGTACATACATTCAACCTAAATTATATTATCATGTTTAATTAATTTCAGTCCATACTTTAGATGGTCTTGTTCGTCTTGTGGAATTACAAATGGATAAGAACCAATATCTAATTGTTCAAACTCATTACTAAATGGTCGGAGTGATCTGTTACTTATAGGTATTTCATATCCGATTCTATCTTCCCAACTAGCATTAATATAATTCTCTCTATCAGATTCTAAAATACATATCCCACTGTCTATTTCTAATACTTCTATTAATATTGCTTTTTTTGTATCCGTTAGCTTCTTGATTACATACTCATCATTTTGATAAATCAAATGAATATCAATTGGTTTTATTTCAAATTCATCATATACTTTATCAATTTTATCTTGAAGATTCTTTTCTTCAAGAATCTCGAAGCTCGAAGGCAGTTGCTCAAAGCTTCTTACCACAATGTCTTTATCATAAGGTAATGTTCTTTCACTTGGTTCGATTATATGAATAGTTTTATAAACTCTTGTACTTTCGTCCAATGCAGAATTGTGTCTTTTCCTATTAACTCGCCCGAACCTTTGAATCAAACTATCAAGCGGTGCCGCTTCTGTTATCATTCTGTCAAAACTTATATCCAAGCTCACTTCTACTACTTGAGTAGATACCACTATACAAGGATTGAAGCCTTGATTTTTTTCATCACCATTAAATTGCGACTTTAACTCATCTTCTAATTTAGCTCTATCTTTTCGTCTATATCGGCTATGTATTAGCATTTTTTTTAGATTAGGGTAATCTTCCTCTATTTGCTCAAAAAATCCTTGAGCTGCCTTTACTGTATTAAATATGACCAGTAATTTTTCATTATCATTTACAGAACCTTGTATAATCGAATTGATAGATGAGATATTGATTTTATCTATTAAATGCCTGTTATATGTTTCTAATATTTCAATATCTAAGCTAACTTCATATACTTTATTTTTACCACCAAGTATTATCAATAGTTCATCATACAGTTTACTTGGCATAGTAGCTGTACCAATGTGGATTCTACAATTTAATCTTAACAATGATTTCACTATTTCTATTACTATAGAACGGCTATATTCAGAGTACGTATGTATTTCGTCCAGTATAACATCACAACCTTTTATATCAAGCATTACTGACTCAAATCCAGAGGTACCAAATATAATAGCAGCTAGTTGATGTGGGGTCAGAACTTTAATAGATGAACCAACTAGAGGTTGTAATATTTTTTCATCTATTTCTTTCTTACCAATAATTACTCTTGATGTTGCATGTAGTAATCTTATATCTTCATTGGGGATAGTGTCTTTGAATCTCTTCCACATAGCATTTATTGATGCTTGGTATGGTAAAGTATAGAATATTCTACCTTTGGTTCTTTTTAAAAGGAAATCAGTCTTTCCTGCTCCCGTAGGAGCTATAACTAAAGTATGAGGTTTATCAATTTCTGTGTTTATTTGGGATAAAGGATATAGATTACTTGGTACTCTATTTATGTACGTCGATAAATCAGGTTTTTCAAACAGATTTGATAGCTTATCTATTGTTCTAAAAGAAAAGGCAGATGCAAAATGGTCTGCCGCTTTTAATAATCCTCTTTTGTAAGAAATACCTGTACCCAATTCATTGCAGTAATTTATAGAATATTCCAATGCTAATTCTGCTTCTACATAACTAATATCACTAACTAAAACACCATTATCTTTAAGGATTTCTAGTCCATGTTTTTTCCAGTCATCCCAATCTTCAAGATGGTTTGAAATGAATTTTCTATCACTTGTTTTTATATCAAGTATTCCTCTATTTCTGGCATCATTGACTATTGATTTATGATGTGCTACTATATACTCAATCAAATCATCCCATTTGTCTTTTGAAAAAGCAGGTAGAAAAGCTAAAGATGATAATTCATGTCTGTGTACATAATCTTCCACGAATCTATTCCTTTTCACATCACTTCTGATCATTCTCTGAAATTTGGGGTGTGCTTTACCTAAATCGTGAAGTATAGCTCCATACCTCGCTGTTACAATATCAAAGTCAAAGTCGAACTTATCTGCAAATAATGTTATAGCGTCAGTAACGTGCTCCGTATGCTCGGCTAAAGTTATATTCTGGTCATTTATACTCTTAGCTAAAATATCAAATTGCATTATTATTCTCTTATTGGATTTCCGAATACTTTCAACTCACCAAACATTTCTTCATTTGAGTACCTGTTCCATCCTACTTTGAATGAATTTTCAGATTCATGAAAAATCAATTCAAACCCATTTATTTCTTCAAATTCATCAGATGTAGTTTGGACTAATTCTACAGGAAACAACAAATCTTCATTTCTTGCTAAACAGATTGTTTGATTGAATGCTAGTTTAGCATCTTCTTCATTTTCAAACACTAAATAAAGATTTGGGAAAAGTAGAATTCCTCTTTTAAGAATACTCTTATTCTTTAAGAATGGATTAGTTTTTTTAGCCATTCCTTTTGACCAAGTAACTTCTTGTTGAATATCCAATCCCTGATAATTCAGTCTATGCCTTACGACTTTCTTAACTCCAGTTTCGGATAATAATTCAGGGAATAATTTTTTCTCTATTCCTTCCACTATAGACGGAGTTAAGAATTGCTGACTATAAGTTTCTGAATCTCTTACAGCTGTCCAAGGTTTAATGTATCCGAATGTACCTGAGTACTTTACATAGTATAATTTCATTGATTTTCCCCTACTATACCCAAACACCCAAATCCCATTGAATTTCTTTCACCTATACCAACATTATACGCAAGTTGTTGCATCTTTGGAGTAGCTTGAATCTTTATAAATGTTTCAAAACAACTGATATGCCCTTCATTCGCTGTGTTTTGTTTAATAGTGATTAATTTAGATTTGTGTCTATTACCCATATTGGGTTGGATAGTAATTTCATCAGCATAATCCTCTCCAAAATGAACTTTGTATTTATTCTTTAAATTATCTGCTAATCTTTCGAATGTGGTATCATCACTTGGTTGTAAATATGAAATTTTCTTACCATCATAGATTGAAACACACGTAGGTGAGAGCATTTTGTATGTCATTAAATTTTTGAATTCAGGATCCGGCTCGATGGTTACATCTTTAATTTTGAATACAGATTCAGGTAAATTCTTTGCTCCTATTCTAATTTCAGAAGATTTTAAAATACCAGAAATTAATGATAATGTTATTTTTTCATCTACAGCTGATGAAAAGTAGAATCCAATATCTCCACTCGAAGCAAGGATTGACTGCCCGAGTTGACTTTTATCTATACTATTTGTGAATAATTTAGAGAAAGTAAACATCTTATATGGCTTCCCTTTAGCGTTTTTGTACCCAATCTGGTGTAGCCATTCAATGAACTCTGGTGAAGAATTACTCATCAGCTTATATATTGATGCTGAAAGTGGGTATTGGTAATTTAGAGGTATTCTATACTCTCTATTCAAGGGTGATAATGTTATTTGTATTCTCATTAGGTGTTTCTTGTGAGTTTTTAGATAAAATAAAGTTACGGATTTCTAGAATATTTCCATAATTATTTATTCGAATAATTTCTTACTAGGGTAAAAGTTCAAATTCTTTTTTATAAATACACAGTAATTGCTCTATTTGATATGGTTCTAATTTATTAAATTCTGTTGGGAAGTTAGAAACTAATAATGTTATAGCAAGGTTTTTTGATTTGACATCTATTAGATATCCTTTCTTGAATAAAATCATTGCTCCTTCTCTAGCACCTCTAAATAAATATACTCTAGTAGGCATTACATTCAAATAACTACCTATTCTAAGTGCTGTATCGTATATAGTCAATTCACCTATACCACTAATTTTACAGCTTTTTACGATTTCAAATAGTTTATCAAATTCTTTGCATTTTTGAATCTTACCTTCCATTGTTAATAAAGTATTCGAAAAATCTTCTAGTGTCTGACCTACTAATCTATGTTGATGTGGATGCTTACTATGCTTAGTGTTTATTGGACCTTTCAAGGCCGTTGCTGCATCTTTAATACATTTGGTTAATGTACCTAAACTCATAAAATGCAATAACCATGGGTCTATTGGTTCAGCCTTAAACAATTTTATAATATCTGATAAAGTTAATATCTCATTCTGGGAATTCATTTTACCTCCATTTGATTGAATTCGTTGAAATTTTCTCGTTGATTCTTTTTACTTTTAATCCTTGATGTTAGAGTTTCGTACATAGTTTTATATTTTGTCTGTACATGATCAATTCCTACATTGTCATAGAAAAAGCACGTCCCTTGGACATTCCTTTTTGATAGTAGTAATGAGTTTGTAAGTTTTCGCTATGAAATGAATTATAAATTTACCGATTAAAATATAGCCATTAAATAACCAAATCCTAATAATTAATCTCAATATCAATATCAGAAAAATTGGTATCCTTGTCCATTGGATACAAATCTTTTACTTCCAATGATTCCTTTAAATCATATAAAATTCCCTCAACAATATTTTCTTTTAGAATCTCTTCTGTAATGGGAGTTAAAGATACTGGACTTTGGGAATCTTGAATATCTGATTCAATATTCTTACTTATATTTCTTTTTACAGTTTGGATGACTTTCCCTGTTGTTTTATCTATTAATATACCTGTAATAACCCCACCATTTTGAATATTTCCTGCTATAACTACTTTATATCTTTTCATAAATTCTACTTCCTTCATATTCTAATTTTTTAACTTAAAACTCAATAGTATTAGTTCATTCTAACCTCTGTAATATATTTTGGTTATCACTCGATTCATTTCGAACCTCCGAGTTTATTTACTTTTCAAGCCAATATCTGATTATAGAATTATCAAAATAATCACCTGTTATACCTGCTATGTATAGCTTCTCTTTCTCTTCTTTAAAATACTTAACGCCGACCATTAGTACTAATAATGTATTAGCTCGCTCTGTATCAACATTAAGTTCATTTTGAATTTCTTCAAGCAGGTCATCTTTTATAACGAATCCACCTATACCATACTTCTGTATGGCATGTTGGTGGAAAACGTCTGTTTGGAATTTTGTTATCATTACTTTCAAATAGTAGAGTGAATATTTATTTATCACAACATAACAAAGTTCATTATTATTCTTTTGAATCTAGAATTCAGTAGTAAAAAAAGTCTACATGGCATTGTCATTACGGAGGTTTCTTATCCTTTAATCTTCGATATTCTGTTTTTCTAAAACATCGTCCATAAATTAAAAAAACCTTTCCTTCAGCTATTTAAGTTAGATAGAAGCTTATTTGGTTTAATAAAAAAAGTTTGGGATTGAATCCTAGATTCAAAAGAAAAACATAAAAAATCATTAATTTTTGGGATTGAATCCTCAATTCAATAAAAAACATATTTTTTTCACTAGGTTTACGATAACAGGATGAGCACTAAAGAAGAAAGAAAAAGGCTGATTAAGATTCTAAAGATGTCAGGTCTTAGAAAGGGAGAGTTTATTAAAAAATTGGACATTTTGCACCAATCTCTGAACTTATATCTAAATGGCGAGAATGATTTCCAAGTTATTACTAGAAAACTATCTAAATTAGGAATTAGTATTGATTGGCTATATACTGGATTAGGAAACCCTACATTTCAACCTGATGTTTTTGAAAATCATTTTGGTGTTTTGAATGTACACGATGAAGATAAACAAAAACTCAGAATTATTGAATGGATATTAAAACATTACAAATCAATTTCAGAATTTGAAACTGAGAGAAGTATCTGTGATGGTGAACTGAAATCAGTATTATTTGGTGATGAGGTTATAGTCCACACACATTTAGTAAAATTAGACAATGCAGGTGTTAATATAAAATGGACAATAGACGGTAGAGGGAGTATGTATAACAATAAAAAAAATGGCAAGAAACTATCAAAAGGTTTAAAATAATGAATACAGTAATAACTATAATTATGATCTTTGTAATTCAGTTCTCTTTATTTTCAAGGGAATGCATCGTAAACTCGCAAAGATATTATAATAATCAAGAATACAATAAATCAATTGTAAGTATGATGACTTGTATAGATGAAATTGTTGATGATGCTGATCCAACTGAAATGGATTATGCATTTTTTGGAATTGGAAACAATCATTTAATTTTAGGAGCAGTAGATTCTGCACTTAAATACACACTGATTGCATATGATATTGAAAAGAAATATGATATTTTAAGTTCAAAAACATTGAATCAATTGGGTAATATTTATATTGATAAAGGACTGAATCATCAAGCTATTTACTACATAAAGAAAGCAATTTTATTGAATGTTGAATCTGGCAACAATAATTTATTACAAATGAATTATAATAATTTAGGAAATGCATATAAAAGTATTTCACTTGTTGATTCTGCAATATTCTATTATCAAAAATCACTTGTGATAACTCCTAAAGATACTCCTGAATATGATTTAGTAATGAATAATCTGTCTTCACTTTATTTTAATATGGAACAATTTGAAAAGTCAAAGAAAATATTAGATGATATTCTGAAAAGTAATCATAGTTCTAATCCAGAATTCGATAGAATGTTATACTCAACTAACTCAATACTGTTGAAAGGTATAATAAATAAGAAATTTAATGCAAATGACAGTTTAATGCTCTATAAATACTTAATTTATGCAAAGAGTAATAATGAATTTTATTTTGCAGATGCAAATTATAAATTAGCCATATATAGTTTATTAAATAATAAGGCAGAGGTTGGGATTAGTTTTCTAAATGAAGCTAATTCGATTTATGTCAGTATCGGTAACATTCAAATCGCAAAAGAAAAGACAGAAGTATTCTCAAAGCTATTAAAAAATAATTCTAAAATGAATTTGAAGTATAGTTTAAATTCATTGAATAATTTACTTATAACACAGTACACGAATTCATTAAACTCTGAAATTGAGACAAAGTTGGAAGCTGAGAACTATATGGAATCGTTAAATCAACAACTTTTCAAAGCTGAAATCTCATTTTATTTAGTGTTATCATTGTTATTTTCTATCGTTTTAATGATAGGATTTATTATTTATAGAATTAGAACCAGTAAGAAGTTGCGACAAGTAATAAATGGTTATTATAGTTATTTGAACATAATTAATAATTTGGATGACAACAGATTAAAAAATAATTTATCAAAAATATCTAACTATATGGCTTTAGATGATAGCTTCAAGAATAAGAAATATTTTACAGAATTAGTAGATGAAGTAATTGTAGATACTAACAAGATTAGGAAAACCGTAAGAAACGGTATTGATTTTCAACAAACAAAGAGGTTAAATAATGTCAACATCACCACCACCAATTAATTTCCAATGGATAGGGAATACTTTAAGTTATACGCTTGATCCCAATGTTACTGGTCTTCAATTAAAATACAAGAAGGATGGAGATCCGAACTGGACAGTAATTTATGACGATCTTAATTCAGCACCTGTAACATGCGAATTATTATCTTCCGCAGGTCCTGAGGGAGAAATTTGGGGTGTAACAAGTAAAAACTCTGTTGATAAATGGGGACCACCCAACCAACAAGAGATAACAAATCAGGTAGTGTAATTAAATTTCAAGTAGGTTCAATCTCAATTATTTTTGGGATTGAATCTACGATTCAATAGAATTAAATAATTTTTATTAAGTTAGTAAAAACAAATAAATTTTTATTAATAATTTATAATGAGGAAAATAAAATGAAAAAATTCATTTTAATTTTAATAGCTTTTTTAAGCATGAGTACAGCTACGTTTGCGAGTGATTGTGTAACATGTGATCCAGATTCATGGCAAAAAGATACAATTATAGAGACCTACTCACCATGTACATTTTTGATAGCTTATAAATATCGTGAATGTGTACGAAATGGTGACACATTGAGAGAAATGGAGTTGGTCTCAGTCAACTTTTTTGGTGATTGTAATTACACTGGTAGTACAGCTATGGTAGTTGATTTAGCAACTAAGTTCGTCTTAAACCAAGCATATCGAGTTTTTGGAACTCTTACAGACTATAGCTTAAACAAAGAAGTGAGTTATAAGATGCCATGTTGTTGGCAATCAGATATAAATAATGACTATGTTTCTCCTTGCTCAGGTGGAGATTGTATGTGTTGTGCTGTATTTGATTTAAGAAGAAATAAGGATCCGAATGGTTTTGAAATAAATACCTTTGTTTATCAAAGAACTAACAATAGTCCTCCGAGTGTAACAGCTAGCTGTGGTCAAGGGTGCGATTATGTTTGCGAGATACTAGATTATATAACACCTGGTACCCCATTACCTCCAAATGATCATATACCTTGCCAAGATGAGTGTGATAATCCTAGTCAGTGGTATCAGTCATCAGGAAATATAATTAATAAATTTGTCACAGGTACTTCCACTTGTTCACTAAGTGTTTCGTTTCAATATAGAGAATGTGATGATTTTGTTGAATTTAATGTTAGCCAAATTGAGTATTTTGGTAACGATTGCAATGATGATGAATTATTATGGAGAGAATCGATAGAAGGAGTATTAGCTGAACTTGCTACACGCTACAGCTTACCACAAGAGTTCAGATTTAATTTCTCAACTTGTTGGAAAAGAGATTCACTTCTACTTTCAACTCCTCCTGATCCAAATGTATATAGAACAGTGTATAAGCAGTGTGGTTATGATAATTGTTGTGTCGCAAGTTATATAGTTTCTGGTACATCTGGAAATGCGTATATAAGCTCCTTAGACTATCATTTAGATACTTTGAATTCATTCATGACATGCGGAACAGATACTGAATGTGAGTTTATATGTAGTGATGATTATGTAGAACTTCCTTATAATCAGACTTTGAGTAAAAAAGCATTGAATATTGAAGGAGATATATTTGAAACTAGCTCAGAAGTTGTACCTAATCCTACAAAAGGAGAAGTAGAAGTATTCGTAAATTCAAGATACAATGGAAAAGTTGAGTTTAGTATAATAGATAATACAGGTAAAGTACTTTATACTATTAATGGAATAATAGATAGGGGAAAAACCAAATTCGAATTTAACTCAAAATCATTGCCAACTGGCGTATATTATTATAATATCAAAGCTGGACTGCAATTGATTGACTCTGGGAAGTTTATAAAAGAATAATTATTATTAATTTGGTAGGTGTTTGTAATACAACACCTACTATTATTATTTAGGAATATATTATGAAAACTATTTTACTACTTATAATAATCTTAATATTTACTATTAATCCAGGACGTTCTCAAGACACATTGCCCTTTTCAGGTAAAACATACTATAACTGGTATTTTGGAATACATGCTGGAGTCACTTTTGATACTTCTGACAAAGAACCCGTCTTTTTACCAAAAAGTGCAATAATTAATGGTCAAAATTCAACAACTATTTCACGTAAAAATGGCAATTTATTATTTTATTCAGATGGTGAGTGGTTAATTAATTATAAACATAAAATCGTACATAGAGACATGGGTGGTAATGGCTCCCAAAACGAGGGAAGTGTTCTCGCTCCATTAAATGATAATAAATATATATTTTTTACTTGTGTTTTTGCACAAGGTATAACCAATGAAAGACAGTTTGACCCTCCAAGAAATTTAAATGATACAACAGGATTGGTTTATTCTATATTCTCTTATGACTATGATGCCGATACATTAATATTCGATGTCTATAAAAAACAACTTTACAAAAACTATCGCTCAGAAGGGATTCAGCTATCATATAGTGCTTTGACTGGGAACTATATTTTAATTGGCGTTGAACCCAAAGGAGAAATAATTGCCTATGAATTTGATTTGAATGGCAACTTGCTAAGAGAAAATAAACAATCTTTTTACAATATTGAGCCCAACACAAACCTATTAGATATTAGAATAAATCAAATGTGTGATAAAGTTGCGGTCAATTCAAGTTATGGTTTCTATAGAGCTGGGAATGAAGCAAATAAATCTGAACATAATAGTTATCTTTATCTCATGAATTTTGATGCTAAGAAACTTGAATTTTACAATTATCAAGAATATGACTTTGGTAAATACGCATCAGCATCAATGGAATTCTCTTCTAAATCTAATTACCTTTATACCATTTTGTTTGACCTAGATTTAGATCAAAACAGTACTGAATATCTAAAAAGGATAAACTTAATAGAAAACCAAATAGAAGATATTTACTCTGGTAAATTGCCCAAAAGTAAAGATTATCGGACGATAAATAATACTTATATCGGTAGCTCTGTATTCTCTGAGTTAAAAATCGCCCCAAATAATAAGATATATATTTCAAGGACTAATGCAAATCATCTTTCTTCAATTGAAGACCCAAATAGCAAGACAAGTCCAAACTATATGTTTGACCCTACATATTTTGAAGGATTTGATGGTATTACTCCATATTGTAATCAAGACTTACCCCAATTCATATCCGCTTCATTCGCACCAGTTTATGTTCGAAGTGAGATAATTCTATGTGAAGGTGAGAAGCTAGAGCTATTTGCCAAGACACAGTTACCTGACACGAGTGCTATATATAGTTGGTCTGGTCCTAAACAGTTTAAGACTAGTGAACAGTTCCCAATTATCGAAAACATACAACTAGACCAAGCAGGACTATATATAGTGACTGTCAGAAGTGGTCAAGAAACATACACGGCAGAGACATTTGTTCGAGTAAAACCAACTCCTAAACCTACTATAGAAGCATATCCCAAAACATTCTTATGTGATGATGGTGTAATAGTCATTCGATTAAAAGAGCAATTTGCTTCATATCTATGGTCGACTGGTGATACTACTGAATATATTAGTGTTACAAAAAGTGGAATGTATGGAGTAACAGTTACTAATGATGTTGGTTGTGAATCTTATGTAGAGCTGAATGTTGGATTTGGAAAGGATTATGTAATAGCAATTGAAGGCGATACAATTAAATGTAAGGGTGAATCTGTTACACTCACAAGCACAGATGAATATCCAGAATACAAGTGGTCTAATGGAGAGACTACAAAATCAATTACTGTTACTAACCCAGCAAGATATACGCTAACAGTAAAAACAGAAGAAGGATGTACTGTATCAAGAACTATAGAAGTGAAAGACCATCCTAAAGTAAATGTAGAACTAAAACCTACACCAACTACTATATGCAATGGGGATTCTACACTTCTAGAATCAAAATACGATGTTCCTTATTATAGCTACGAGTGGAACACAGGAGCTACAACAAAGAATATCTATGTTAATAGTTCAGGTTCATACAAGCTAATCATTACTGACACAAGAACTGGCTGTATGGACAGCACAGAAATTGCAATCAAAGTAGAAGACAACTTGAAACCAACAATCACAGGTGGTGACATCTGCTCAGGTCAATCAGCTACACTAACGGCTCTACCCAACGACCCAAGCTATACCTACCTTTGGAGTAACGGCGAATCAACACCAGTAGTAGTAGTATCACAGGCAGGAACATATTCTGTGACAGTAAGCAAAGCAGGATGCGTAGGCACAGCAGAAACAACAGTGAACGAAAGTCCAACACCAAAATTTACTATCTTGGGTGAGCGTATAATTTGTAATAACGAATATGCAACGCTAACTTCCGATAAGGATTTCGATGAATACTTATGGTCAACAAACGAGATAACCAAAGAGATAGAAGTAAAAGAAGCAGGTACTTATACTCTAACTGTTACAGATGAGAACGGTTGTACTGCAACAGACACACACAAGGTGGAGAAATACGAACTGAAATTCGACATCAGCAAAGGTAGTATAGATTTTGGAAAGGTATATATAACAGAAACTAAATCAGATAATACTACAATTACTAACAATAGCGGATTTAATATTACACTTGATAACGGTCAAACAATAGCAGATGGACAACCATATCCTTACAACTATGATTTTGTACCAACTCAACTAGGGCCATTCAACAACAGTATTGATATTAGCATAATAGATCCATGTGACACTGTAATTACAATCCCAATAACAGCAACTGTATATGCTCGTACAACTATCAGCACAACTGATATATACACTCAAATCGGACAAACAGAAACTGTTCCAGTATATTTAGAATGTGAAGCTGATCTACCAGTTCAGGAATACACAATTACAACTGATGTAGATAGAACGGCATTTTTCACTAATGATAGTTACACGATTAATCAGACTCAAGCAATCAACCAATCAAGAACTAACATACATAACCTTACAGGTACGATACTATTATCTAGTTCTTTAGAATACGACATCACATTTCCTAGCTATAGCTTTACAAATCCTTACATCGAAGTGATAGAAGAACCTGGGAAAATATACATAGATTCCGTTTGCGTATTTCCATTGCGTAACATCACTACTTTCGATAAGACAACTATGGATATATCGCCCAACCCAGCAAGTGAACAGTTGAATGTAGACATCACAACTGGTGTACAGGGAACTATGAAGTTAGAGTTAGTTGCTACTGACGGAAGGGTGATATACACTGACGAATGGACGCAATCGACAAGAACGAAGCAGATGCAGATTAATACGCTTGCTATACCTAGTGGACTGTACCAAGTTCGATTAATAACTCCTTATGATGCAATTACCAAGAGTGTGATGGTGGTGGAGTAAAAACTTAGTAATCTTTGAGACGTTTTTGCTGTTCATGTGTCTATATAGATATGGACTTGTGTAAATTTGGAAAAACTATTATGAAAAAATATATACTTCTTCTATTTATCTTACTAAACTGTAATCTATCCGCAGGTGAACTATTTAACGATACCTTACCAATTGCTGGCAAGGTCTATTACAATTGGTATTTTGGGAGTGGAGCTACTTTTGACGAAACGAGACATGCGAACCCATCAAGACTCATTAGTAGTACAGGGATGTCATTTATTACACCTGATAAAGAGCCAATTTATCTTGATAGCTCTAATTTATTTGGTGGAGAATGTATGTCCACAATTTCTGATAGATATGGTAATTATTTACTCCATTCTAATGGTGATGAATTACAAGGGAAAAATTATAATATAATCGACTCTAGGTTTGGTATTCATTCATCTCAGACTGAGGGAATTGTTTTCATACCACTAAGGGATGATAAAATTTTAATGTTTCAACCTTTATTTACTAATAACGCAATCAGCCGAAAATACAATCCGCCTTTAAACTTAGAGGATACTACTGGATTAGTTTATTCAATATTTACATATGATTTGGAAAATGACACATTAATATATGATATATATAAAAAACAATTAGATGAAAATTTTCACTCGGAAGCAATTCAAGTAACATACAGTGCACTAACGAATAACTACATTTTAATCGGTCCAGATTCAAAAGGTATAATTAAAGCTTTTGAATTTGATTTGGATGGGAACTATTTGAGAAAGAACTCCCAAGAATTTTTTGAATTATATGAAAATACAAATGGAAGAGAAATAAAAATAAACCAAATGTCAGATAAGATTGTAGTTAATTCTTCAGAAGGTTTTTTTAAATTACCAAGTGATTCTGTTGCAATATTTCACGAATCAAAACTTTATGTTACAGATTTTAATGCAGTAACATTGAAATTTTCTAATTATAAAGAAATTGAACTAAAGGAATATGGAATTGGTGACATTGAGTTTTCAACTAATTCAAATTATATTTATATACTTGGATATGAGGATCGCGAAAATATTAACTCAAAGGAGGCATTGTTAAGATATAATACAAGAACAGAATTAATTGAAACAATTTTTAATTTACACCCACCTTCAAATAAAGATTATGACAAAAAAGACCCTCCTAAATTAGGTATTAGTTTTATGTCAAGTCTACGAATAGCCCCAAATAATAAAATATATATTTGTAGGAGTCTTGCGAATCACATTTCATCAATTGAGAACCCAAACAGTGAATTAAATCCTAATTATAGTTTAGACCCATTATACTATGGTTTGAATAAAGGAAAGCCAGTTTATGCAGACCGTGATTTACCACAATTCATATCCGCTTCTTTCGCACCAGTGTATGTACGAAGTGAGATAATACTTTGCGATGGAGAAAAATTGGAGCTATTTGCTAAGACACAGTTACCTGACACGAGTGCTACATATAACTGGACTGGTCCAAAAAACTACAAGTCAAATGAACAATTCCCAAGTATCAAAAATATTCAACTAGACCAAGCAGG
>JAGXGG010000046.1 GCA_024636855.1 Ignavibacteriota bacterium | reverse complement strand
TACCTGGGTATTGCACCATATACTCTACATAAGATTTAACTATTTTCTTTATCTTAGGTACCCCTCTTTCTTCTTCTAATGTTCTGCTTATTACATATTCCCTACACTCTTTGGCAAAATCCTGTACACAATAGAAGATTAACTCTTTCACATCTTTGAAATAGTTGTAAAGTGTAGCGAATGAGTACCCAGCTCTTTCAGCTATGGATCGTACACTAAGTGCCTTTATCCCTTCACCAGTTATTATTTCTTTCGTTGCTTGTATGAAGTAATTCTTCATTCTTTCTTCTTGTATTTCTTTTCTATTCATTTTACTCTCTTTGTTTAATATTAACAATGCAAATCTAATGGACACTGTTAACTCTCACAAGAATTATTTTCATCTTTTCATACTAATTGATAATATTCCTATTATCTTACTCAATAATTATGTAGTTTAGTAAAGTGAAACTAACCACAGGTAACCCCATACTCGCTAAGAAAATCATATTCTCCTTTTTATTAACTGTGTTAATTTTAGCTACAGGCTATACTTGTGAGACTGTGTATAGATTATCTCAGCAGAGAGCAAGGCTCAACGAAGATATAAGCAAAGTTAATGATGTCATGTTCGGGTTAATGTCCGTTAATCAATGGGAATCTGAAATTCGTGGAATAGCTGTTAAACAAATTGAGAACTTCAAACTAACTAAAGAGCAAGATAGTTTAATCAGAATAGCGATAGATGAAGTATTAGTTGGTGTAATAAACAAAACTGATAAGGTAATACAGGAAGATGACGGCACTGTACTCAAATTCATAAGGAAACATGCGATTAACCTCTTCTTCGATGTAGAGGACTTTCAAAAGAAGGTTCCTGACCTAACTAATACTATAATGAAGCGAATAACAAGTGACGACGGGAAAGCTAGATTGAAAAAATTGGTTTTATCTAAGTTAGATGAATTAGCAGAATCAACTTATGATAGCACGAAAGTTCAATTGTATAATAAGTTTCTAAATAAATATGGCACTAACAATAAAGAAGATTTCAATAGAATTACCACTGCAAAAGTCGATAAATATTACACTGCAGTATTAAACAATTCATTTGTACCTATCGGGATAGCCTTTGTATTCGTAATACTATGGATTTTGTTCAGAAATAATGGGGATATGAGATATATTCTTCTTAGCTTTTCTATTCTCTTCGCTGCTATAATACTACTTACAGGAGTAGCATCACCTATGATAGAAATAGATGCTAGATTCAGAGATATGAATTTCTTCATTTTAGGAGAGAAAATAGAATTCTCGAATCAGTATATATTCTACCGTAGTAAGAGTATATTCGAAATAGTTTCTCTTATGATGAGCACAGGCAAAATTGATTCTATGGTTGTGGCATTTATGATATTTTCTTTTAGTGTTTTACTACCATTTATGAAGCTAATCTCTATGTCAATATTCTTAATAAATGAAAAATTTAGACACAACTCTATAGCTAGATGGATGACTTTCAAATCTGGTAAATGGTCAATGGCAGATGTTATGGTAGTGGCAATTTTCATGGCCTACGTTGCATTCCAAGGCATACTAGACAATCAACTAGCTGGACTTAATCAAAATAGTGATACAGTTACCGCTATCACTACTAATCATACAGCACTACAACCAGGGTTTTACGTATTCGTAACTTATGTTGTTTTCTCTATTTTACTATCAAGCTACCTAGGTAAATCATTGGATAGAGAAGCTAAACACTAGCATCTATCATTTGTTTTACTTTAGGTAACGTAGCTTCAAAACCATAGAATTTGTGAGTATCTTCGAACATCTCAATTGATTTTGGCTTCATCATGAACTTCAGCAACTCGCTATGATCAAGGATTTCATCATTAGTGCTTATAAATAGATTAAACAACTCTTGGTTGATTGGCTCTGATAAAATCTTATCTTTAATTTCTATTATTTCTTTATAAACTTTTTCTGTTTTTTCCTTACCATCTACAACTAGCATACTATTATAATTAGTCTGGCTAAAATTGAGAGCAGGGTTAATTAGTAAACATGGTACATTCGTTAGTTGCACTACTCTCAATCCATAGAATCCACCTCGTGAACTACCAACGATGAATACACTATTAACACCAACTTCATTTATTAGTTCAACTATAGAAGCTATAGTATTATGAGGGCTATCGGGGTCTTGTACAGGAACATGTACTTTGTACTCAGAACTATCGAAAAAGGCCTGCAGTTTTTTCCCTTTGCTAGAGTTTTCACCCTTGTAACCGTGTATGTATATTATGTTTTTCATAAAAGCTTTTACGAATTACTTACTTTTATCATTTAATATATGTTTCGTTCAATTTTATATCTGTAGAAGATTCCTCACCCATACACCATCCCACTCAACTGCTGTGCTAGTTTGAAGGCATCGGGGTCATTACGGATTATGTCGGCTAGTTCGCCCCAGCTGTGGTGTTCGAGTTTATCCATATCCAAATCCCTCTCTGCTTTTGCTATATCCATAATTGCTCGGCAAGACAGGGAGACGAGCTTGACAAGGTTATCCGCACTTAGCGATTCCACCTCTCTCTTACTCTCTTTTATTTTCGCTGCAAGCATTCTTCTGAGTTCTATCAGAAGACCCTGTAGCTCGTCTTGTCCTGACTTAGTATTGATTTTCTTTTTCTTCGCCACTACATCTATGAATTCCTCATATTGGTCGCGTCTTTCTTCCCATCCCCATTTGCGCATCCAATCTTCTATTTGTTGCTGCCTTCTTGCAGATTCTGCACCGGGGTTGCACTTACCTTCTCTGTAGTCGATAAATGCTTCATACGCTGGTGATGTTTCACCTTTTAATTTCTCGAATTGGTACATGATATACTCCTTTTTTATAAGAATCCGACGCTTCGTTTTATATCAATTGTCAGCTTATCGGAATCAATGAAATTTTGTGATTTATGATTCTGGTTCTGTTTCCACTCATTTTTCGTCCCCATCGCAGCGTATATAATCGTGTCCGTACCGCTCTTCAAGTTTATACGGTCAACGGCTTCAGTTACTCGTGACATTTTGAATCTATCCACGGTATCGAGGAATGATGTTTGAGTGTTATTCGCTGGTTGCAATCCACTCAGTAGTACTCCAGCTTTGTAGTAGAGTATCCCTTCTTCGAAGCACTCATTCACTGCTTTCAGCGTATGGCTGAGTATTTCGCACGTAGCGTCAGTCGGTACAGGCAATCGCATCTCGCATTTCTCGTAATACTTCTTTTCGGCATAGCGACTAGTACTCAAATAAACGGATATGTACTTAGCTGCTGACCCTTGCGAACGCATACGCTCTGCAGCTCTGGCTGTGAACAGAGCCACTGCCTCTACTAGGTCTTCTTTGTTTTTTAGTTTCTTACCGAATGAACGAGAGAACATTATCATCTTCTTTGCTGGCTGTTCGTACTTCATATCTATGCACGGCATCCCTCGTAGCTCCCATGCAGTACGCAATCCTACTACGGACATACGTTTGCGAATCCAGTGGTCAGGCGCTTGTGCGAAATCATAAGCTGTATGTATGTTGAATCCATTTAGCATTTTCTTGTATCGTCGTCCTACTCCCCACACATCACCTATATCAGTCATCTTAAGATATTTCTCCGTATTCCCATCACTGTATATATCGAGTACACCTACGCTGTAACCGTACTGTTTTTTGCCTATTCTGTTAGCTATTTTTGCCAATGTTTTGGTCGGTGCGATACCGATAGTAGTAGGTATCCCCGTCTTATTTATTATATCTTCGCGTATTGTCGTTGCGTAATCCGTCAGGTTGAATCGGCTAAATCCCGACAGATTAACGAATGCCTCATCTATAGAATACGCCTCAACTTCAGGTGAATAGTTTCCTAGCAAATCCATTATCTGTAGCGACTTGTACGCATAGAGTCGGAAATTTGCCGAGCAGATTTTCACATCGTGCTGAGTAAGCAGATGCTTCACTTTAAACACAGGTGTGAACTTCTCTATCCCCAGAGCTTTTGCTTCGTTTGAGAGAGCTATTATGACCCCATCGTTGTTAGAAAGCACTACTACTGGCTTCCCTGCTATCGCGGGATCTAATGACTGCTCGCACGAAGCGTAGAAGTTGTTGCAATCTATTATGGCTATTGGTTGTGGCATATAAAACTTACTGTTATTAGAATAGAATATGATTCTATGACAAGTATAGTCACTCTGAGCGTAGCGAAGAGTCCAGGTGTAACTACAAAGGCTATATCTTATTTCTATTCTAACTTGCGTTGTCTCTGTTATTTTGAAATTTGATTATTTTGTATTGCCGTCGGTTTTAACCGACGGAGTGTATTCTTTTTTTGAAATATGAATTAGACTTTAGTCTCATCTTTACCAACCTTACCGCTACTCAGTTTCCTAGACTCTTCGCTACGCTCAGAGTTACAATAAGTGTTAAGCCCCCTAGTAGCACAGTCATTACGAGGAGCGGAGCGACGTGGTAATCTATAAAGTAAACTACATAATGCGGAGACTGCCCATGCCGCTGGCTTGGCAGGCACGTCCTTTCAGTCCTCGCAGTGACATTCTTTTTCATCCAAGCGCAGTCACCACACAGCTCACCCGTTCGGTATTGTGACGTAATCACATCCCGTTATAAAAATAGTCATATTGACTAATTGCTACACGAAATCGCGTTGGGTGGCGACCACTACTCCTATGATGGCAGTATCCTCATCTACTTTGATTGGCTTGTATTTCGGGTTCTCTGGTGACAGCAGTACTCCTCCATCTCTGAAGTTGAGAGTCTTCACTGTCAAAGCGCCATCCACTCGGGCTATTACTATATTGCCTTCGCGTGGTTCTTTGAGAGTATCGACTAATAACTTGTCACCGTCCATTATACCTACGCCAATCATACTATCGCCCTGCACTCCGACCATAAAAGTTCCCTTGTGGAAGCGTTTGTTCGGGTATATATAACCCTCTACTTCCTCCGTTACTTCTAGTGGTTTACCGGCTGATACACGCGACGAATAGAGTGGCACTGAGCCATTCCCACCGGTCTGACCCAATCCAAACACTGTCAGATTGACGCTTTCCTCGGGTTCGTTGTCCTCGCCGAATATCAATTCGTCTAAGCTGACATCGCCCACTTTCTCTATTATGAGTGGAATATCAACTGTGCCGCGACGCTTCCAAGTAGTGATTGTAGTTTCCGCAAGCCCCAAACGTACTGCTAACTCAGCATCCGTCCTAAGTCCGAGATTGCTTTTCAGCCGTTGGATGATTTCCCTTGCTTGCTCTTTGCTAAATCCAGCCATATTGACTTGATATATTTTGTTAAACAATAATTATCAATACAAACTTAGTCAAAATGACTTATATTGTCAAGTATTATTTTCAAAAAGTGTGAAATTTATTTTGGGTGGGTTTAAAGGGCAGAAGCTGACTGACAAAAAAGACTACTACAAATGGATATTATCAGCTAATTTCGATGAAGAAATTAAAGAGTTTAAGAGGTCTGTTATTTGAGCAGAGAAAAAAGATTACTGCTTAGATTATAGACTTTACTAATTTTTATGACTTAGCTTCCAATGTATTTGAATTTTAACTAAATTGAAAAATGAAGAAACTATAAGAAAATAATAATGACTGGATATACGAATGTTCGTTTATCAAAATAGTTAAGCGTCACCATATAAAACCACAGCGATACCGAAGAAATGACAAAAAGTAACGACATACTTCTAGACAAAGAATTAAGAACAGGTGGTTTTTACGAACTTGCTATTCAAGTTTGTCCCAGTGCGGACAACGAACCTATAAGACTTTACACTGACTGTATTTGGACTTTAAAAAATGTTGACGGACCTTTTGACGTGAATAATAATTCAATCCCAATCGACATTGTAAATATTCAACATATTGGAATATTGCACCTTGACAATTATGCAATTCCTTTTATGACTTACAATATACGAGAAGACGAACCAGTAGAAACTGGCTTCAATTGGTTTGACATTTGTTTTTACACAGCAGCAATAGAAAAGGTGTTTGGTTCTGAATACCAGACTTGGACTGAAAACCCAAAAGTTCCTATCGAGTTGAAAAAGTTCTTTTCGACAATATTGAAACAGTTATATGAAATTTACCCTTTTCAACTTGCAATTCTTGACTTTGAAGTTTCAGGACAGTATTACTTGGACAATTTGAAAACTCCATTAACAAACGGTTGGACACCTTCAAGTTTTTTTGTTGGACAAGACAACTACGAACACATTTCAAAAGACAACAGAAAACTCGTAACTAAAATTGAGGACATCACCAATGAATAAAGAATGGCGAACGCATAACAGCACATTTGCAATAGGCGGGGTTTCCTACTCCGCAGACAGTTTTGTGGTTACAGAAAGTTCAGTTCTCCGCATCAACATTTGTAGTAAAAAGCCCGCCCACCGCAAATCTGCAAAACATTATCTATCTCGTCTTCTAACTCCTGCTTGTCAGCTTTTGGGTCTTGCTTTTTGGCAACTAGTATTTTGTTTACAAAGAATATTGAATATTCATTATTTCATTTAATAAACTAAAACTTTAATAATTGTAAAAGAAAAGTTAAGTTTGTTGTATAATATATTATAATTGAATGACAATAATAGTTATAAATGTCAAGTAAAGATGAAATATATCTATATAGAATGACCCATATTGAGAATATTCCACATATTCTGCAAAATGGTATTACACATTCTAAATCTGATAAATCAAATCTAGATTATGTACCCATTGGCGATAGTACTTTAATATCAACTAGAAGTACTTTTTTATTGAAAAATGGAAAACAACTTGGGCAATACATCCCTTTTTATTTTGGAGATAGAACACCTATGCTTTATGTGGTTCAAAAAGGTTATAATATGGTTACACCAACACCCGCAGAAGAAATAGTTTATTGTGTTTGTTCAGTTCAGAAAATTATAGATCAGCGATTAAATTTTGTTTTTACTGATGGTCATGCAGTTGATAGTTTTAGTTCACAGTACTCAGCTTCTGCTATTAATAAAATTAAAAGCCTCTTAGACTTTGAAGCAATTGAAGCAAAATATTGGGTAGATGAAAACGACTTAGATAGAAAAAGAAGAAAAGAAGCTGAGTTCTTAGTAGAAGGTGATATTGCTAAAGATGCAATTTTAGGTTATATTACTTACAATCAAAATGCAAAAAATAAAGTAATTGAATTTGGTGCATTAGAATCCAAAGTTTTTATTAAATCAACATATTATTTTTAAATATGATAAACTACAAAACAGGTAACCTATTAGAGAGTGAAGCAGAAGCTTTAGTAAATACTGTTAACACAATAGGTGTTATGGGTAAAGGTATCGCTTTGCAATTTAAGAATATATTTCAAAATAATTATAAGTTGTACTCAAAAGCATGTAAAAATAATGAAGTGCGTGTAGGGGAACTTTTCGTAACTGAAGAGGTATCATTATTGACTGGTAGAAAAATCATTATAAATTTCCCTACTAAAACTAATTGGCGTTTGCCTTCTGAGTATCAATATATTGAATCAGGTTTAGTCGAATTGGTAAAATTAATCAAAGAAAAAAATATAAAATCAATTGCTATTCCACCTTTAGGTTCAGGAAATGGAGGTTTAAATTGGAACAAAGTAAAACAAATATTAGAAAAACATTTATCTGATATTGATTGTGACATTAGCATTTATGAACCAAATGCTTCAATAAAAGAAGCTTTGAAAAAAGAACGAGTGAAGTTAACACCAGCAAGAGCAATGTTATTATCAGTTTTATATGAATCGGTTAGAAATGGTGAATTTGTGTCCGAATTCTCATCTGAAAAAATAGCATATTTTTTACAGCGTTTTGGTGCTAATGACACCTTCAAATTAGAGTTTAAACCAAAGTTTTATGGTCCCTACTCTGGTAAAGTTAAACATGTCTTATACTATTTGAATGGCAGCTACATAAAGGGGTATAGTTCAAAGGACAAAAAACCATTCGAAGAACTAGGGTTAGTATTTGATGCTGAAATAGAAGTAAACGAGTTTTTAAATAAACCAGAAAACGCTCAATATAAAAATGTAGTTGATAGAACAAAAGCATTTTTAATGGGGTTTTACTCACCTTTTGGTTTAGAATTACTCTCAACTATTGATTATATCATTTCTGAAAAAAAGGCATTTTCACAAGAAGATATTACCAAGGAATTAGATAATTGGAGTGAAAGAAAAAAAACTATGTTCAACAATCAGAAATTTATTGAAATAGCGTTGAACAATTTGAATTTACATTTTAATTAAGAAGGTCAGTTAAACTCCAAAAACTTGATAACCCCACCCACCATAAACCTCCCTTCCAATCTTCGTCTCTGGGTCAACTACAAGCACACCTCGTCGTAGGTCAATCATATAGCTTATAGACCATCAAATCTATCTCATTGTCGGTTGTATCTATCTTAGATTTTAATTCAGCTATACGCTTATCATCTATCTCACTTAGGTATATGTTCAATACAGATTTTTGAAATAATGCCATAATAGTTCGTTGTTTTGTTCTACTGTTGATAATGCTAATATAATGAAAGTTGGGAAATTAATACAAAAAAAATGGCTGCCCTCACGGACAGCCATTCTGCAAATTGAAATGAATAAGACTATTTATTATTTCTTCGCACCTTCTTGACAAGTCTTAGTTACTTCAACAGATATTCGTCTGTTTTGTTTCCTAATAGCTTCTAACTCGTCAGCAGGCATTTTCTTAAGAGCAGCACCAGTTGGTTCAGCTACTTTTGGTTCTCTTTCGCCGTAGCCGATGGATCCCGAGAATTGAGTAGCACTAACACCTTGTTCAATTAACCATTCTTTTACTTTCTTAGCACGTCTCTCAGATAGATTTTGATTGTAATCATCAGCACCTTCAGAAGATGCATGACCACCAATTAATATTTCCAAGCCTTTACATTGTTGTACATAGCTTAATAGTTTAGCTAAGTTACGCGAAGTACCTGGATAATCATAATTGAACTTATCAGTATCAACTATAAATAGTATGTCTGGGAAATCAACTTTAGTACCGATTTTTGGAGCTTCTGGACATCCATTTTTTCCTTCCTCAGTACTTGGTTTACCTTTCACAAGAGGGCAATCGTCTTTAGCATCATTGACAGTGTCACCGTCAGTATCCGGATTATTCGGGTCAGTGTTAGTTTTGTTAACTTCTATTCCGTCAGATAAAGTGTCTCCATCAGTATCCGGATTATTCGGATTAGTTAGATATTTATGAACTTCATCTGCATCCATAAGTCCGTCGCCGTCAGTATCTGGTTTATTTGGATTAGTTTTATGAGTATTCACTTCTAATCCGTCTCTTAATCCATCTTGGTCACTATCTTCTTGAGCAGGGTTAGTCTGATATTTATTAACTTCATCACCATCAGAAAGACCATCACCGTCAGTATCTTTGATTTTTGGACTAGAGCCGTAAGTTTGTACTTCTTCGCCATCAGAAAGGCCATCACCGTCTGTATCAGAAGTAAGTGGATTAGTTTCGTATTTATTTACTTCTTCGCCGTCCAATAGTCCGTCACCGTCTGTATCCGGATTGTGCGGGTCAGTTTTACGAGCTATTTCTTGACCATCACTCAGACCATCAGAATCTGTATCTGCTTTTGAAGGATCAGTGTTAGTTTCCATCACCTCTTTGAAATCGTCTAGTCCATCGTCATCTGTATCTTGTTTCAATGGATTTGAGTGATAAGTTAAGACTTCTTCACCGTCTAATAGTCCATCACCGTCTGTATCTGCGATATGTGGATCAGTTCCTAATTCTCTTTCTTTACTATTTGTAAGACCATCATTGTCAAAATCAGCATCGCCTAATATATAGTAAGAAAAACCAACACCAAAAGTCATAAATGCATCATTAGAAGCCCCTGCTTTAGCGTCTTCTTTAGGACTCAAATCGTCTAAATAATCAGTTCCTGTGAATCTGAATGTAGCACGTCCGTTGAATACTAAATTGTCTGATAAATACATCTCATAACCAACACCAACAGGGAATATAACTTGATTTTTATCATAAACGCCATTCGCATTATTAGGTAGTGGGCCATCAAATCCAGAATCACCAGAACGTGGTTCGAAATTCATTAGTCCAGCACCAACAAATACGTACGGTACAAATTTTTCGTGAGCGAAGAAATTGTAAGTCAAATACATTTCATAAGTATTAACTCTCACTGCATTTTTATCGTTTATATTAGTCCCAGTTGTATTAGCATACAAATCGCCTTCCGCTGCGTTAGGACCAAAGTAGTCAGGATACTTATTTAATGCAGCTTTATCAGTTTTAAATCTTAATTGAGTAATACCAAAAGTTGCTTGGATTGATAATTGAGAAAAGATATTATAGCGAAGAAATGCATCGCCACCGAACCAAAGTTGATTGTCGGTGAATTCACCCCAATACTTATTTAGGCCACCATTGATACCGAATGCCATACGACCGCCTTCACTCTGTGAAGTAGCATGATTAGTAGATAATGTGAGTGTCAGAATCGACAGAATTAAAACACGAATAAAGGGCTTCATAGCTCCTCCAATTTTATTAGAAATAGTTAGTAGTCTTCTTTTTTTATTTGCTGAGTTTTATATTTATATCTTAGTGAGATTAAAGCCTTTCTCACTAAGCATAATATATATACGATATTGAAGATAAATCGGATTTTTTAGGTATGAATTTTTCTAAAATTTTCTTTTAAAATTTTCTAAAGGCCTATCTGAATGAGGAATATACGCACTAAAAAGTTAAGAATTTCTTATATTTCGATATATTATATAATTAAAAACGGAAAAGAAATGAAATTCCTTATAATTGCACTACTGACTTTATCGCTATCAACAGCCAATTCGCAAGACTATTGGGAGAAATTAGAGCTCCCATCTAATTGGCCTGTACAAGATTTGAAGATAGATGAAGATGGCTCCATCTACACTTTTGGTATTGGATTGTATAAGATGGATAGCGATGGCAATTGGCATTCTAAAAACCACTTGAAAGCCACACTGGGAGGAATAGAGTTTGATGGAAATATAAATGAGATTGGTATGCTATTGAGTGGATTGGTGGAACTGGATAACGAGCTATTCACAATGCTCAGCGAAGGTTTACTACTCAAATCAATTGATGATGGTGAAAATTGGTTAGTAATCACTGATGATATCAGAAGACCACATATTTTAACGAAATACAATAATATAGCTTATATAGTTACAAGAAATGGAATCTATAAAACTACACCTAATAGAGATACTGTAGAAGCTGTTTATGAGGTAGAAGATGAAAGTCCATCTGTAAGTAAGTCTTTCAGAAATGGTAACTCTATTATACTTCAACACGATAAATATGTAAATAATGGCTATCAATATACTATTGACATTTTTGATCTTGAAAGTGAAGTTATCGTGGATTCGGTAAGACTATATTCTTTTGATTTGTCAGGTGACTATTACGAATATGGTGATATGGCCTATGTGCTTACCGATGATAGTCTTTTTGTAATAGATAGACCACTTCGTAGTGGTTCAGAGCCAGTTATAACCGAATATGATTTGAAGGAATTCCTTACACCAGAAAGAATTGAAAAGTACCAAGTTTACTTTGGTGAAATGAAAACATTTGACAATGGAAAATTATTAATCCCTAACAGAGCTAGCGGTGATTTCATTATAGCTGATGCTGGATTTAAGAACCCTAAATTGCACAATCTAGGATATGGTGAAAATTGGATGGTAAATAATATTTATACTCAAGATGATGATTATCTGCTTTGTATGGGGGTTGGTTTGTTTAGAGCCAAAGATAAAAACTTCGATGATTTGGAGTCTATATCACTAGAGATGGGGAATGGAATCTATGATAATATATTTGAAACTGACGACGGTTATCAAGCTACACTGAGTAATTTATTTTTCGAAGCAAATGATAGTAAACTAGAAGTAATTGGTTCAAGCGAAGCGAAGCTGTTCAGATGGGGCAAAGCATTGTGGTACAGAGATGAAGATACTATGGCCATTACGAAAGACTTTGGTGCAACTTGGTCTATATTTGTAATAGAAGAAAAGCAATTTGACGGAGAAAGCAAAGATTTAGGCAATGGTATTTTCTCAATAATCGGAGTTGATAGCTTATACTTTATCCAATATGATGATTTGAGTGTACGCACAATAATAAAACCTGAATTTGAGGAATTATACTCCGATGTAAGTAATATAATTATAGAAAACGAAGAAGTTTTCGCCCTCACTTCCGAAGGGACTTTCAAATATGGGAGTAACGAGGGCTGGACTAAACTTGCAACTTATGATTATGAAGATGATATATATAGTCCTTACTCTGGGTATAGAGATATGTTCTTTGAGATGATTAATGGTGTTATGATTGGGTTTACCTACAGAGATATTATCTACTCAACAGATTTCGGGCAAACTATAAATGAGTATAATCTAGGTGTTTCCAATAACTCTTCTCAAAAATATATTCGCCTAGGAGATAAATTCTATTTCTTTGGTAATGACCAGAGTGATCCTTTTTATGACTTTTATGAATTACACTTAGATGAACAAAAGCAATTTGTTTCAACTAAGCTTTCAGATGATAATGCATCGCCAATTTTCATTAGCTACACTCCAACCAAAGATGGTCGCTTGATAGTGTGTAACCTGCGAGGAGTTTACAAATCGAAAGACCAATTAGTAAGCTCAGTAGAACTGGATAGCGATGCGATTGCTAATGAATTGGTAATATATCCTAATATAAGTGATAGCCAGATAACGGTTGTTATAGACGGCATTGGCAATAGTGAGCTTATGATATATGACCTAAGAGGCAATAAGCAAAATGTAGTTATTAACTCTATTTCAGCTGGCAATACAATTCTGAATATATCTAATTTAGCAGAGGGAATGTATATAGTAAGCAAAGGCAGTCAATCTGGGTTTTTCTTTAAGAAATAGTCATGTGATTTAGACTTTTACTTTTGGTTGTCTCTTTTTGATTACAGCCAATATAGCCCCAGTCACAACTAGAACAGCACCTACGAAGCCAAGTATGCTTATGATAGTGGTTTCTATGATTGTAACTTCGAGATAAGCCATAACTGTAAGAGTTGTAATAGTGATAATAGGATTGAGCGTGATGATAATACTAACTTTTGATGCTTGTAGATACTTGAACGCCTCACCTAAACTACCGTAAGCTATCAGTGTATTCAAACCAAGAAATAGAACAAGCAACCACATCTCGAATGATAAACCAGCTAGAGCTTCGAAGTCTGCAAACCATACAAACATAAAAACCGGGATAAGATATATAATCATATTCAGTTGTTGCGCAGAGTGTGTAGCCACTAATTTTTTCTGAATAGCAGCATAAACTACCCATATAGCAGCGCCAAATAAAGTATAGGCGACACCCAAATCGTATGTCTCTCTATCGGTAGATATACCCGCTATACTCTCACTATAAAACAATAGAAAACCAACTGTGACTATGGCCAACCCTAACATTTGCTGTTTGTTCAATCGCTCTTTGAATACAAATATACCTACTAGAACTAGCATTATCTGGGCTGTTTGGATAAGTATCTGTGAAGTAGCAGGACCAGCATGTTCGACACCCCTCATATATCCGATATAATTGAACCCAAGTGAAAGACCTGCAACAATTAGTAGCGCTGGCATCTTACGGTAAATGCGAAATTCAGAGGGTCTTTTGAAAGCAAGCCAAATAGACAAAAATGAGAATGCAACTACGAATCTCATCCAGATAATAGTCATAGAGTCCAGCTCTTTGAGAGCTATTTTCAAAAAGATACCTAGGAAGCCCCAAAACAAAGCCGTAGTAGCAGCGAATAGGATTCCTTTGGTAGTATTGTCTAATTTGCTAAAAATATTGTGAGTCCACTT
>JAGXGG010000045.1 GCA_024636855.1 Ignavibacteriota bacterium | reverse complement strand
GTACTTCATCGCAAACGCCAGGGTTGATAGTAGATTCTACTATTATAACGTTACCCTTTTTCAAGTGATTGCAAACCTCAGTTACAGCACCAATTACAGGTGTTAGGTCTGGCATATAATCGTCAAGCACAGGAGTTGGTACACAAACTATGAATATGTCCGTATTGTCGAGTGATGATGATTCATTACTCACATTAAGAGTGATTTCCTTCAGGTCTTTCGCACATTGCTCATCATCTATGGGGCTGATGCCTTTCTTAATGCTTTCTATTTTGCCGCTATCTATATCATAGCCCTGTACATTGTGATTAGTTAACTTTGCTATGGCTGCCGCTAGTGGCAAACCCACATAGCCTAATCCTAAAACTGATATTTTCATTATACTTTATTTTCATTTTTAACAGATTACTAAAATAGGGATTATTTTGGTAAATAGGATATTCTTGTTATTTTTATGGAATATCTAAAACCTAATACACCTATTTATGAAAATAACAACAACGCTACTCTTCCTACTTCTCACAACCTCCCTTGCTTTTTCCCAGAAGCAAGAAACAATCGATTCCGATAGACCGGGTAAATCTATTAGCCCACATACGGTCGGTAAGAACGTATTACAAATACAGACGGGCTTCGATTATACTAGTAATTTTAATTCCTCAAAGGATATACCACGATTAAGTTATAATGTTTTTAGTAACGAGACCAACTTACGATACGGTTTATTAGATAAACTAGAAATCAATGGAACTATTGGATATAGAATAGATAGATATGAACAGTCAGGAAGACCAGATTTTACGGGAAACGGATCAGAGAAATTAAGCATTGGTACAAGGGTCAATATAATAGATCATGATGGACTTACTCCAGCAATAGCAGCTAGTGCCCAGCTTTTAATCCCTTTAGAGACAGATGTTTATTATATGGTAGATAATGGGTTTAAAGGTACAATTTCTATCAAACAACCAATTACGAAAGAATGGGCAGTAACTGGTAATATTGGGATATTTGATAATCCTGCTTTAGTAAGTCTTTTCTCTCCTTATACTATTAATACTTCTTACATTTTCACTAAAGATTTATCTGCTTTTATCGAAATATTTGGTTCTCTCTATACTGAGGGGTTATTGTATGACCCAATAGAAAGAGAAGAATTAAGTTACGATGCGGGTATTGGCTATCTTCTAAATAATGATTTATTACTCGATTTCTCATTTGGTAATGATAATAGATTAGTAGATGGAAGTTTGTTTGTCAATTTTGGTGTTTCATTTAGATTTGGTGGAGATAAACAACTATGAAAACCACAACCATTCTTCTCCTTTTCCTATTTTCAATTTCATTTGCCTTCTCCCAAACTACAGAGTCGATTAATACTGATAGACCGGGGCAAACTACTAATCCTCATACAGTTGGTATAGGAGTTTCGCAGTTACAATATGGTATCAGCTACTATGACCCCAATACTGTGAATTCTAATGTTCTAATAAGATATGGTTTTTATGAAAAATTTGAGATAAATGCAGGATATAATAGCGCATTCGAATATTTAGATAAAGATTTTGCTAATCTGACTAGAATAAGTAGATACCAATATGGAACTACTCATATCAACTTAGGGGCAAGATACAATATATTGCAAGCAGATGGTTATATACCCGGTATAGGAATCCAAGGCACTGTATTCTTTGATATAGGTGACTACTTTGTTAGTACTGGTAGTTTCTATAATTTTATACTATCGATAGACCAGAAATTAGTAAAAGACCTGAGAATAGGGGGTAACCTAATTTCAGAAGTTGAATTAGCTCTTAACTATGATTATTTCCGATATACTTCTTACCTTTCATATAGTTATAAAGATTTTGGTTTCCTTGCAGAAATGTATGGTAATCTTGAGAGAGACTCAGAGATAAATTGGGATTTTGGAGTGTCTTATCAATATAATAAGAATATGCTAATTGATATAAATTATGGAGAACGTTGTGTGAATCGATTTTATTTCGGACCGCAAACATATTGGAATGCCGAAATTGGTTTGACTTATAGAATACCTAAAAACTAAGAAAGCCGCCCCAATTAAGAAGACGACTTTCAAAGGTAATTCTAAATACGTAATTATCAGCCAGTAGTTATAGCAAAGTGTGCTACATGATTAAGTACGTCTGTGTCTCTAGACTTGATAGGTTTAACACCTTTCAGATGTATAGTGCAATCACCTATAGTTACACTTGGTGCATCTTTAGTCAGAGTATAAGTCTCAGTAGTTCCGTCTGCATTAGTAACAACTATAGTAACAACTACAGTTCTTTCATTATGTCTGTCTATTACTACATCTGTTGAATTTTCTGTTACGACTATACTTTCTACTGTGAAGTAAAAATCACAAGGTGTCTTGATAGCGTCGCCTTCCATACCTCTTACTATCATTCCGTCTCTATCTTTTTTGTCATGGTCTCTGTCAACTTTAGTAGAGTCATTTCCATGACCGCCGCCAGTTCCACCACCGGTTCCTATTCCTGTTGGGTCCCAATCACATGATGCTAATGATAGCGTCATAATTGCTAAGAATGTGAGAATTAGTACTTTTTTCATAATCGTTCCTTTATAATAAATTGATAAATTTTGTCTTTCTAATTGAATAACACACGACTTCAAAAAAGGTAACAAAAAAAGCTACTTTAAATTAAAGTAGCTCTTTTTATAAATAAAAATATTTTATTATCCATTTATCCTTTTATACTATCATCTTCATTCTCGTCATCACCCTCGTCATCTCCTTCATCATCACTCTCGTCATCTCCTTCATCTTCATTCTCATCATCGCCTTCATCGTCACCCTCGTCATCTCCTTCATCATCACCCTCGTCATCTCCTTCATCATCACCTTCGTCATCTCCTTCATCGTCACCTTCATCATCGCCCTCGTCATCTCCTTCATCGTCACCTTCATCATCACCCTCGTCATCGCCGTTATCTTCTTCAGATATTTTTGAATTTGAATCAATGTCAGTCGGATTCAACTTACATGATGACATAGTAAATGGCATAATTGCTAAGAGAAAAAGTAAAATAAACTTATACATATATAAGACTCCTTAGTATTAATTATTATTAGTTTTCGTAATTGCTTACTTTTCAATTTAATAATAATTTACATAATCTCCTAATTCATTAATTTCGGTAATGAAACAACAAATGTAGATCCTAGACCCTCACCTTGGCTACTTGCCACTATTTTACCTGAGTGTCTTGATACTATCTTATTACTGAGGTAAAGTCCTAATCCAGTAGTATTTTCGCCTTGAGTTCCTTTCCTTTTCTCTTTTGTAAATCTATCGAATATTGCTTTTGACTTATTTGGAGGGAAACCAATACCGTTGTCAGTTATTGTTATTTCAGTGTTATTCGCATTAGTATTAGCGCTTATAGAAATTGTACCTCCCTCTGGAGTAAATTTGACTGCATTACTAATCAAATTTGTGAATACTTGTTTCATCAAGTCTTCTCTTGCATTTATATTCATTTCATTTACGTTTACATTCAAATTCAATTTCTTATTATTAAGTAAGTCTTCGAAATTAGATTTCATCTCATCAAAAAGATCTTCTAATTTTATTTCACTCATCATGGCTTCTGTTACTACTATTTCCTCTCTTTCTAGTAATTCGAGTACTGCGTTTATTATATCTCTTTGTACTTCAGCAGCATGTATTATTTTTAATCTTAGATTTTGTTTTTTCTCATCAGTATCCGCTGAAGGTATTAGCTCCGAATACGATATGACAGCGGCTAATGGATTCTTCAAATCGTGCGACATTAGTCCTATCATATCTTGCTTTTCTTCTAATAATTCGTCCAACGTTTGGATTGAAAATTGAATCTCTTTCAATAAAATCCCAACTTCATCCGTGTAGTTAGTTGGTAATTGGGGTACTTTTTTATTTGCTATATATTCACTTAGTGATTCTTTGGCAAATATAATTGGTTCTAATAGTTTGTTAAGTATAAATAGCGTAGCTCCAGTAGCTGCCAAAGTAAATATAAGCACTGCTATGAAAACAGAAATTGGGTCTAGTACTTCGTTTCCACCGAATGCTAAGTATAATATTAGTCCAATGAGTGGTATGTGAATACCTATAAAAGCGACAAAAAGGAATTTGAATGAATATTTTTTGAGAAAAGATATCTTAGATAGTTTATCGTAGGTATTCATATAGTTTATTTATTAATTTTGAATTACTAATTACGAAAGTTATAAAATAATTAACACAACAAAGTAAAAAAAGTATAGAATTATGGAATTATTAACCGTTGACAACCTATTAGCACTCCTTACACTAACATTCCTTGAAATAGTTCTAGGTATAGATAATATCATTTTTATATCTATTACTACTGAAAAACTGCCCATTGATAAACAGAAATTTGCACGTGTATTAGGCTTATTCTTAGCTATGTTAATGCGAATTATTCTGCTTGCACTTATTACTCAACTTCAAGTACTTAATAATGCACTGTTTACTCTTTTCGAAATGGATATAACCGGTAAAGGCTTGATACTACTTGGTGGTGGACTTTTCTTATTAGTAAAAAGTACTCTAGAAATTCATCATAAAGTAGAGCAAATAGAGCATAGTGATGAACATGAGAAAAAGAAAATCTCTATGGGAAATGCTATTTTCCAGATAGTAATGCTTGATATAGTATTTTCATTTGATTCTATTCTGACGGCAGTGGGATTATCAGATAATCTGATGATTATGGTAATAGCTGTTATTATCTCATTAATAGTTATGATGGTGTTTGCTAACTCAATAAGTGAATTTATTAATCAACATCCATCGTTACAATTACTTGCCTTATCATTTTTGATTCTAATTGGATTTATGCTAATACTCGAAGCTTTCCACTTTGAGATACCAAAAGGATATATTTACTTTGCAGTTATGTTCTCGTTTATAATTGAGCTTTTGAATATGAGATTCAGATCCAATAAGAAAACTAAAATGAGAAAGAAGGTATAGTCTTATACTTTCTTGAAATAAGGCTTAGAAGGTTTTAACTTAGTGCCTCGTAGAGGCAATATAACTTTAGATATGGAATAGTATAAATGATATTGGCCCCATTAGGGGTTGTATATTATATAACCACTACTTTCATGTCAAGCCAAAGGCATGGGTTTTTGTTGGTGTTATTAAATCTTGACTACAGATATTTAGCCACTCTGTGGCTAAAATGAAATTAAGAAAACTATAAACTAATAATGAATTACTTTACCCCTTCTCCAAAATATAAGAAGCCTCTAAAGTAAGATACTTTCTAATGAAAGGTATCTTAGCTAGTGTATTGATTTTTAGGCTTGGTAAACCGAACTTCATCTTGAATACTGGGCGAAGGAAGTAGCATTCTTTTAGCACGACTTTTAGTCCAGCGTCAGCTACTGCTTTCTCGAATTTGGGAATAGTCAATCGCAAATCATATATTCGGTTTGCTTCTCCTATATCCGCTTTCACACCTTTTTCAATAAACTTATTGAACGTAGATTTCGGTAATAAATGTATATATGGGAACTTTCCACCAGTACTCTTTACTGTGTGTTGGTGTCCACCATAAGGTGAGTGAAATGGGGGAAAGGTAACGAAAAGCTTTCCATCGTCTTTCATGACCATTTTAATATTTTTCAAAGCTGATGTAGGGTCATCCAGATGCTCTATAACATCGCGTAATAAAACCAAATTGAATTCATCTTTCCATTCATCTGAAGGTTCTTGGTTGACAATATCATGAGTTGTGTATTGCAAATCTATACCGCCGATTCCAGCTATGTACTTGCCTTTTTCTAATCTTATTTCAGCAATGTCAGTTCCGAGCCCCTTGCTTGCTCCAGCATCCATAAAAGCAGCTAATACACCACCTTCTGCACTTCCTATTTCGGCTACATGATTTCCAGATTTGAATATGCCTTTCTCAGTTAAATAGGGAACAATGAAATCTCTTCCAAGATCGTACATATAGTTCCAATAATACTTGTCTTGTGAGGTCAATTTCTCGTCTTTGTTGACTATTTCTCTTAAATTTGACATATATGTTTATCTTTATTGATTATCTTAATGTTTTATAAGTATGCAATTTAAAAATTAATTTATGAAAATCGCCTATCTATCTACATTTTATCCTTACAAAGGTGGCATTGCTCAGTTCAATGGTTCACTATACACGGCTCTTGCAAAAGACCACGAAGTAAAGGCATTCAACTATAGTAAGCAATACCCTAAGATTCTTTTCCCAGGGAAAAGCCAGTATGTGAACGATGAAGACAAAGCTATAGTGATAGAATCGGAACGCACCCTTAATTCAGTTAATCCTCTCTCTTGGATAAATACTTATAATGAAATTGAAAAATTCAACCCTGATATAGTGATGAGTAAACTTTGGATTCCATTTCTAGCTCCTTCTGTTGGTTATGTAACTGGTAAATTGCAGAAAAAAGGTGTTAAAGCTATATCAGTACTTGGCAATGTTATACCTCATGAGCATAGAATCGGTGATGAAGCTCTCACGAAATACTATCTGAATAGAAATGATGGTTTCATAGCTATGGCTGAATCCGTTAAAGATGATTTATTAAAATTAAAGCCAGATGCTAAATATATTATGGGGTATCACCCTCCTTATGATCACTTTGGAGACAGAGTAGACCAGAAAATAGCTAGGGAGAAGTTAGGAATCCATCCTGATAAGAAAGTACTAATATTCTTTGGGTTTATTCGCGATTACAAAGGATTGGATATACTTATAGAAGCTTTCAAAAAGCTAGATGAGTCATATCATCTTATTATAGCAGGGGAGTCTTATTCCGGTTTCGATAAATACGAGGAGCAACTCAAATCAGTTGATAGTAGTCGAGTATCAAAACTAATCAAATATACTTCTGAAGATGAAGCCGCACTTTGCTTTTCTGCTTCTGATGTTTGTGTACTTCCATACAGAACTGCTACTCAATCGGGTATAGTTGGGATATCATATAATTTTCATGTTCCTGTTATCGTCTCTGATGTTGGCGGATTGCGCGAAATGGTAGAGCCATGGAACGCAGGAGTAGTACTAGAGAAAGCCGATGAAAATCTTTTCAAAAATGCTATAGAAGATTACTTCAAATCTGACGTAGATTATAAATCGAATATACAAAATGCTTTGGCAGACCAATCATGGGAAAGCCTAGCATGGAAAGTAATAGAGTTTGCTCATTCTATTTAACTGTACATTTGTATATATATGAAACTCCGAAGAACTGAGGATAACATTTTACTTCAGTAAACCTATCAGTATTTAAAAGAATGTCAACGAATTCTTGACCATACGGGAAACCTTCAATTGTAGTAGGTAAATAGGTATAAGCGGCCTCTTCGTCTATTAGCATACGACCTAGTTTTGGCATTATATTTTTGCTGTAGTATTCATATATTTTTTTCAGAAATCCTTTGGGTTTGCCTGTTTCTAAAATCATTAATCTACCACCGGGTTTTACAACTCTTGCTAGCTCTGCTATTCCACGGTACATATCATCAACATTTCTTATTCCGAATGATATACCGGCTATATCAAAACTATTATTCTCAAAGTGAAGATCAAGTATGTCTGCTAATTCAGCATCTATTTCGACATCCTTTTTAATTGCTTTCATTGGAAGGTGTTTAAGCATATCAGAACAAAAATCAGTTGCTAGTACTCGTCCATCTTTTACTACTTTTTTAAACTCTATAGCTAAGTCTCCAGTACCTGATGCAGTGTCGAGTATCGTGTCACCGGGTTTCGCCCCAGATAGCTTGACTAATCGTTTTCTCCATATATGGTGAAGACCCAATGACATTACATTATTCATGTAGTCATAATTCTTCGAAATACCAGAAAACATTTTTTTTATCTCTTCACTCATTGTTTATTCCAATTTATTTTATATTTTAATCCTATTCTTCACTTACAAATATAGTATTTATGACCAAACATATACCACTTACACTACAATTTAATCAAGTAAGAAATGTGTCAGAGGCTATTTGTAAGCCATTAGACATAGAGGATTACTCTATACAAGTTGATCGGTTTGCCAGTCCAGCCAAATGGCACCTTGCTCACACTACTTGGTTTTATGAAAGTTTCATACTTGAAAAACACTATAAAGACTATCGTCCATTTGACGAACAGTTCTCGTATTTATTCAATAGTTATTACTTTTCTAAAGGTGAGAGACTTACTCAGTCAGAAAGAGGAGTTTTGTCTAGACCTTCGATTAATAAGATCTATGAATATAGAGAGTATGTAAACAAACATGTAGTTGAACTACTTGAGGGACCTAACGAAGCGATTAATAAATTACTGGTTTTAGGCCTAAATCATGAACAACAGCATCAGGAATTACTACTTCAAGATATAAAATATAACTTTGGTAGTAGCCCCTTGTACCCAACTTATATAGAAAAAGATTTTAAATTCAACGATGATATAGAACCACAGAATTTCTTTTCAATCGATGAAGGTGTATATGAAATAGGACATGACTCTAACTTATTTTGTTTTGACAATGAGAAAGGACTACACAAACAATACTTACATGATGCAAAAATTGCTGATAGACTGATTACTAATCGTGAGTTCAAGGGGTTTATCAACGATGGTGGATATGACGAGCCATTACTCTGGCTAGCAGATGGTTGGGAATGGAAAGAGAAAAATAAAATTTCTAATCCTCTCTATTGGAAAAAGAAGGATGGTTTTTGGCATTATTTCACATTGCATGGATTTCGTAAAATAGATCCCGCAGCACCAGTTACACATATATCTTACTATGAAGCCAATGCATTTGCACGTTGGGCAGGTTTTAGGTTGCCGACAGAGTTCGAGTGGGAAGTAGCGTCAAAATTACATTACGATGTTGGTGAGAAATCAAATCTACTAGAAGACAATAACTTTCTTGCTCTACCTAGAAATGATGGAGATACCTCATTCATAGGTAATCTATGGGAGCATACAGAAAGCTCTTATTTACCTTATCCTATGTACAAACAAGAAAAGGGTGCCTTTGGCGAATACAATGGTAAGTTCATGGTAAATCAAATGGTACTGAAAGGTGGTAGCTTTGCTACACCGCTGACTCACATAAGACATACATATAGAAATTTTTATCGTCCAGATGCTAGATGGATGTTCTCTGGAATTAGGTTAGCTAAACAGTATGACTAATTGTCAGGATGCTGACGGTTTGTCGTATGCCGATTTGTCATCTCTGTACGCATAGATTTTATACCAAAATTAATGCCGTAGATGATAATATAGGCAAAGCCAACTATACCAGCTGCTTCGAGAGTATTTATACATGGTATTTTGAATGTATCAAATATCACTAGATTGCAGATGTTTTCTAATGTATAGGATATAAATAGAAAAAGCCCGCCAATAAATATTATAAAAAATATTGAGCGGGCAATTTTTTCAATTGTAAATTTGATATCGTGATTGTTAGCTTTCATTTAATGAATTATATAATCCGCTTAGTTTTTTCCGTAAATGCAGAACAGCGTATCTTTTTCTTGCTAATAAAGTATTTATATTTACGCCTGTTTCTTCTGACATTTCTCTAAACGAAATACCTTCAAATTCATTTTTAACAAACACATCTCTTTGTTCATCTGGAAGTTCTTTTAGTCCATCTTGGACTGCTTCCCATATAGTTTTTCTTAGTAAATCACTCTCTGGTCCTTCCCCTACATCCTCGATGAAATGCTCGAAAGTGTCCATTCCTTCTTCTTGTTGTTTAGGAGTTTGAAGGTCAGAAAATGCTTCTGCTCTTTTTTTTCTGTAAGAGTCAATAATTCTGTTTCTTACAGCAGTAAATACCCAAGATGCGATATTTTCAATTGGCTTTTGTACATTTCTAGATGCTGCAAGCACATTTGTGAATACGTCTTGTAATATATCTTCCGCTTCTTCCTGAGATCTTACTCTTTTACGGATAAAACCTAGGAATTTCTTTCTATCATTTTTGAATAACTCTTCTATTTGAACTGCTAAATCCATCATATACCTCTGTTTGATTCCAACTTAAAATAAAATAAGACAATTGTACTCTTATTTAGTTATATTAACACTTTAAACTTTAAAAAGTTTCACTTCTTACAATAATTTTTCAATTTAACTTTGTTAGTTGTTTAATTGCTGACATATTGTCAAATAAATTTATACAAATAACTATAATATACATAATGAGAATTCCGTGCCAAAAAATATATGATTAATCACAAAGCCACCATATCAGCACTTACAGACGAATTGCAATCAATCATTGGCTTCAAATTTAGTCAATTATATACGCAGGACAAAGGCCTACTTATAATAGAAATTTCTGATGGCAAATCGGTTCTATACTTAGAATTTTCAACGAACTCTCCTTATGATAGGTTGCTTCTGCGCAATAGGCACAACCGAGCTAAAGCTAACACCAAAGATTTATTTGGCGTACTGGTCGGTGAAACCATAACTAATATCAATCAAGTAAACGAAGATAGAATATTAGTAATCTCAACTCAAACACACAATTTGTATTTCGTACTGTTCGGACATAATAAATCTGATCTACTAGTTACAACTAAGAAAGATAAGATAATACATAGTCTGAATAATTTGGATGAAATCGGTACCAAAATCTCTATAGATACTAACGAGCAAAAAAGCATTTCGGATTTCGATTGGGACACTTTTTTTTCAGATGCATTAAAGAAATGTAAATATTATTTCGGTAAATACTATACTGAGAATTACTTACAAAAATATAATTTCAATAAAAAAACTTTACTCAAAGATATAAATATAGAAGAGCAAGCGCAAAATGTAGATAGATATTACTATCAATTAGCCCGAGCAAAGGAATCCTATGTATATAAATTGAGTGATGATAAGTATCTATTATCACTTACAGAGCTGGACGGCTATGAATTACATAAGAAATGTGATACCATTAGTGAAGGAATCAGAACAAAATTCGTTCGTGAAGTAAGTAAAAAGAGAATTACTGAGTTAAAAAAGAAATCAGTTAGTAAATTAGAAAAACTAATAAAGAAAGATGAAACGGCAATCCAACGAATTAATAAGTTGGAAGATGGAGAAGTAAAATCTGAAGAACTCCGTCACTTTGCGGAGATGCTAATCTCCCAGCCGAATCCGAAAATAAAGTCTGGCAAAGAAATAGAGCTCGTAGATTGGGGAGGGGAAACACTCAAAATACCACTAGACGAAAAGCTAAGTTTAATAGACAATGCACAAAAATACTTCAAAAAATCATCGAACGTACTCAAAGAACGATCAATAGCTAAAGCTAAACTACCCGAATTGGAACTTCGTCTCGAGGAAAAAAAACAATTACTTGAAGTAATCGAAAATACAGACGACGTAAAGAAATTGGAAGAAATATTAGTAGATAATAGAAAAATCTTAGGTGATATAGTGGAACGAAAGGGCCCAGAGATAAGAGAAGAGAAGTTTAAGAAATATGAGCTAAGCGAAAATTTTGTACTCTATGTTGGTAAAAATGCTAAGAACAATGACGAATTAACTATGAAGTTTGCCAAGCCCAATGATATATGGCTCCACGCAAGAGGAGTAGGTGGTTCGCACTGTGTAATAAGAGTAGACGGTCGCGAGCCGAGCAAAGGAATAATAAAAGAGGCTGCAGCAATAGCAGCATTCTACTCGAAAGCAAAAACCTCACATCTAGCCCCAGTTGCCTACACATATAAGAAGTATGTAAGCAAACCTAAGGGGGCAAACCCCGGTGCCGTAGTGGTACGAAGGGAAGAAGTAGTTCTAGTAGAACCATATAAGCCAGAGTGATTAATAAAGATAATCAAAGTAACCAAGATAGCAGGTGTGACTAAAGAATTTAGAATACCAACTGTTGTGTTTCTCACACACTTTTACTGCTATAACCCCAAAATAATCTAAATTTACCTCATTTGTCATATACTCCTTTCAAAGTCAGTCAGTTATAGACATATAATCTCAATTTCTTTTTGTATATTTGAGCAAATAATAACTGAGACTAATATGACATCATTTTATACAGAAGAAGAACTCAAAGCAATTGGCTTCAAATCATTAGGGAAGAATGTACTGATAAGCAGAAAGACTTCCCTTTACGGAGTGTCTAGGATATCAATTGCTAATAATGTTAGGATAGATGATTATTGTGTCCTATCAGCAGGAGCAAGCGGTATAGAGATAGGTAACTACGTTCATCTAGCCATCTTCGTCTCGCTCCAAGGAGACGGGAAGATAACTCTAGAAGATTTCAGTGGCATCTCATCGCGGACGGCAGTTTACTCTAGTAATGATGACTATTTTGGGAATTATATGACAAATCCTACTGTACCATCTGAGTTCACAAATGTGACTTCGGCTCCAGTTACTTTACAAAAACATGCCTTAGTCGGCAGTGGGTGTGTTATATTACCTGGAGTTACTTTGCATATAGGATGTGCGGTAGGTGCTCTCAGCTTGGTAAATAGAGATTGTGTGGAATTTATGATTTACTCTGGCAACCCAGCAAAACCAATAAAAGAAAGAAGCAGAAACCTACTAGAGTTAGAAAAGCAATTAAAAGAGAAAATTCAACAAAAATAATTTAGGAGGGAGGACATGAAAAAGATAATAGTAATTCTAATAGTTTTAATCCCATTCGGTTTGTTCGGTCAAGCAAATGTATTAGAACCAGAGCTTATTAACTCAAAGACTTTTTTAAATAGAGGAGGATCCCATTTTACAGAACACAACGGACTTCTCTATTTCAATTCAGATGACGGTGAGCATGGAATAGAACTATGGGTTTTTAATAAGGAAAACAATACTTTTGTTATGCTCAAAGATATAAATCAACATATAACTAATAAACCAGTAGTCGTAAATACCGGTTTTGAGGATTTTTTACTTTTTATAGCAAAAGACGAAATTGGTTATGGGCTTTGGACTACTGAGGGAACACCAGAAGGAACACAACTCTTAAAGAATTTGGACTTAGATTTTGGTAGTAGATTTGGAGTAACGAATAGTTCTGATAAATTTGTAATGTATAAAGGGGAAGTTTATTTCTCAGCATCAATTCCAGGTGAAAGGAACTATGATCTCTGGAAAACTGATGGAACTGCTGAGGGAACAGTTTTATTTTTGGAAATTGATACTCAGTATCCCTCTGAGCCATATAATTTACTACTGTTAAATGATAAGCTTTTTTTCCAAGTTTTAAATAATAATGATCATACTAGTGAATTATGGTCAACAGACGGTACAGTTGAAAATACGATAAGATTACTCGATTTCGCTATGGTAATACCCCACGGTTATTATTACTCTCTAAATGAATTTCACAAGCATATTTTTATATTAGATACTGCTAATCAGAAAAATGTATTTTGGTCGACCGATGGTTCTCCTGATGGTACTATTCCATTGACTAATAATTTAGATGGATTTGATTTGGATCTGAATTCTATTGCTCTTTTAGGAAGTAGATTATATTTCTCAGGTAGATTCCCAAATGGTGAATTGGCATTATTTACAAGTGATGGTACATTAGCAGGGACAAAAAAACTAAAAGTATTATCTGAAAACTCTAATTCAGAATTGAGTATATTTACATCTTTCAATAAAGAAGAACAGAATTTATTCTTCAGCATAGTAGAGGATGACAATCAATGGCTTTGGATATCTTCTGGGACTTCTGAGAGTACAATTAAAATTACAGAATCACTAAAATATTTAAATTCTGAGAAGTTTATTGAAGATGGCACAACAGCTTATTTTGTGGCTACTGATGATGAACATGGCAAAGAACTTTGGGTATCTGATGGTACAAAAGATGGGACTCACATTGTAAAAGATATTGTTGAGGGACCTATTGGCTCTGACATTTGGTTTTTTCCAAATATGAAAGAGGGAAAAGCACTATTCACAACAGTAACAAGTCCCCAAAATTATACAGAGTGGGTAACAGATGGTACAGAGGTAGGAACTAAAATTTTACAAGAGGGTTTGACAGATTTATCTACTGATCTTAATACAAATAAACTGACTAAAGACAACATACTTTTCGTAGAAATGAGTACTTCTGATACAACAAGAATTTGGTATTCTGATTTTACATCAGAGGGGACTCAATTAGTAATGCCTCCAGATTATATACTCCCTAATCATGCTCATATTTATGTGTTTTATACAGAACTAGATGATAACATCTACTTCTTCGCAGATTATTACGGTAATGGACAACAACTCTACCGCATCCCTAACACTATCAGCTCAGTAGAGGAAAGTGAACAACCAGAACTAATGACAGTTTATCCAAACCCAGCGAAGGACTTCATTCAGTTAGAGCTTAGCAAGCCAATGCAGCTAAGCATAGTCAACAGCGTTGGTGCTAAAGTAAGAGACTTTGGCTTAGTAAAGAACGGAAAACTGAACGTAGCAGAGTTACACTCTGGTGTGTACTTCGTAGTGAATGAGCAGGGCAATAACATAGCAAAATTCGTGAAGGAGTGAGGACATGAAAAACTTAATAAAAATACTATTATTACTAATACTATTTAGTTCGTTTGTACAGGCGAAAATCTTAGAACCCGAACGACACAGTGACATAACGTTTGCTAAACGTGATTCGACTTACGATTTTATTGAGCATAATGGTCTAGTCTATACTATAGCCGATGATGGAGTGCATGGCTTGGAACTCTGGGTTTTTGATGAAACGTACAATAGTTTAAGAATGGTAAAAGATATAAATCCAAATGGAGATTCGAGGCCAATTGTTATTAATAATACACTAAATGCTGGATTATTGTTTTACGCAATAGACGAAAAGGGCAAGGGGCTATGGTTAACAGACGGTACTGATAGTGGAACAAAATTATTGCATTACTTTTACCCAATACATTCTCATTCGGCGGTTGAAAGAAATTACTGGAGTCTGAACAGGGTCTATAAAGATGAGTTTTATTTTTATGCCTCTGGGGTTGAAGATGTAGATTATGAATTATGGAAAACTGATGGTACTTCTAAAGGTACGGTACTAGTTAAAGATTTGAATCCAAATGGATCATCATTACCTTCTAGTTTTCACATAAGAAATGGAAAACTCTTGTTTTATACAAATAGGGGACCGTCGGATATATGGTCAACCGATGGCACAGAAGAAAATACGATAAAAATAACTAATAGACCAGAATTTAGTTCTAATGATTTGAGAGGTTGGAACTCTTCTTATGACTTCTTTATAGAAAGTCTAGGAGACACTGAAGTACTGTGGTCAACGGATGGAACTATTGAAAGCACTTCACCCTTAACTAATAAATTTAATGATTACAATGTAAGCTATCCAACTTACAGATTTAATGGAAATAAAATGTATATGCAAGGTACTACCAAGGATTATAATAAAGGGTTACTTGTAACCGATGGAACTTATGAGGGTACAAAGGAGTTAAAATTCTTCGAAGACTCTCAAGATGACGGGTTGGGTTTTTTATCAAATAATAATGGGAGTGGACAAAAACTCTTCTTTCGATTATACAGAAATAATGGTCTATGGGTAACCGATGGCACAGAAAAAGGTACAGTTAAGATTTCACCTAATGAAATAAACTATATATCATCAAATTCTGTCGAAAGTGATAATTCAGATAAATTGTTTTTTGTTACTTTCGATGAAGTTAAAGGAGAAGATCTTTGGGTCTCTGATGGTACCGCGGAAGGCACAAAATTTGTAAAGAACCTTTCTGTCGGTAATGATAGAGCACGAATCGAGTTCAGTGACAAAGTTGTCAGCGATAAGGTTCTATTTTTATATGAGAATGACAAAGGTGTAAAATCAATCTGGATTACTGATGGTACAGAAGCAGGTACTTATATATTGAACTTTGAACTGAGAAACTTATATAGAATGTTTTATCATGAAAATGTAATAAATGATATACTTTACTTTAGAGAAATGGGTAATGATAATACTTTTAGATTGTGGCGAACTGATATGACAGAAGAAGGCACTTATAAAATAATGCCCAAAGACCAAAAAAATGATGTTCATGTAGATGAATATTTTTCTTTTCAAATCGAATACAAAGATAATATCTACTTCTTCGCAGATTACTACGGCGAAGGGCGAAAACTCTACCGCATCCCGAACACTATCAGTTCAGTCGAAGAAAACCCACAACCAGAACTAATGACAGTTTATCCCAACCCCGCGAAGGATTTCATTCAGCTAGAGCTAGAAAAACCTATGCAGCTGAGTATAATCAACAGCACTGGCGCAAAGGTAAAGGACTACGGCATAGTAGATAACGGCAAGCTGAACGTGGCAGAGCTAAGCTCCGGCGTGTACTTCGTAGTAGATGAACTAGATAAAAACATAGCAAAATTCGTAAAGGAGTGAGGAAAATGAAAAACTTAATAAGAATAATATTGATATTAATTCCATTCTATATGTATGGTCAAACTAATGTGATAGAGCCGGAGTTACATAGTGACATAAACTTCGAATATACTTTAAGCAAAAACTTTATGGGGCATAATGGAAAAGTTTATGTGAGTGCTGATGATAGAGTTCATGGCTTAGAGCTTTGGGTGTTCAACCGTAATATGAATAGTATGCGAATGGTTAAAGATATAAATCCTAATGGGGATTCTGACCCATTAATCGTAAGTAATGAATTAGACCATCAATTATTATTTATCGCAAAAGATGAAAATGGGACTGCGCTTTGGTCCACTGACGGAACTCCCGAAGGAACTGTCAAATTAAAAGAACTCCAATTTGAAATAGCAAATTGGAATGGAGTACTTAAAGAGAGTGACAAACAATTTATAAAATATAATAATGAAGTGTATTTCTCTGCTAGTGAGCCAAAAATGTTTGATGAAGAGTTATGGAAAACGGATGGAACTCCCGAAGGTACGGTACTAATTAAAGATATATATACAGATAAATCTTCTAGACCCTATAATCTACAACTACTAAAAGATAAATTATATTTTCAGGTTTTTAATGGACTCAATGATACTCCAGATATATGGTCAACCGATGGAACAAAGGAGAATACAATTAAATTACTCGACTTCGCCACTATAGTTCCAAACAGCTTTTTTTATTCTAAAGATGTACATGAACATATTTTTATAATAGATACTTCTAATCAGAAAAATGTACTTTGGTCAACCAATGGTTCTATTGAGGGTACTATCCAATTGATAAATAATTCAGATGGATTAAAATTGAACCTGAGTCCTGCTTCTTTGTTAGGAGGTAAGTTATATTTCTCGGGTAGATTTACTAGTGGTGAATTGGGGTTATTCGTTAGTGATGGCAGCCTTGATGGAACAAGACAAGTTAATACAATATCTTTAGACCCTAACTCTGAATTAAGTTTGATGTCAAATAAAGGAACAGAAGAACAGAACCTTTATTTTAGTTTAGTAGAGGAAGGTAATTACAGCCTTTGGATATCTAACGGAACGGATAAAAATACAAAGAAAATTGCAGAATCCTTAAAAAATATAAACGTTCGGATGTCAGCTCAAAGTGGTTTAAAGACCTTCTTTGTAGCTACAGATGATGAGCACGGCGATGAACTATGGGTATCAGATGGGACAGAGCAAGGAACTCATTTAGTCAAAGACATAGTTGATGGTACTAAAGGTTCAGGATTGTGGTTCTCTTCTATTATCATAGAAGGAAAAGTTCTTTTCTATGTTGATGATGAAAACGGAGTAGCTTCAACTTGGATAAGTGATGGCACTGAGAATGGAACTTTTAAACTTAACCCAGGGTTGAATGATTTAACACATATGTCTTTTTACACGAATCAGTATAATAATATGTTATTATTTGCTGAAGAGAGTGTAGCTGATACTGTGAGAATGTGGCAAACAAACATGACTAAGCAAGGAACTAGTATTATAATGCCAAAAAATCAAACAAGCAGTTATCATGTCAACCCAATTCAGTTTTTTCAGATAGAGCTCTTTAATAACATCTACTTCTTCGCAGACTACTACGGCGAAGGGCAACAACTCTACCGAATCCCGAACACTATCAGTTCAGTCGAAGATACACCACAACCAGAACTAATGACGGTTTATCCCAACCCAGCGAAGGACTATATTCAATTAGAGCTTAGTAAGCCGATGCAGCTGAGCATAATCAACAGCACTGGCGCAAAGGTAAAAGATTATGGAATGGTAGCAGGCGGTAAGTTGAATGTAGCAGAGCTACACTCCGGCGTGTACTTCGTAGTTGATGAGCTGGGAAATAATATAGCAAAATTCTTGAAGGAGTGAGGGCACTAGTGCCGCAAAGTAACTTTATAAAACAATAACCGTTGAATTATTTTTAATCAAGAGAAAAGGATTATGAAATACCTATTAACATTATCAATAATGATATTATCTGTAATATCTCTTCAATCTTTGGAACCCCAGTTGTATCATGATTTTAAATTTGATGGTAATAAAGGCGATTATAATTTTGTTACTCATAATGGATTGGCTTATGTTAGCTGTGATGATGGCATTCATGGTAGAGAGTTATGGGTGTTCAATGGGAGGACAGATGATATGCACATGCTAAAAGATATAAACCCTAATGGTGATTCGAATCCAATGATAATCAATACTGAAATGGATGATTTTATATTATTCTCTGCCGAAGATGATACAAGCAGTGGGATTTGGAGAACTGATGGAACTGAAGAAGGGACAACTTTAATAAAACGAACATTAAATTTCAGAGGTGGTACAAATGGATTAACATCTCGATACTTTCAGAATATTAAAAAATTTAAAGATAGGGTTTATTACATTGAACCAGTTGAAACTCTCTCTGACCTTGCTCTATGGTCAACTGATGGTACAACCGAAGGAACTAAAGTTATATATGTATTTGAAAAAAATTTTTCGAATCAGCCTTATAGATTTCAACTATTAGGTGAAAAGCTTACTTTCTTTTTTCAAGGTAGAGGTGGATTTTCAGAATCAGAGCTATGGTCAACTGATGGTAGAACCGAAGGGACAATGAAAATTGCAGATAGAGGATCCATAGGACTGAATGGTAGATTTTTTGATGTAATAATCGGGGACAAATTATTTTTTCCTTACTCAAAAGAATTGTTTTCTGATATTCAATTGTGGGTTACAGATGGAACCAAAGAAGGCACTAAACAATTGGTTAAAAATAAAGAATCGTTCGTTGTTAGTGGTGATTGTCACATTGTTTATAATGATAAACTATATTTCTGTGGGTCAGAAAATAATTCTGGAAATGAACCATGGGTAACCGATGGTACAGACGAAGGTACTTATATGCTAAAAGATATAAACCCAGATGGTGACTCTGACCCAGAGTATTTACAAAATTCTTCCGAAAAGCCGGATAAACTTACTCTTTTGGCTGAAGATGAATTTGGCCGTAATAAAGTATATGTGTCAGATGGAACCACTACAAACACTAGGGTAGTTAATCCAACTGTAAAGTATAACGTCAGAGATTATGATGACTACTTACTTGATAATGAAAAGTTCTATTTTGCAAATGATATTTCAGAAACTGGACAAGAGCTATGGGTAGCAGACTTAATCAAAGACTCAGTTTATATGGTAAAAGATATAGAACCCGGAAAGAACTCATCTGTGATTGCGTTTTCTGATATTCTTCTATATGGAAGTGCGATATTTAGCACTAGAAAACAAGAAGATATTTACTCTATTTGGATGTCAGACGGCACAGAAGAAGGAACTTTCAACCTAGACGAAAGTTTAAATGGATTTACAGAAGAGATTGGTGACAGTGAAATAATTAACGGTGTCGGGTATTTTGTTGAGAGTAAAAACCGAGAGGTCAATCCTAGACTTTGGAGGAGTGATATGACTAAAGCAGGCAGTGCGATCATAGAGCCATTAGATGCCACTAATAAAAAACAGATATACTACAAGAAATTTATGGTACAACTAAGAGGTAATGTGTTTTTCTTCGCCGATTACTATGGAAAAGGACACCAACTATACCGCTTAAGTGACTCCAAGACCTCCGTCGAAGATACACCACAACCAGGACTATTGACAGTTTATCCAAACCCAGCGAAGGACTACATACAGCTAGAGCTAAGCACGCCAATGCAGCTAAGTATAATAAACAGTACAGGCGCAAAGGTAAAAGACTACGGCATAGTAGATAACGGCAAGCTGAACGTGGCAGAACTACACTCCGGCGTCTACTTCGTAGTTGATGAACTGGGAATTAATATCGCAAAATTTGTGAAGGAGTGAGGAAATGAAAAAGTTAATAATACTATTGATATTAATTCCATTTAGTATTTTTGGACAAGTTAAAGAAATAGAGCCGGAACTCGTCTCGGAAAAAGTTTTTATAAAAGGTAATTTCAATAATTATCATGATCAGAAGTATATATTTAAAGATAAAATTTATTTTTGGGGTGCTGATGATACTCATGGCAGTGAGCTATGGGTAAGTGACGGAACTCCTATTGGTACTTATATGCTCAAAGATTGCACCCCCAACGGTAATTCTGAAATATTTATATTCAAGGCAAATCTGGATAAATTAGTTTTTTCAGTAAAAGATGAGAATGGTAAAGGTAGTTTATGGGCTACAGATGGTACTAAAAGCGGTACAATTCTTCTGGCTAATGTTTTTGCCCATGTTGGATATGGACCTTATCTAAATGAACAAGAGTCACATGAGCATTGCGGTAATATTATTTTCTCGGGAGATGATGGAATTCACGGCTCCGAACCTTGGGTGACAGATGGCACTCCCAATGGTACTTATATGATACAGGATTTGGGTGTTGATGGTGGTTCTAGTCCATGGTTCTTTAATAATGCTGGAGATAGATTCGTATTCACAACTAATCAGAATGTAGGATTCAGATCCGTGATTTGGTCAACTGATGGGAGTAAAAATAGTTGCACTCGAATTTACCAAGGTGATGATGCACAATCAGATATTATAGATATTGATTTAACTGGACAATTACTGATAGTCAACTCATTTTCTGATCCGATCACAAATACAGGTTATACATTCCTTTCTATAACTGATGGAACGCTCGATGGCACTATACCAATTCTTGGACAAGATAAAAATATAGCTGGCTACCCGACTAAATTCACAAAGATTAAAGATAAGGTTTATTTCAGTTTATTTGGTGGTTGGAATAATGAATTATATGTTACCGATGGAACAGACAAAGGTACTGTACTATTATTAGAAACCGAAGATGCACTTCAAGATATTGTTAACTGGAATGATAAGCTCTTATTTCAAGTGAATTATAAGGGGAACTTTATAAGTGACGGAACTAAAGACGGGACTTTCGAAATCAATGAACTAACAGATGAACCAGTATATTTCGAAGAATACTTTATAATGGGTAATAAGTTATACTTCAGTGATTATGCAGATGAGGGAGTGTTTTCTATCTGGACGAGTGACGGAACTAAAGATGGTACTTACAAAATAAAAACAATGAATGAAGCCAATGAAAAAGTATATTTCAATTTCAAGAATAGTTTTGATGGGAACGTTGTTTTCAGTTATTATGATGGGATTAATCCTAACGAATTATGGATGACAGATGGTTCTGAAGTTGGTACAAAACAAGTTGCAGAGTTTTCATTTATAAAGAATTTCAAAAATTATGGGCTTACCCATATTGGTCAATATGGGGATTATCTCCTAGTAATACCAAGCTACCAGATAAAAGAAAATTACATGTTTTTGTTGGACAATGCAGATGAGTTGACTAGAGTAGAGCCATCAGGAGCTACAAGACCAAACAAATTTGTACTTGAAACTGGAGCGACTATTGTTGGAGAGCTGAATGGTTATCTTTATTTCGTTGCCAACTATTTTGATATTGGTGAACAATTATGGCGCATACAAGTGGGAGACACTACGACGAAAACTGAGCCATTAGCAACCTATGATTATAAACTATATCCAAACCCAGTAGTTAATTATGTGAATATCAACATTGAGCAATGCAAATTAGTAACTATCTACAACAGTGTAGGTACAAAACTTACTGAGTTGAAAATAGCTGATGGTAGAATCAACGTATCTACTCTCTACCCTGGAGTTTACTTCATTGTGGATGAGCAAGGTACTAACATAGCAAAATTTGTGAAGGAGTGAGAATTATTCATTATATTCAGATATTATAAAAATCAAAAAATGAGGATTTATGAAAACAATTATAATTTTGGTATTGTTAACTTTAACTTTTAGTAGTGCTTACACAATTGATATACCTGACGATTTTGCTCCTATAGAGAATAGTGCTGAAATACTTTTCTCTTATGAGTTCGATGACCCACCCGTTTTTATTTCAAAAATTGATGAGAATAGAGTGATAATAGGTACTAAAACTCGAGAAGAAATAGGACTCTTTGTATATGACAGTAAAACAAATGAGATCGATGAAATAGGTGAGTTAAAAACTAGTATGGTAGAAAGAATGGTAACTCACAATGTTGAAAATAATAAGCTAGTAATGGTGATGACTGGTGTTGTTGGGTTTGGAGTTTTTAGCAAAGGAGATTCGTATGCTAGAAAGTTAGTGTTTGATATTAATAATGAGAAAATCGAAAAGAATGAATTACTTTTCCTTTTCCAAACTTCAAAATTAGATGATGAAGAGATAATAGATGAGTTAGAACTAACCAAGCTTGATGCGTCAGTTGTACGTGTTGATGCTGAAAAGTATATAGAAGACTTAGGAGTTGAAGTTAGTACTTTTCCAATAGCTATGGATGTTTCACCATACGTATTTGAAAACACTAATCCACTTGCTTCTGGGATTACTTTCTATCCTGATGATGAAGATGAGAAAATAATCCTAATATCCTCTATGTCAAAAAATGCTACTAATACGAAAGGAATAGAATTTGGTTTGATAGATGATACTGAGGATCTCACAATCCTTTATTCTGAATATCAGAAAGAATACGCTCTTTTCCTTGCAGCTTGGTATAATCCCAATACAGAAAAGAATTATATCTCTGTGAACAAGATAACAACGGATGGAAAATTAGCACAGAAAGTAAAGGAAATACCTTTTGATGTGGACTATCGTTTTCAGAAATTTGCAAAGATAGAAGGAAAGAACAAAGGTAGTTTAGAATTATTTGGATACGGTGAGGAATATGGTAGTGAGTTTTATAGCCAAGAAGAAGTGTCTCACTTAGCTAAAATAAAAGCTGATATCAATACTCTAGAATTTGAATTGACTGTAAAGCCAATAGAAGAGTGTATAAAAAATAAACCAGAATTGAAGGATTTGGAATTAGTACTCAATAATATCAATAATGTAATAGAAAAAGACAATCGACTTGTAATATTTGCTGAAAACTCATTTTTCAGTATGAAACCGGAATCAGGTAGTAAGTCTAGTTTTGAGACCAATCCAAGAACAGGCAAATCAGAATTTAAAAGTAGTTCATATCCAATGATCGTCACCAAATATTATTTTAGAAATATCAACCTATTCTCGATTGATAATGAAATGAATCTTCTTTGGTCATCTGAAATTGAGGATAGGGATTTGGTAAAAGATGTCGGTCCTACAGATATACCGAACATGATGTCAAATAATTTACCAGAAGAACTTTATCTAAAACCTACAATAACAGATAATGACATCACTTTTATTTATACTACAACTGAACCGGAAGATGAGATACGGAAAGTGAAATTCAGCTTAGTAGATGGTAAGAAATTAGAGGAAGTCTCACTATTTAATAATGATGGATATGTATCATATACTCCTGGTCAACAAATAAGTTTGGGACAGAATATATATGGGACTATACTAAATCTAGATGACTACTATTTTGTTAAGTATAAACTGAATAAGTAAGTAGCTAACATAGCTAAATTTGTGAAGGAGTGAGGGAAATGAAGAAGATAATAAGAATTATAGTTATGCTAATATTGCCATTCAGCTTATTTGCTGAACTACCAATACTAACTCCAGAACTCTATTCGACTCAGGACTTCAAGAATTTGGGAAGAAGAGAATTTACAGAGCATAATGGGCTGATATATGTAAATGCTTACGAACCCACACATGGTGAGGAACTTTGGGTTTTTGATGGAAGCTCCGAAGGATTTAGAATTCTTAAAGATATTAATCCTTATAGTAGCTCGGAACCTATTGTTGTAAGTGTAGCTTTAGATGATTATATGTTATTTATTGCAGATGATAGTACTGAAACAGACAAAACAAACAGAAAAGAATACAACAGTCTTTGGGCTACAAATGGTAATGAAACTATAAAAATAATAAGCAGCTTTTTTGATTATTATAATTTTGAGGATGGAGAATTGAATGATAAACAAAGGGGCTTTGTTTTTTTCAAAGATAAGGTCTATTTTATAACTAATACTCGTGAGCATATTACTGATAAAATAGAATTATGGAGTACTGACGGAACAATAGAAGGAACTTCAAAATTACAAGAATTTGTATATAAATTTTTAGATAAGATGATTATTGTTGATGATAAGTTGGTAGTAACATTTACTAACCGATCAGACAATTACGAAGTTTGGTCAACTAATGATTCAATTGATAGTTTAGATAGTATCATAGTAATCAATTACCCGGTTGAAAGTAGATTAAATATATTCGATCACGGAATTTATATACCGACTTCTTATAATGAATATTGGTTTACAAACGGTACAACAAATGGGACATACAGGTTTAAAAGTTTAAATGATTACTTATATTCAGTTTCAGAAGATTGGTTTATATCCGGAACATTTAATTTTTTCTTAGCAAAGAATAAAAATAATAGTACTTCATTATGGGTTAGTGATGGTACAAAAAATGGAACTAATGAATTATTAGATTTTGATTTATATGATATTAGTGAGCTTAGAAGTGTCACAATCTCTGGTAAACCGAATAAATACTATTATTTTACTACAACTGATAAAAATACTTACTTGACAAGTATGTGGTGCACAGATGGGACGAAAAAAGAAACAAAAATAATATTTACAGAAGAAAAGGAATACACTTTATTTCCAAGTTTCAGTTATAATGATACTCTAGTCTATACTTTAGGCACTTCAAGTTCAGTCAATAGGGATACTTATGTGACTTACGGTTATTCTGATGAAGTAATTAATAAAATAAGAGGAGTAATTGTTTCTTCTCCAGTAGCTACAATTGAAAATAAATTTCTGTTCAATAAAAGTGAAGAAGACAGGACTTACACTCCTTGGATAACGGACCTAACAGAAAATGGGACTCGGATTCTAAATAATGAAATATCCCATATTAATTATATAAATTCTACAAATGTTAAAAGATATGATAATCAGATCTTCTTTCAATTTTATAATGTAATAAACGATATGTCTAACATTTTATCTTATAAAACAGATTTAATCAGTGGGATTTCTGAAAAAATATTGCCACCTAGATTAAAAAGAAGAGAAGAGTTGCATCCTGAAACGAAGGTTATTTATTTCAAAAACTATATTTACTTTTTTGCAAATTATTATGGTGAGGAAGTACAACTCTACCGAATACCAAATACTATTAGTTCAGTCGAAGATACCCCACAACCAGAACTTATGACAGTTTACCCCAACCCTGCGAAAGACTACATACAGCTAGAGCTAGATAAACCTATTCAGCTTAGCGTAGTCAATAGCACTGGTGCTTTAGTTAAAGACTACGGCATTGTTGAGAACGACAAGTTGAACGTGGCAGAGCTGCACTCAGGTGTGTACTTCGTAGTGGATGAGCAGGGCAATAACATAGCAAAATTTGTGAAGGAGTAATATTAAATATTTGCTAATCATATTTACAATTCTAATCACTACCACTTCTTGTAGTTTCAATACTATTGTTCCCGATAAACATTCGAGAGTTGACTTAACGAACAAGGAATGGTATAGATTTACAGAGCATAACGAAATAGGCTATGTAAACTGTGATGATGGAGTAAATGGATTGGAGTTATGGGTATTTGATGATGAAAATGAATTGAAATTGCTAAAAGACATAAACCCAAATGGAAATTCCGATCCCTTAGTATTGAGTGAACATTTAGATTCATATTTATTATTTATGGCGACAGATGATATAGGAATGGGATTGTGGTCAACCGATGGTACTGAAAGTGGGACTAGACTTCTTAAGCATCTTGAAATAGTGGAGTATGGTTATGGTGGGAAGCTACATTCATATAAATCTCCAATAACTCGACTTCAAGATAAACTCTATATTAAAGCTAAAGATGAAAAAGGAAGTTTTGCATTATGGTCAACTGATGGAACACCTGAAGGGACTAAATTGGCTGTGGACTTAGATTTCCTTGAAATTAATAATGTAATAAATTTACAATCTTTGAATGACAAGATAATATTTGCCTCTGAAGAAAAGAGTTGGAACGCAAGCCTTTGGGCCTCAGACGGTACAACCTCAGGAACTCATAAGCTTTTAAGTGATGAAATATGGGGGCAACTTCAAGAAGAACCTATTTATTTTAATATATACTTATCAATGATATATTTTGTTATAAATGACTCAAATAACTACAATCTCTGGATATCAGATGGTACAATTGAAAACACTTATCCTTATAATCGGGATTCTGATTCGTTGAAGTTAAACAGATTAAAACCTCTCGGTATATTGAATAATAATTTGTTTTTCGAAGCCTCTCCAATAGGAGAACGTAACTATCAGTTATGGTTATCAGATGGTACAAAAGAGAAAACTAGATTTCTAAAGGAAATTACCCCGGGTGGCTCATCACAATTGGATAAATTTTATAGAAATGAGCCATTCATAGAAAAACTGTTTTTTATGAGCGATACTTACGAGGATTCTGTGAGCTTGTGGTGCACTGATGGTACAACTAAAGGGACAGTCCGACTAACACCACCCGAGCTGAACAATATACAGTTTTATAGATGTATAATAGAAGGAAGTACAATGTATATTGCAGCATCCACAGAAGAATACGGAGAAGAGCTATGGTTTTCAGATGGCACCCCCGAAGGGACTCGGATGGTAAAGGAAACAATTGATGGTGTTGAAGAAGGTGGATTATGGTTTGAAGGTGATATGCTTGATGGAAAAATCCTTTTTGCAGTTGAAAATGATGGCTTTGCAGAACACACACTTTGGGCGACAGATGGTACAGAAGATGGTACTTATGAATTTCATAGAGAATTAGATGACCTTCATTCTCCTATATATACGAAGAGAATAGGCGATTATTTATACTTTAATGAGCAGTCAAATAATGACAATAGACGGTTCTGGAGAACAGATTTTACCGATGAAGGAACAGCTATAATTATGCCTGAGGGTGCAACTAATATAGTCCAAATAGAACATGGATTCTATCTAGAAATAGTATTATTAGGAGACTATGTATATTTCTTTGCTGATTATTACGGTAAAGGAAAGTCATTATACAGAATATCTTCAAGAGAAATAGTGAAGGAGTAAAACACCAATTACTTAAAATAATTAATTAAAACTCTGCCACTTTTCCTGAACTAAATCGTAATTATTGTGTTATTTAAAGAAAATTTGCTAATTTACTTTTGCAGCATAGGGTAAGGTTTCGAAACTCCCATTTCGTCCTCTCTATATTACTTAAAAACACAGTATAAAATGACGAATTCTAAGATAAAATTATATCTTGTTTTTCTCTTCCTCGGATATTTTGTGGCTTCAGCCCAAGTAACTGAGACTAGCTATATATATAATGCAGAAGAGTTAGACAAAGCGATAAGACTATATGATACTAAGCTCATCAATCTGAGCGAAAGGAAAATTAGCGACGTTATTCGCAATATGCCTGAGAATCCTGCCAATGATAAAGCTCTGATGTTCGAAACTGAGCTGGACTTAATCAAGGGCAATTTCCACATAGCCGAAACAAAGCTTCTTGACTTCATAAAAGTTAGGAATAATTCCCCGTTCGTACCGGTTGCTTATTTCCGTATTGGTATGATGCATTTCAGACAAGAGAAGTTTGAAACTGCAACTTACTATCTGAATTTTGCTTATGAGACGGCTACGGAGAACTACAATAGCCGCCACGAAAAGAAGAACAGCAGACCCGATGATGAGTATTATACTATTGGTCATCACTCATTGTATTGGAAAGGGATAGCTGAAAGCCAAATCAACAAACAAAAAGTAGCCACGGAAACTCTTGAGCAATGTGCTGAGATATACCCAGAAGGCGAATTCTCAGATGATGCTATATATGCTTATGGTCAACTCTATGAACAAGAATTCGAGAATGAAAAAGCTATTGCAGCATTCAAAAAAGTAAGAATCGAATACCCTAGAACTAATGTTTACATAGCGTCTCTTATCCGTGAAGCTAATAATTATCTGATTTTACGTAAGTACCCTGACGCACTATTAGTACTTGAACGTGCGAATTTCGCTGCCTTGAGCATATTGGAACAAGACTCGGTGGGTAAGCAATACGAAAAGCAAACTAATTTCGAGAATCCTCAAGAAGCTATACTCTATTTACGTGGGGAAGCGAGCAATCTAGCTGGTAACTACGAACAAGCATTGATGTATTTCGAGACATTCCAAAATACTTTCTTCGGTTCGCCACTAGAATATAAGAGTAAGTTGGGTGCTGGTTGGGCATTGCTGAATTTAGAGAGATACAAAGAGGCATTGGCTTACTTCGATGACATTATTCAAAATTCTGGTGATGATTACCTACAAGTCAAATACAATGCTCAGCTGTACAGAGCCGTTACGCTTGTTAAGTCAGGTGATGTAGAGACTGCCAAAACAGAATTGGATGCACTTTCTTTAAGTACTTCTTTCCCATTCAAAGGGGCGGTATTGCTTGAGCTAGGACAAATTTACTACAAAGAAAAAGATTATAGTCAAGCGAAAATAGTATTGCAAAGAGCTGAGAGATTTGCCCTTTCACCAGTTACGGCTACTCGAATTAATTTACTCTTAGCAGCTACTCACATGGAGCTTTCTGAGTGGAGTTCTGCGACTGATACTTACGATAAAGCTATACAAACGATTAAAAATTCTGACTATGTGCTAATGCCAAAGAAAGATTGGTATATGTCAGAAGCGAGATTCAGAAAAGGTGTTTCGTTAGTAATGGATAAACGAAGTAATGAAGCGATAGCCTCACTTTCGGCTTACGTAGCAGATGCTAAGAAAGGCGACCCAAGAATGGAGGAAGCCCTATTCTGGCTAGCTGAGGCGAATTACACAAGTGATTTGCTTATTAATGCGGCTCAATCTTATGAAAAATTATTGAAGGAATATCCTTATCACACAAGAAGAGAGGATATACTCTACTCGTTGGGTTGGTCATATTTCAGAAAACAGAACTTTAAGCAATCAAGTAGAATATTCGAACAATTGTTAAGTGAATTCCCTAAGACGCAGTACGGAGTAGAAGTTCTAGTCCGCCAAGCAGATGGTTATCATATGATAAAGTCTTATGCTAAAGCTGCCGAGTACTACAAGAAAGCTGCCGATTTAGGACCAAAAACGGACGAAGGAAGATACGCTTCTTTCCAAAGAGCAGATGCACTATACAGATTAGGTAACTACGACCAATCACTTTCAGCTCTACAACAATTCGTCAAAAACTATAGTGGAAGCCCATTAGCTCCGAATGCGATGTACTTAGTAGGTTGGATCAAATTCCAACAAAGAAAGTACGATGAAGCTGTTGCTAATTTCAATTTCCTAATAGAAAGATACCCTAGTAGTACTTACGTACCACGTGCATATTATGCAATTGCAGATTGTTACTATAATAAGAGCGATTTTGAGCAAGCTATGTTATCTTACAGAACTGTGGTTGACAAATTTCCCTCTAGTGGATTAGCACCCGAAGCTATGCGTAGTGTTCAGCAATGTTTGATATTACTTGGTAGAGAAGACGAAGCCGTTAGTATAATCAATGATTATGTAGAGAAGAACGAAGATTCGCCATTCACTCGTAGTTTTCGTTCTGATGGAGCTAGGATACTTTTCGATTCGAAGAAATACGATAAAGCAATAGATGAGTATGGAAAAATAATAAAAGCAGACCCTAATAATCCTGAGAATGCAGAGATATTATATTGGATAGGGAAGAGCTATATTAGTATGGATAAGAAATTAGATGCTGAGAATGCTTTTATAAAAGTTCAGAAGACATACCCTCAAAGTGACTATGCAAGTTTAGCACTTATGGAAAATGCACTTTTGCAAAAAAGCATTGCTAATGGTAAAAAAGCAGATTCACTATTTGCTTCTCTAATAGAATTATATCCAAATGAAACTACAGCATCACGAGCTGTATTCGAAAGAGCATTAATCAATTTCACACTCGGAGATACTATATTTGGCTTAAGCATGTACGATTATGCTGTACAGAATTACCCAGGTGATGAATATTCGGATGAATCAGCATACCGCCTAGCTAGTTACTATAAGCGTATAGATAGCAATGCTAAAGCAAGAGAATATTTCTTGAAATTAGCGCTCAATAGTAAGAGTAACGAGTTCGTAGCAGAATCTTACTACAGAATAGGCGAGCTATGGAAAAAAGAAAAGCAATTAGAACAAGCCGAGGCAGCTTACTTAGAAGTAAAGAATAACTACTCTGGATATGAAGATTGGTTCTCACTTTCGTTAGTGAATTTGGGCGAGATATATGAGCAACGAAAAGAGTATCTAAAAGCTAAGGAAATATACTCAGCACTATTAGAACTTCGTCCAGACGATGACTATGGTAATACTGCAAAAGCAAGAATAAAGAGAGTAAATCAGGCAATAAAGAAAGATGAATAAACTGAAAAACATATTGCTTTGTGCATTAGCTATGTCACTATATACAGCTAAAGCACAAGAAACACAGAAGCCTCAGAATACTGAACCAGCTAGTTTCCCAAATGCTATTATCATAGGGAACTATAACCCGGAAACGGGTGGTGGTACTAAGAAATTACCAGATAAACCTAAGCCAATGAATCAAGCATCTTTGGACTCTCTGAATGATAATGAGAAACAGAAATTCTTACTGCTTCCTCCTGAAAAAATCCCAGCGAATTTCGAAGTACCGACTTTCCCTAACGGATATTTGGAAGGTTCATTCGGTAGCTTCCTAACTCCAAAAGCCATGGCTGGTTTAGACTTCAATATAGATAAATTTGATTTTTTTATAAATGGTGGCTTCGAAGGTTCTGATGGTCATGTAACAAATGCTGATTACACAAAAATACAAGCGAATGCAGATATAGATTACATAGCACCTGAGCAATTTTGGCTTTTCGGTAGTAGTAAAACAAGGACGAAATTCAGATTCGATAATTGGGACTATAATACTTACGCAATCGACACAGCAGATAATATAAATACTACAAAAATATTTATAGGAACTAGTACAGAATCAAATTATAACGATTTTAGATTTGATTCAAAGCTTGGGTTCAATATTTTCAGTTTGAATGATAACGTGAATGATGGCTCTGAATTCGGTATAAATGGTGGTCTATTCCTTCATAATCCATTTGGGACAGACAAATTTGGATTGAATGCAGAAGTAGATTTCAGAACTACTAATACTAATGGCAATTCGATGATAAAAGCGAATGCAGTTTTCCCTATTGCTAAAGGAGATTTTTCATTCACAATTGCGCCGGGTGTTCAATTAGCTACTAATACTATAAGTGAGAGCAAATTAGCTCTGTACGCTGATGTAAATATATCTGCAATTATGAGTCAAGATTTTACTTTCTATGCTATTGCTAATACTGGTTTGAACAATAATTCATACGTGGATATGTTCGGGATTAACCCTTATGTAGTTACTTCACCAGTAATTGATTACAAACACACAATAGCCATGGGTAAGGTACTATTTAATTATCATCCATTTACATACATTAGTGCTACTTTTGGTGCTTCATACTCTATTAATGAGAATGATATTAGCTACACAAATGATAGTACATTCAGATTTAATCCAGAATATGTTGGCTCGAATAGACTACAGGCATTTGCCCAATTATTTTGGGATATAAATGATTTGCAACGCATAACAGCAGATTTGAATTTCAACATAACAACACAAGATTCTACTGATAAACAGCTTACTTACGTTCCTACTGTGCAGTTTGCGACTAATTATCATCACTACTTCACTAAGGAGTTTGGCACAATTATTGGTGCTAAATACATAGGGAATAGATACGCAGACTTTGCAAATTCAATAGAATTGGACGGTTATTTTGATATAACTTTCCGTGCAGAGTATTATTTCTCTGAAAGTTTAGGAGCTTTTGTTAACTTAGAGAATATATTTAACCAAGAAATATATATATGGAATGGATACAAGCAAAGAGGAATATTTGCTCAACTTGGTGTCCTTTATACATTTTAGATTATGGCAGATTTGAACGACGATAGAAAAAAGGAAGAAGAAGAGTACGGTGGGTTTGAACCTGACGAGAACGATGACGAATCGTTCATGTTAGAAGATGAAAACGATTACCCTGCTAAACTTCCTGACGAATTTAGTGATGAACCATCATCTACTATTAGGGTTACTGCGTCCGTAGAACCCGAAGATGGGACTAGTGAGCCAGAATCCGAAAAAGAAGATTCAATCGAAGAAATAAAAGAGATTGAAAAGGTTCCGCCTGTTGAAGAAATTGAAGACGAGATAGAACCCGAAGAAATTGAAGACGAGATAGAGCCAGAAGAAGTTGAAGAAGAGGCAAGCCTAGAAGAGGAAGAAGAACTAGACTTAGATGATGACTTCAAGAAAAAATTACAAGCCGATATAGACAAAAGCAAAGCGAAAAGAGAAGCTAATGCAGAACCGGTTGATGAATCAAATAATTCTGAACCAGCAAAGCAAATAGGCGACGATGCTGATACTGTAGTTATGATTACAGATATAGAAGCTGATAGACCTTCTAATGTGAAATCTGCTGAGGATATACCCCCGCCACCAATTGAGGGCAATATACCTGAAGAATTGGAAGAAGAGGTATTAGAAGAAAAGAAGAAAAAGAAAACTCCTGTGTGGATATTAATGCTTTACTCTTCTGTTGCTACATTGATAGTGACACTAGGAGCTGTAGCCCTAATTTGGTATATGATGACAGACAGCCACGATAAACATGACATAGATGAGCATAAAAATAAAGAAGTTGCTACTAATCATGAAGAACACAAACCAAAACAAGAAAAGAAGGCAATAGTAGCTGACACTATCAGTGAAGAAGAGAGGAAATGGCTAGATTCTGTGGATATAGATAAAAAAGATACATTGCTTACATTTAAAGAAGATAAAGAGTTTTTTGCTGGGTTGGAAGATGAATTAGATGACGAAGGTCATAAAAAAGATAAACCGAAAGATAAGTCTGATTCACCTAAAAAAGATGTACCTAAAGTCAAAGACATAAAGGAAAATGTACCTAAAAAGAAAAAAGAAGATATTGCTTCGAATGATATTAATACATCAGTAGCGCCCAAAGAAAATAAAAAAAGCACGACCAAAATAGATGTCTCTGAGTTCTCTATGCCGCAACCTAAAGGACCAGCTCCTGAGAAAGGACTCTTTATGGTACAGATATACTCTTCACCTTCGAGAGAAGATGCAGAAAGTTGGTTGGGCCAATTAAAAGCCAAACAAATACCTAATGCTATGATAACAGAGCAAGAAGTTAGAGGCAGAACTTGGTATAGAGTAAGGTACGGCAAATTTGAAACAAAAGAAGCCGCACGAACGTCTGCTTTAGAGCTAGGCTACTCACAATCTTGGATAGATAGAGTGAAATGATAAGACAACCAGATGTACAACCGGGATTAAATATTAGAATTCCTTGGGATTCGAACACAGCTAAGGGTTTTACAATAGCCGTGGTCGTCATGGTTATGTTTTGGATTATCTCTCCTTTTATCAAAATTGAAAAAGCAGTACCTCGAGAAATTAGTTCTTCTATTCCAATAGAGTTACTTAACTTTGGTAGTGGAGATGGTACTGGTAAAAAAAGTGGTAATCTAACAGAAGAAGGTAAATCGGTAAAAGGGAATAGAGCTGAGATAAATATAGAAGATGCTCAGATTGCCTCAAACACAAAAGGTAAATCTGAAGTTAAATTAGAAGATGCAACTAAGTTTATCGCTTCTAATGATATAAAAAGTAATGACAATAATAACACAAAGTTAACTGGTACTGACAACAAAAGTGTTGGAAAAGAAGATGGCTCTGATATAGCTGGGACTGGTTTAAAAGACCGAGGTACAGGTAGAGGAGCTGGAGATGGCTTTGGTGATATTGATTGGGGTGGTGGAGGAAATAGAGTACTTCTGAGTAAGAAATTACCTCAATTCCCTAAGAGTGTTAAGTCTAATGCTAGAATTGAATTACGATTCAAAGTCTTGGCTGACGGTTCTGTTAGTCAAGTTATTCCACTCCAAAAAGCTGACCCTGCTCTAGAGCAAGCTGCCATCAATGCAATAAAGCAATGGAGATTCAACCCACTACAAGAAGACAAAGAAATGTGGGGCACTATTCCTTTAACTTTTATACTTAGATAAATGATAGAAGCATTTAATTTCTTTTTAGAGTTACCTACTCTAATTCAAGTTATATTAGTTTTACTAGTTTTATTGCTATTCATAACGATAATTAAAAAATTATTGAAGTTTTCGATTATAGTTTTGATAATTATATCAATAGTTATTTACATTTCTGACGTGTTTGTCTTGTAACTCAAAAGAGCTTTGTTTATTTTTGAAGCTATTGAATTTAAAAAATGAGAATTTTATGTCTTTTAAGATTGGAGTAATTGGAACTGGCTATGTGGGTCTAGTTTCAGGGACTAGTTTTGCTGCAGCGGGCAATGATGTACTTTGTATAGACATCGACGAGAAAAAAGTTGAGATAATGAAAAGTGGTAAATCTCCGATATATGAACCGGGATTAGATCACTTATTAGCTCGTAATATAAAAGAAGGTAGATTGAACTTTTCTACTGATTTGGAACAAGCCGTTTTACAAAGTCAAGTAATCTTTCTTTGTTTGCCTACTCCTCCTAGTGAGGATGGTTCTGCTGATTTGCAACACGTACTAAAAGTAGCAAATGATATAGCAGACCTAATAAACAAGAATAATATAACTGATAAGAAAATAGTAGTGAACAAAAGCACAGTGCCCGTGGGTACAGCGGCTGCTGTTAATGCTATATTTGAATCAAAATTAGAAAATAATATTGTAAGTGTAGTATCCAATCCAGAATTCCTTCGTGAAGGATTCGCAGTAGAAGATGCTATGAAACCAGAAAGAGTAGTTATAGGAACTTCGTCTAAAGAGGCAGGTGAGATAATGACTGACCTTTACCAACCTTTCGTACGTAGTGGCAATCCCATATTTATTATGGATGAGAAAAGTGCTGAAGTTACTAAGTATGCTGCTAACTCTTTCCTAGCAACAAAGATTTCATTTATGAATGACCTATCTGCTTACTGCGAGAAAGTTGGTGCAGATATAGAACAAATCCGTGCTGGTATTGGTTCAGATAGTAGGATTGGGAAACGTTTCCTATTTGCAGGTGTAGGGTATGGTGGTTCATGCTTCCCTAAGGACGTACAAGCCTTAGAATACTCTGCAGACCAAGTTGGTTCGCCGTTGCATATAGTAAAAGCTGCTAGAAGAATAAACGCAGAACAAATACAAAGATTCGTAGATAAAGTAAAAAATAGATTTGATAACCTTAGTGAGACTAGTATAGCAATATGGGGTCTTGCGTTTAAGCCAAATACTGACGATGTCCGTGAAGCTCCGGCATTTGTGCTTATTAAGGAATTACTCAAAGAAGGTGTTAAAATATCTGTTTATGACCAAGAAGCTATGGAGAATACTAAGCTTGAATTTGGTGATAAATTAGAATATTGTGAGGATATGTACTCTTGTTGCAAAGACAAGGATGCACTAGTTATCGTAACTGAATGGAATTCGTTCCGCAGTCCGAACTTCGATAAACTTAAAGGATTATTGAAAAACAACATAGTCTTCGATGGTAGAAATTTATTCCAACCTGAAGATATGGCTGAAATTGGATTTGAGCATTACCCCGTAGGTCGTGGATTTTCTCAAAATCAAAAAAAAAATTTCAATAAAAATGTGACTATTTCCGTTAATGTTTGTTATATTAAAACAATGAATATTAACGGAGTTGTCATGAAAAAGCTATTTATTTATATTATTTCATCATTTGTTGTTTTATCGACTGCATTAAGTACTGACAATACTTTTACCAAACTACCTAAAGCAATAGATAATGTATTGTTTACCTACAATACTAATCATTCTTCTGTATATCTCAGAAATAATGGATTCTCTCTCGTTGCCAAACAACCAGCCAATAATAGTAAGTCATCGAAGCTAACTTCTCCATCTTCAATTCCATTCGAAATTCATCGTGTTGACTTTGATTTTATTGGGTCAAATAATCCTCAGATTCTATCCTCAGATAATCATACTAGTAAATATACAATAGTAGATGGTATATCGTTAGAATTAATGAAAACGAAAGAAGTCTTGTATAAAAACATATACGATGGGATAGACTTTCGCGCATATTTTAATAAGCAAGGTGATTTTGAATTCGATTTTATCATAAATGTTGGTGCTAACCCAGATGATATCAGATTATTACAAAAATATAGCAAATCTTCGAAAGTAGCTGGTAATAATGAGCTAGAAATTGGAATCGAATTCGGAAGTATAAAACTTGATGCACCTTACTCATATCAAAGTTTACTCAATGATGTAAAGACTGTCAACTCATCTTATAATCTGGTAGGGGATATTGTTTCTTTTAATATCGGTGAATACGATAGAACAAAGACTTTAATAATAGACCCTATAGCAAGAGTAATGGGTTCTTATTTTGGGAGTCAAGGGAATGAAGTCGGTAACGATATAGAAGAAGATGCTTCAGGCAATTACTATATGACCGGATACACTGAAAGTCCGACTAATATTGCAGTTGGGGGGTACCAATTAATCCATGGTGGATTAGTAGATGCTTATATAGCTAAATTTGATAAGAATAATAAACGCGTTTGGTCAACTTATTTCGGTGGTATGTCATTCGAAGTGGGGAATGGAATCAGTATTGACAAACAAGGAAATGTAATATTAGTAGGTGAGACTAGCTCTCAAACTAATATAGTAACACCTAATGCACACCAGCCAATTTATGGAGGAAATGCTTCTGATGGTTATATAGTGAAATTCCTTCCAAATGGGCAATTACTTTGGGCTACTTACTATGGTGGACAGGAAATAGATAAAATCAATGGAGTCATAACAGATAATGATGGTAATATATATGTAGTTGGTCAGACTAATAGTGATGATAATATATACCACAGTGGATACCAACCACAAAGAGGTGGAATGAATGATGCCTTTGTTGTGAAGTTCAATCCGCTAGGAGCGAGAATGTGGGGTACATATTATGGTGGTGGTTCCGATGATTTTGGCTATGGTATTACCCTAGATACAGACGATAATGTATTTATAGTAGGCAGCACCGAAAGTGATAATCAGATATCAGTACAAGGGAACGTACCCAATAGACAAGGGCAAGTAGATGCATTTGTTTCCAGCTTTGATACTGACGGCTTCATTAGATGGGGAACTTACTACGGAGGTTCAAGCAATGATGTTGGGACTACCATAACTTCTGATGGCTATTATATATACTTTGGAGGTAAGACTCAAAGTTTTAATGGTATTTATTTGAATGGATATCAGAATAATCTAGGTGGTGGCTGGGATGGCTTTCTTGTGAAATATGATACTTTCCAAAATCCTTTTTGGGGAACTTATTACGGTGGTTCAAGTGATGATTTCATCAATTCAATTGCAGTGAAAGGTAATAATATATTCACGGCTGGCTCTACGAGTTCTACCAGCAAGATAAATCTTTTGGGTTGGCAACAGAATTATGGTGGAGGTACATCAGACGGAACTCTAGCAAAATATATAACTGCTGGACAAATGGAATGGAGTACTTACTATGGTGGTAGTAGGAGAGATGAGCTGAAAAGTGTTTCTGCAAAAAATAAATTGTACGTAGCGGGATTAACTAATAGTACAAACAATATAGGAAGTAACGGATTTCAGAATAACCACTCTGGTCTGCTAGATGCTATGTTCGGAGAAATGACAGAAGCAGAATTGAAACTTTTAGTTACAGAAGATAAATACTGTGTTAAAAAAGAATACTTACTTTCTGTAGATTATACTAATATGAATTTCGCACCTGATAATGAGTTTATAATCGAAATGTCAGATGAGTTAGGAAAGTTCGATGCACCCGTAATAGTTGGACGCAAGACTAGTTCTAGTAAGGTCAATATTCTAATCAGAATCCCTGATTTCTCGGATTACTCCAAAAATTATAGATTTAGACTCAGATCAACAAACCCTGTTTTTGAAGGAGTCGTTAATATTGATTCTGTCACTGTATATCCTTCACCTAGGATTATAAATTCGTCAGATCCGCTATGTGTGAATACTATCCGAGTCTTTTCGGCACAATCTATACCTGATGTTACATACAAATGGTCATTTGAGGAAGGAGTATTAATAAATGCTTCTGATATTGTTAATAATGTAAGATGGGAAAGTGCTGGTACTTATAAAGTTCAACTAATTGCTGAAAATCCTGTTTGCATAGATACATCTGAAAAAACAGTCACAGTAAAAGAGCTTCCAAAAGTAACAGTAACTGGTAATACATCTGTCTGTGGTTCTACAACGGAAGTTTATACTATATCCGATAAACAGGATTATGTATATACATGGAACGCAGTAGTAGGAAAAGTGATAGATATCAATGAAAATGGAACTGCAATTATAGAATGGAATAATGTAACGAAGCTTGGGCAAGTAATAGTAGTTGCTACTGATACAAGTAGCGATTGTATGAGTACAGAAATGTTAGAAATCGAAGTAAAAGAGAAGCCTATAGCTTCAATTACTGGTATTGACTCTACATGTAAAGGATGTATAGAGAGCGTCTTCACTCAAACAGAAGGAAGTGCTAAGTGGTTAGTTAATGGTGGAAGCATCGTGAAAGAATATGAATTTCAACTCGATTTTAAAGCAAGTGAAAACGTAGATTCGGTAATCATATCACTTATAAAAACTAACTATAATAATGAGTGTAGCGATACAGCTATTAAAATAATATATCTGACAGATGCTCCTGTAACTTCAATTACTGGTTTGAAAACTGTATGTGAAAATCAAAAATATACTTATTCAACAAAATCAAATACCGAACTTTTAAATACTTGGACTGTGTCTGGTGGAGTTGTATCTAACGAAACACAAAACTCCATCGATATTACATGGGGAGATGCTGGTATTGGTAAAGTAAAACTTCTACAGCAATCAAAAGACTTAGTGTATAAAGATTCTGTTGAGATTAGCGTTAATATTAACGCTTTTCCTGATGAGATAAGCCACAATCTGCCTTCATCTGTTTGTACAGGTGATACCATATTTGTAGATTTTGATTTGAATTCCGGGGAAGTGGCATCGCTAGTTATTGAAGGTAAGGTTTATAAGGAAATGTATATAGTTACTCAAACTCAGGACTTTTTCGTCGAAGCTTATGTATTAAACTCATTAAATTGTGGTACATCAAAATTAATTGAGATCACAGTTTCTCCTTCGCCTCCTGCACCAATCCTATTTGCAGATAATATGGTAATGTACTCTGGTAAAGATGGCTTACATAGATGGTATTTGGATGGTGTAATAATAGAAGGGGAAACTGATAATAAGCTATTAAACCCTGAAGAAGGTGTATATAAAGCACAATACAAAAACACTTCTTGTTGGTCAGAAATGTCTGAAGAATTTGTTTATTCCACTTCTTCAGTTGAAGATTTTAAAGAGTTTGGTATTAATTTATACCCTAACCCAGCTGATAATTTTCTAAAAATTAATTCTAATACTTTGATAAATACATTGTCAATTATTAATTTATTAGGTAAAAATGTATTTACAATTAATAATGTATTGAAAGAAGAGATAAATATTTCTGAACTAAATGCAGGGATATATTTTGTAAAAATCTGGGTCAATGATAAATTGCTAACTAAAAAAATAGTAGTTGAGTAAATGAAAAAAATATTTGTTGCTTTATCATTTTTGATACCTTTAATAGTCTATGTGTTAACCTTAGCACCCGATGTATACTTTACTGATAGTGGAGAGCTAGCCTCTGTAGCTACTAGTTTGGGTATAGCCCACCCTACGGGTTATCCTCTATTCACTTTAGTCGGATATTTGTGGAGTAATTTATTACCTTGGTCTCATATATTTAACCTGAATCTGATGGCTGCTTTTGCTACTGCTGCTTCTTCTATGATGCTATTTCTTAGTTTGAGTTTGCTCTTCACAGAATTCAAATTAATTTCAAAAGTTGCATTACATTCGAGCGAATTAAAAAATCTTTTACTAGCACTATTTATTTCTTTTGGTTATTCATTTGCTCTTACTACTTGGCAACAGGCTACTTCTGTGGAGGTCTATTCACTCCAACTATTACTGATTAATACTTTTATTTTTATAATTTTGAAAGCATATTACTCATCTGAAAAGTCGGATATTTATCTTATACTTTCAGGATTTGTGCTAGGATTAGGAGTTGCTAATCACCTAACTTCGTTTATGCTCATACCTGCAGGGCTTATAATTTTCTTTGCAAAAACAAAAAATATAAAACCTAAAAGTCGTTATAAACTATTAGCATACGTGGTTGGAGCTACATTGCTCGGAGTACTGTTATACTTGTATTTGCCCATTCGCTCTGCACAATCACCTATGTTCAATTGGGGAGAAGTCCATCGTAGATTTGATAAATTTATATATCATGTAACTGGAGCGCAATACCAAGTATGGATGTTCAGTGATTCAGCAGCTTCAAAAGAGAATTTCAAACTATTCTTTGAACTGATACCCTCACAGCTAACATGGATTGGAGTGTTATTCTTATTCTATGGATTTTATGTTCTTTATAGAGGTAGTAAAATTATTTTCTGGTCGTTGATTTCTACTGCTATGCTTTGCGTGATGTACTCTATGAATTATTCTATTCATGATATAGCTTCATATTTCGTAACGGCTTATATTGTTTTGTTCCTTATTGTAGGATTAGCGGCGAAACAGCTAATGAACTATCAAGTAAATTTAGTTTATCTATTTGCTTTTATTCCATTGTTCAACATATACTCACACTATGAGACTAATGATTTATCGAATGATAAAACGGTAAGTGAATATTATAGACTAGTCACTGAATCTGCTGAAAAGGATGCTATTATCATATCAGCTCAATGGGATTTTTGGGTTTCGGCATTTTGGTACAAAGATAAGATAGAAGGTAAAAGACAAGATATTACACTTATCGAGAAAGAATTACTACGAAGAACTTGGTATGTGAATTCTATAAAAAACTGGTATCCAGATATACAGGAACAATGTAATGATGAGATAGAGTTATATATGGAGCAATTAGAAAAATTTGAAGCTGATATACCTTATGATGGTAGATTGATACAATCTAGATTCGTGAATATGATTAACTGTTTTATAGATCAAAATTATGGTAAAAGACCTATATATCTCACTTTTGATATTTTACAAACTGACCCAGATATAGCTAAAAATTATGTGAAAATACCTGAAGGGTTCTTAGTTAGATTAAGTAAAACAGAGGATAATATCCAACTAGATTACACAAAATTTGATTTAGATTTATTAGAAAAATCTACAAGAAACAAGAAAGACGAATTACACGAAATGTCACGAAATATAACTCTTCTTAACCTAAAAGCAGCCATGAATTACTTTGAGTACAAAGAAGATAATCTCAATAAAAACATATTATTACAAAAGATAGAAAAATTTAATAATATAAGATAAAAATTTTCATATTTCGTGTTACTTTTTGTAAGTTATATTGTTATTATGGTAACTATAAATTAAAAAATATAAAAACAGATGAAAACTATTTACAAATTATTAATACTGATGCTACTTAGTAGTACAGTTTTGTTCAATTCATGTTCTGAAGATGACCCATCAGTTACTCCGATAGCTGGTGATTTGGTTAAAGAGTTCGGATTAGAAACATTACCAGAAATACCATATCCACCTGATAACCAATATAATCCTGATAGAATAGAACTTGGAAGATTATTATTCTATGATCCGATATTATCAGCGGAAACCGCATCAACATGTGGAACATGTCACCATCCAGGACTTGGATTTGCAGATGGTCGTAAATTGCCTGCAGGTGTTAGCAACTCTTTACACATAGGGCCAAAGAGAGAATTGGGAGTCTCAAAGGCAACTAACTTACCAATTGGTGATGTACCTAGGAACTCACCTACCGTCTTCAATACGGCTTTCAATTTAGATTCAACTGGTGAGCTGAATGCTTTTGGTATGATGTTTTGGGATGGAAGAGCTAGAGGGTTGGAATCACAGGCAGTTAAACCTCCAACATCAAGAGACGAGATGAAAGGTGATATTAATTCACCTAATAATGTGATTACTTTATTATGTTATAAAATGGATGGCGTTCAAGAGTATAAGAGATTATTCAAAAAAGCATTTCCAAAAGAAGCTAAAGAATTCGAAGATAAGGGCGATGAATTTATGATTTCTAAACAAATGCTTGGTAAAGCCTTAGCTGCATTCCAACGAGAGCTAGTAACTAGAAACACAGCCTATGACAGATTTGTAATGGGAGATAATAACGCACTTACAGACAATCAGAAAAAAGGGCTAAGACTATTCTTTACAAAAGCTAAGTGTAATACTTGTCATAATGGACCAAATTTCTCTGACTACAAATTCGTAGTGCAAGGTGTACCACAAATAGGACCTGGTAAAAAACTAGAACCTGGTGAGGATTTCGGAAGAGAAGAGTTCACACAACAAGTTTCTGGTAGATTTGCCTTCAGAACACCAACTTTGAGAAATGTTTCGCTTACAGCTCCTTATATGCATGATGGAGTTCTTGAAACTTTAGAAGAAGTAGTACAATTCTATAATAACGCTTCTAGACCTAGACACCCAAGAGTGACTGACAATATGCTTCATCCAATTCTAAGAGATCCTCTAGGATTAACAAAAGAAGAAGTAGATCAGTTAGTTGATTTCATGAAAGCTCTGGAAGACAATGGCTCTCTACTAGATCCAAAACTTTTGGAAGTACCTGCTACCGTACCTTCTGGAATGCTCCCTCTCAATGGGGCAGTATTTACGAAATAGATTATTATTATGACACCATATATAAAAAATATAATTAAATATGGTGTCATAATCTTTATATTGTTATCTACTTTCAAGATTTCAGAATTATTATTATTAAATAGTATAATGAGTTTAGATACTTATAGCTTTTTAATTGCTATTATTTCAATTCTGATCGGTATCTACTACTCAACTAAGCTGTCTGAAAGAAAAATATCATCTCCATATCTAACTACTATACCAATTGAAAGTAATTCCGTAATTTCTAAAAGAGAGATGGAAGTGCTACTTTTACTTTCAAAAGGACTCACAAATAAAGAAATATCAAATTTACTTTTCATATCATTGAATACCACAAAAACTCATTTATCAAGTATTTATTCGAAACTAGGTACTAACAATAGAGTTCAAACAATAAAAGCGGCTAGGGAAAGTGGAATTATTGAGTACTAGTCTTCAATTCATACTTTTGGGTGATGTATTTATCTTATTTGTTATATAGATTTGCTTTTATTATTTATCAATGACAAGGATTTAAAAAAATGAAAAGGTTTGTTTTCAAATATGGGATAATCTCTGGATTAATTATTATTATTTCAGCCATCTTTACTATTATATTAGTAGGTGAATCTGGTAGTTTTTCCATAGCTGAGTGGCTTGGATATCTAATTATGATAGTTGCTTTATCTATGATATTTATTGGGATAAAGGATTATAAAAAGAAAAACAATAACATAATTGATTTCAAATCTGCTTTTTTTGTTGGTATTGGTATTTCAGCTGTTGCTTCTTTAATATATGTAATTGGATGGGAAATCTATTTTTCTTTTAATGGTGAGCAATTCATTTCAGAATATTCTACTAATAGTATTCAAAAATTAGTTGATAATGGATTAAGCCCAGAATCAATTGATAAAGCAACCAAAGAAATGAATGAGAATATGGAAACGTATAGAAATATGCCTTATAGAATGGCAATTACAATTATGGAAATATTTCCTATAGCATTATTGATAACTATTATTAGCTCATTTATATTAAAGACAAAGACGTCGAAACAATCTTCTAATAATTGAAAATTATGTTATATTGATACTGCTAACTGTCAAATAAACTAATAATTTTAATGTGAATAGGATAATAATATTTATAGCTTTTTTTCTTTTGATAACCAATAGTTTGATTTGTGAAGAGAATAAAAATGTAATTGATATCCTCAGTGATGATTTTAACAGTGCATTTGGTGATGTAGGTTTTATTTATCGAGATATCTCAAACTTTGATTCATATACTGCCTTGAAGTTAGGAGCAATTGGAGTTGGGACCGTTGCATTAATACCTGTCGATGAGCCACTTTATAACTATATCGAAAATAATAAAGTTGAAGAATCAAATGAAGAGGAATTCTTAGAAGTAGTAGATAATTTTGGAACTATTCCAGTTGCTGATGGATTAGCAGTAGGTACTTATCTTGTTGGGCTGACTTTTGGTGACGAATATATACGGACTACTGGTCGGCTAATGGTCGAATCATTAGTACTTTCGGGATTTATAACTATTAGTTCCCGTATAATTATTGGTCGGTCTAGACCTTATAACAGAATAGGAAATGGGACTTTCAGACCCTTTACCTTCGACTTCCTCTATCATTCATTCCCATCGGGGCATGTAACAGTTAGCTTTGCCTTGGCAACTCTACTATCCAATAGAATAGACAGATGGTGGGCTACCGCCGGGCTTTACACACTTGCTGCACTTAATACGACTAGCCGGTTATACTTTTCAGAACACTGGGCTTCTGACACATTTGTAAGTGCATCAATAGGTGTTCTAAGCGCATTAGCTGTTATCAAAGCTTATGAGAATAGCATAGAGAAGAAAAACAAAAAAGAAACCAAAGAAAGGAAGTATGATTTTGGTATCTCACCCCTAGGTATTCAGTTTCAATATAGATTCTAAGTGAATCAGAACAAACTACTTCCCATTTACCAAATCAACTGGCAATCTGTAAGTTGGGTCTTCTATTACGTTCACGTCGATAATAGCTTCAGCGTCTTTCAGTAATTTACGGCAATCGCTACTAAGGTGACGCAGATGGACAACCTTTCCTACTTTGCTATATCTTTCTGTTAGTCTGTTTAGTGCTTCGATAGCGGACATATCGACTACTCGGCTCTCTGCGAAATCTATAATGACTTCATTGGGGTCGCCCAAAACATCGAATTTCTCATTGAAGACTGTTACTGAACCAAAGAAAAGTGGTCCATATATTTCATAGTGTTTAATACCATTATCATCCACATACTTTCTAGCTCTGATTCGTTTTGCACTGTCCCAAGCGAAAACAAGTGCTGCTATGATAACACCCACGATTACTGCTATAGCTAGGTTGTGAAGCACTGCCGTGACAAGAGTAACTAATACCATTACAAATATATCAGATTTCGGCATACGGCGCAATGTATTGAAACTTGCCCATTCGAATGTACCGATTGAAACCATTATCATCAGACCAGTCAATGCCGCCATTGGCAATTGCTCTATTAGCTCAGCTCCGAACATAATGAAAACTAGAAGCATCACAGCTGCTCCTATACCCGATAGTCTAGCTCTTGCTCCAGAAGAGATATTTATCAAGCTCTGACCAATCATAGCGCAACCACCCATACCAGAGAAGAAGCCAGATAATATATTGGCCGCACCTTGTGCTACGGCTTCTTTATTGCCACGCCCACGAGTTTCTGTTATTTCGTCGATTATATTCAGAGTAAGTAAGCTTTCGATTAATCCTACTGCTGCCATTACCGCTGAGTATGGTAGTATAGTCATAAACATCTCCATATCTAAAGGAACAGAAGGTATATGGAAAGGAGGGAACCCACCCGAAATAGAGGCTATATCGCCTACTGTTCGAGTATCTATACCAAATGCAACTACTATCCCAAAAATGGAAAGAATAGCTACTAGAGAAGCTGGAATCGCCTTGCTTAGCTTAGGCAATCCCCATATAATAAGCATGGAGAGTATCACTAAGCCCATAAATATATACAGCTGTTCACCAACCATCCAACTACCAGAAGAGTCCTTGAATTGGTCGAGTTGGGAAGAGAATATGATAATTGCCAATCCATTCACGAACCCAAATATAACGGGGTGTGGGACCAGTCGCATTAGCTTACCTAGCTTCAGTACACCAGTCAACACTTGGAATATACCTGCTAGCACTACTGCTGCGAATACGTACTCAACACCATGGCTAATAACCAAGGCTACTATTACAACAGCAATTGCACCCGTAGCTCCAGATATCATACCAGGGCGACCACCAAATATAGACGTTATCAATCCCATAACAAAGGCAGCGTATAGTCCAGTCAGAGGCGACAAACCTGCTATAAGTGCGAAGGCAACTGCCTCTGGTACTAAAGCCAATGCTACCGTAAGTCCAGAAAGGACTTCCGTTTTGTAGTCTATTTTTTCAGTTGGTGTAAAGAAATTTATAAGAGTTTGCATCTGAGGTAATTATCGTTTTTTGACAAATAAAAGACAGCAAGTTCAGAAAAAATATGGTTAAATCAATATAATGCGTCGCATTTTAGTTTTGAAGTTGTATGTAGTATATGTTATTTTTAGAATTACAATTAATTCGTTAGTTTAATTATATTAGAAAGTTAGAAAAATAGAATGTATTGCCGCCGGTTTTAACCGACGGATAGAATAATGCTCGAAACACTTTGGGACTTTAGTTCATGCCTATGGCTTGACAAGCCCATTAATAAGAAAATAAACATGAAAATAATAATACTAGCAATAGCTTTATTGATAACCCCAGCACTACAAAGCGCTGAGATAATCCCAATCTGGCACAAAGAATCAGGTGCTGGTGATATACAGGATATGGAATTTCTGAAAGGGGAAGATACTTTCATTCTTCTTGCAGGTATAGGAGAGAGCAGCCAAATACAGATAAGACAAACACTAACAGGTGAACTAGTTGATAGTT
>JAGXGG010000044.1 GCA_024636855.1 Ignavibacteriota bacterium | reverse complement strand
TTAGACTTAGTCTCTGCAGATATGGTACAATCAATAGAAGTTAGTAAGGCATTAACTCCAGATATGGACGCAGATGCTATAGGCGGGTCTATTAATTTGGTTACTAGAAGTGCACCAAGTGAAAGAAGGGTTTCTGTAACCGCAGGTTCAGGTTATAATGCTCTAAGCGAAGAACCAATTTTGAATGGAGCGTTGATTTACGGAGAAAGACTATTTGATGATAAACTAGGATTCGTTTTTAGTGGGTCATATAATAATCATAAACTCGGTTCAGATAATATAGAAGCCGAATGGGCATTTGATGACAATAATTCTGCATTTATGGAAGATTTCCAAATCAGACAATACGAAGTGCAAAGGGTAAGGTCTTCAATATCTTTAGATTTGGATTACAAATTTGACGAGAATAATACTATAAATCTTGGTGGTATATTCAACAATAGAGATGATTGGGAAAACAGATATAGAACAAGATTCAAATTTGATGATCAACAAGATGGAGCTTATCCAACTGAGATTATCCGTCAAACAAAAGGTGGAATTGGTACTGGAAGGACTGATTTTGCTAGATTAGAAGCTCAGCAAACTATGAATTTTGCTATGTCAGGTCAGCACTTGTTATTCAACACTTTAAAAATGAATTGGAATAGTAATTATGCAAAAGCATCTGAAGATAGACCAAACGAAAGATATATTGATGTGGCTTATGATGGAGTTTCAGTTATTCAGAATCTGAGTAATTTAGAAAAGCCAAACATTAGTTATGATAATGCAGACAATACTTTTACTAAATACGGATTAGATAAAATTGAAGAGGTAAACCAATATACTGAAGATGTGGATTTCAATGGTAAAATAGATTTCGAATTACCTTTAGAATGGTATAATTCAAAAGTTAAATTCGGAGGTAGATTCAGATTGAAAACGAAACTTAGAGACAATGACTTTTTCGAGTATAAGCCCACTGATAGTTATGAATCTCAATTTCTACAAGAAATGTATTCTGGTTCTTCGAACAAAACAAAGGATAATTTCCTGCCAGGTGATTATGTAGCTGGTGACTTTGTATCTAGAGAATTTCTAGGGAATCTTGATTTGAATGACGCGTCAAAGTTTGAAAAAGAAGATATAAAAGAAGAGTATGTACCGGCTAATTTTGATGCTAAAGAGAACATATTTGGTGGTTATATAATGGCTGAACACGACTTCACAGACAAACTTCATATACTTTATGGTGTTAGAATCGAATCAACTGATTTGACATATAATGCAAATAAATTCGAAGTAAATGAAGACGAAGGAACTACTACAATCACTCCGACAACAGGGACTGATAGTTATGTAAACATCCTACCTTCTTTACATTTGAAATATGCACTTACAGACTCAGACCTACTTAGAGCTGCTTGGACCAACTCTATATCTAGACCAAATTACTATGATATTGCTCCATACAGACAAATAGTTATAGATGGTGGTGATAGAGAATTAAGGGAAGGTAACCCTGCTTTAGAACCGACTAAAGCTATGAATTTTGATTTGATGTATGAGCATTATTATGAGTCAGTGGGTATCTTATCTCTTGGTGCTTTTTATAAAGATTTAACGGACTTTACATATACATTTAATACAAGAGATTACGTTGAGCCAGGGACAGGTGATGTATATGATGACTATAGAACTCCTCGTAATGGTGCTTCAGCTCAAATCATGGGTGCAGAGATAGCTTTCCAAAGAAGATTAGATTTCCTTCCTTCATTTTTAGAAAATCTAAATATATATACTAACTATACATTCACAAACTCTTCTGTAAGTGGCTTAGGTATAGATGGTAGAGATGAGACTGATTTATCACTACCTGGTACTGCAGAAAATACTTTTAATGTATCTCTATCTTGGGAAAACAAAGATTTAACTTTAAGAGTATCTGGGAATTATGCCTCTAGTTATATAGATCAACTCGAGAGTAAAGCTAGAAATGATAGATACTATGACGAACAATTCTTCTTAGATATAAACGGATCATATAAGTTTACTGATCAATTTAGTTTCTACTTTGAAGTGAATAACTTAACTAATCAACCACTTAGATACTTCCAAGGAGTTTCTAGCAGAGTTATGCAAATAGAATATTACAACACAAGAGCCACTGCTGGTATAAAGTTTAACTTATAAAAAGAGAAAATAAATGAAAAAAATAATATTAATTCTAATAGCATTTGCTCTTTTCTCATGTGCAGATAATAAAGAGAGAGAAACAGAAACAGCTAGTATCGACACTGTACAAAATGAATCTGAATATTTAACAATCACAGAAGATGTTGTATCAAATTGGGATGATGCGAACAATATAGATTCACCAGCTTTTTATAAAGATGGAGATAAATCATACATAATAGCTACATCAAAGGACAAGGATTACTTGCAAGTCTATGATGCGATTACGTTAGAGGAACTTGAAAAAATTGGTAAATCAGGCAAAGGCAAATCTGAGTTTAGCCGCCCTAACGGTATTTGGGTTATAGATAATCTGATGCTAATAGTAGAAAGGGACAATCATAGAGTTCAAGTATTTACTTTACCTGATTATAAGCATGTAGGCTACATTGGACAAGACTTACTCAAAAAACCTTATGGACTATCTGTTCACAAAACAGGTGATGAATATACTTTGTTCGTAACTGATGACTATCAATCCGACGAGGATGCAGTTCCTGATTACAAAATTCTAGACAAACGAGTAAAGCAATATTCATTCAAAGTTAAAGGCAATGAGATTGAATCTAAATTTGTTCGATATATAGGCGAAACATCAGGAGATGGTTGTCTTTATACTGTTGAATCTATTTATGCTGATCCTGCTAATAACATTCTACTAATTGCTGATGAAAGCAATTTGAATAAAAATATCAAAGTATATGATTTAGAAAAAGGTACTTTTATCAAGAATATTGGTTCAGGCTTATTCAAATATCAAGCTGAAGGTATTGCACTCTATGATTGTGGAAATGGGGCTGGCTTTTGGTTCACTACAGACCAAGGTAAAGGCAATAATACAGTACATGTATTCGATAGAATGTCTTTAGATTATAAAACTTCATTTAAGACTAAAGCTACCCAAAATACTGATGGTGTTTGGTTGACACAACAATCAGTTGGAGACCAAAAAGGCGGTCAATTCATTATGGTTAATGATGATGGTGGTGTTTCTACATTTAGTCTTAGTGGACTATTTGAGATTTTAAATATATCATGTAATTAGAAAAACTGGACTTAACGGGGTGCGTAGATTAAAAGCCTATCTTAATTGTTTAAGATAGGCTTTTTCTATTTCGCCTCTACATAAGCTGTTTTAAGCCAAGCAACTAATTCCTTATCTATTTGATTTTCATCAGTTAATCTAACTCTGTGTGAGCACATAGAATTAAAACTCCCCGAACTTTCTAACCTATCTGTGGTATCTAAAGTCTTTGAATTAATACCCACATCCACTCTTGTTTTAGTTGATGGTTGAATTAGTGCAAATTGTTTACTTCCCCTGAAACTAACATACGCCTTCTTGGGTACTATCTCTACTTCACCAAACTTCCCAACCTCTTTCATCAACTTATCATATATAGGCCGTAAGCTTTCTTTCCCCTTATATTGCATCTCTACCAAATCTTGGGTATCAGATATAGAACCAGCATCCGAATTCTTTGCTTTATGCACAACCAAATTTGCAAATCCGTAAGTAAATCCATGCTTATCTTTGAGATAGTTAATCATTTCTTTATGTTTCTCAATTCCAGATTTCCTTACCACGTCTATCCAATGGCTAATCGGCTTTCCAGTATTTTTTTCCATACTATCTATCATTTTTTCTTCTGGAGTCATAATTTACCTCTTAGTTAATTGAGTAATATTGAAAATAAATAATTCTATTCAAATATATAAATGAATAATAAGAAAAATCAACATTCACCACATATTTCTGTAAAGCGGAGAAAATGAGAAACAGTTTCGTATTTCTTTAGCTTAAATAAATTTCGTAAATTAACATACTTTAACTTACTACTAGGTAGGAATATTGGATATTCTAATGAAGAGAATTTACTTAATATTTGGTTTATTTTTCTTTATATCGCTTGTATTACATAGCGAAGAAGAGATGAAATACATCACAGGCAAAATCACTCTAGCTGATGGGGGAGACTCAAAGCGAGAAGTATATGTCTATTATAATCGCTTCCAAAACAGCGATGACAACTTGATGAAAATAGTCCCGACTGACGCAAAAGGTGAATTCAAAGTGCCAATCCCCAAAAGTATAAACTATGCAAAAATTCATCTTGCCTCTCCCGGATACCAAGCCTATATTACTAGTTATATAGAGGGGGACACAAACCCTAGAGTAGAAGCTATATTAAATACACGAGCAATTCCTGAAAAATTCGATTCCGTAGGAGTACTAATTCATACGAAAAAGGGTAGGACTATGGAGCGATTGAAAATAGGCTATTCTAGATTCGTCAAGCTAAAAGTCAATTTCAAAGATAAAAAATATGCCGATATATCGAGTAAAGGAGAAGATACTGTTACTTATTATTTGTTCTTTCGAGAGAGTTCAAATACACCTGCCGAACACAAAGGTAAATGGAAATATGATAATAATGGGGACTATGTTGCCGTTGCTGTTACAAAGAAAAAAATACTATCATTGACTATAGACTTAGCAAAGTATAGATACTCCGACGATCCCGAAGAGATAAATCCAAGTACTGGTAGATGGGTTAATTCACCTGTGAATACTCGCTACAACAAAGTACTGGAACTACTACCACTGGATGAAGTAGCTCGACTGAGACAAAACTTCTATTACTATGTCTTTCAGTATAATAAAGAAGCAATAAAAACTCTAGATTCAGCTGAAGTAAATCGCCGAAAAATGGGAACTATAATGAAGTTCCGCAGATTCATAAGCACAAATGATAGCTTATTGGGATTAGTAGAAACTCCATTTCTGAAAGATTATTTGAATCTGACCAAAATGGATTTACTAAGTGCTCCAGATTCACTGAAGACTTGGGAAGATAAATATGAAATAATGCAATCATTGCAAATGCTTCCCACCGTTTTTTACACTGAGTTCAACGATGTAATAAACACCAAAGAATTCAAAGATAATCCACAAATATATTTAGATATACTAGAAGCACTATTTGCAAAATCAAAGAACAAGCGAAATTACTATTACTTGCGATATGGTCTTTACTCTAGATTAGCTACTAATGAGATTTTAAAAGATACTAAGTATAGGGAATATCTTATAGAAAATCTTAAAGAATTGGCTGAGTATGATGACTTAGACAATTGGCCAAAAACTGGAATACCAAAAACCTTAGCCCAATTAGAACTAGACACTATGAGCTATGCCCCTGATTTTTCGTTCAAGACTTTAGATGGTAAAGAACGAAAACTATCCGAATACAAGGGGAAGTGGGTATTACTTGATTTTTGGGGGACATGGTGTGGCCCTTGTGTTATGGAAACTCCTTTTTTGGTAGATACCTACGCCAAACTCGGTGGGGAAAAGTTCGAGATGATAAGTATAGCTAACGACCGCAGTGTAGAGGTAGTTAGCGAGTATGTAAAAAAGAATGATATGAAATGGACTAACACGGTTGCACTAGATGGATATGCGAAAGGAGTACTCGAGCAATATGGTGTAACTAGTTTTCCGACTATGATGTTAATAGACCCAACAGGAAAATTCGTAAAAGTAAAAGACCACGAGCTACGTGGCGAATTACTAATACCTACAATAAAAGCAAAGATGGGAGTTGAGTAGAACAAATACTATTACCGCTTCTCAAAGAATTCTCCTTCGTGTAAATACAAGGCATATCTCATTACAAATGTTAGAGATATAGCAATCATTATTTCAAGAAATAGATTGTCCATTTCTAATAGGAATAATCCATTAAGGACTATCATATAGAAAAATACATCTAATGCTATTTCTCTAAGAACTAAACTGAAATTTGATTTTTTCATAGGTTACTTGTGTTTGTTCTCGAATTCACTAATTAATTTATTTAAAACAATTATATCATTATCGTTAATTAAACCTTCATCTAAATAAGGAATCATAACATCAATTACAAAATCATATTCTTGATTATTGTTGATTCTCCTTCTTTTTAATATTTTCTTCATTTTATTTTCTCGCTTAAAAGGGAGGCTTTCTTTTTTGATATTATCCCAGAAAAATTGAACAGTCTCTCCTGAAGATTCCTGAAAATATGTGAAAACATCTGCAATATCATATTTTAAACTTGTTAAGTTTTTAAATTTCTTTTCACGAATTAATACATCTTCTTTTGCACTACAATAATAATCAAGAACCAATTTATACGAATGCTCGTCTAAATTTTTTGGTGGATGTTCTCGGAATGCTAAAATAGCAATATCAATTGCTCTAACAAGAAATTCAGACATTTCAGTATAATTATACTTTTTCATAGGTTATATTATGATATATTGTGCCGTATTCTCAAATATACGTAATTGTTTGGAGACTCTGTTCCATTTTTATTACTTTTTACCGATTACCTTGTTTATATTTGTAGTCTATACTATTTACGAATACTTGATTTTATATGAATAAGAAAATACTTGTTACTTCTGCTTTACCTTATGCAAATGGATATATTCACTTAGGACATTGTGCAGGGGCATACCTGCCTGCTGACTTGTTTGTGCGTTACAAACGACTGATAGGAGACGATGTGCTGTATGTATGTGGCTCTGATGAACATGGTGTAGCTATTACTATAGCTGCTGAAAAAGAGGGAGTAACTCCACAAGAGATAATCGATAAATATCATTATTCTAATAAAGAAGCTTTCGAAAAATTAGGAATGTCGTTCGACGTTTATTCTCGTACCTCTATTCCAGAGCATCACGAGGTAGCAAAGGAATTTTTCAAGCATTTCTTAGATAAGGGTTATTTGCAAGAGGAAGAAACTGAGCAATTCTATGATGAAACTGCAAATATGTTCTTACCTGACCGCTACGTAGAAGGTATATGTCCTAATTGCAGTGCTGAGCACGCTCGAGGAGACCAATGTGATAGTTGTGGCGCTTATTATAATCAAATCGAGCTGAAGAACCCTATTAGCTTGATATCCGGTAAAACACCTTCACTGAGAAAAACAACTCATTGGTATTTCAAATTCGGTGAATTTCAATCATTTTTGGAGCAATATATAGAGTCTAATGCTGATGCATGGAAAGACAATGTATTGCAACAAACTCGTAGTTGGTTGAAACAAGGTCTTAGCAACAGAGCTATTACCCGCGATTTGAAATGGGGAGTTCACCTTGATGAAATAGAAGGAATGGATAAAGAAAAAACAAAAGATAAAGTTTTATATGTTTGGTTCGACGCCGTTTTGGGCTATATTTCTGCTACTAAAAAGCATTTCGGTGATTCGGATGAGTGGAAAGATTGGTGGCAGAGCGAAGATACGGAGTATTACGCGTTCATAGGTAAAGATAATATAGTGTTCCACACTTTGATATTCCCAGCTATGCTTCATGGTAGAAAAGATGCTGACAATCGGTATATTTTACCAAAAAATGTTCCTGCACATGAGTTTTTGAATCTAGAAAGCAAGAAATTTTCAAAATCTAGAAACTGGTCGATAGATTTAAAAGACTTCGTAGAAGCGCACCCAGAGCCAGATAAGATTGATGCTTTGCGTTACTCTTTGGCTATGAACTTCCCTGAAACTAGGGATGCAGATTTTACTTGGAAAGATTACCAAGCTCGTAATAATAATGAGCTAGCTTCTATATTGGGTAACTTTGTCAATCGTTTAATGACATTCTTGCACAAGAATTTTGAAGGTAAAGTACCTCAATTGTCAGATAAATACATTCCGCTTCTCGACTATTGGAATACTAGTAAAAAGGGTGAGTTAGAGCCTAATGACAAAGCAGTAATAGATGCCTTGAAAAGTGGGGTAGAGAAGGTATCGGAGAATTACGAAAAATTTAGATTCCGTGATGCTATCACAGAGTCTATGAACATAGCAAGAGCTGCTAATAAGTACTTCAATGACGAAGAGCCTTGGAAATCAATAAAAGCTGACAAAGATCAAGCAGCAAAGACAATGTTTGTTTGCTGTCAGTTGGTACGTTCGCTTTCTATTGTTTTCGCTCCTATTATCCCATATTCAGCAGCTTATATACAATCATTATTAAGCGAAGAAATTACTATTGGCGATGATACTTTGCTAACTGATATATGGTCATCTGCAGCATTAGCACTAGTGAATCAAGGTAAAGAAGTACGTCAACCTGAAATAATATTTGGTAGAATAGAAGATGAATTCGTAGAAGCTGAGAAAGCTAAGCTCGGCGAAAAAAATGCTAAAGTAGAGGAAGATAAAGTGGAAGAAATAACTTTCGATGAATTCATGAAAGTGAAACTGAAAACGGCGACTGTAGTAGCTGCCGAGCCGATTAAAAAATCGAATAAATTGCTAAAACTACAAGTTCAGATTGGGGAAGAGACTCGTCAGATAATAGCTGGTATAAGCCAACACTACTCTGCTGAAGAGATAATAGGGAAGACTGTCGTTGTTGTAGCTAATCTTGCTCCAGCTAAGTTAATGGGTGAGAAATCAGAGGGTATGCTATTGGCAGTAAACTCTGATGATGGTTCACTTGCATTGGTAACACCAGAGAAAGCTGTTTCGAGTGGTCAAGAAGTTAGGTAGATAAAGAATAAGTTAACACATTCTTATACTCAGTTGGACTTTTCGGATTCTCGGTGATGAAATAGTTAGTTGAAACTATAGTAAATAAAACAAAAAACCCTACCAGTCGGTAGGGTCTATTATAATTCATTTGATTGCTTACTACTTAGTTAAAGATCCTTTCAAATGCTTTTCTATTCTCTTATCATTGATTAGTCTAGTAGAGTATTGAGCTCTAATAGCATCTATCCATTTCTTAGCTCGTTGATTCAATCTGAAATCTTTCGTCATCATTCTACCTCTAGATACTAATATACCCATATCGGCACCTTCATAAAGATAATCGCCTGATTTTGATATATGTAAATAGAAAGCTTCTTGTTCCGATTCAACTGCTCTTCTATGAGTGTCCATCCTGTCATATTGGATATGTCCATTATCAAACATTTTATATATACCAGATCTCGGAGCTTCTACAACATATTCAATTGTGTCTTCGGTATGTTTGATTATTAGTTGACTCCACTCATCTATATTTCTTTGTCTTGCCCATCTTTCATTGATTTTATCTACATCAATTTTATAATCTACTTTCATCCACTCTAGTATATGAAATACGAATAGTGGTGCATCAGCTAAAGCAAATACAGCATGATTAGTAATAGAGCTAGCTCCAGTTACACGAGGGTTTAATTCGCCTAGATAGATCTCACCATTATCTTGATCGATTAAGAAATCTAATTCAAAGTAACCTTTGTAACCTTCTTTTCTCAATTGATTACCAAATTTCTTAGTAAATTCCGCTGCTTTGTTTCTGATATCAGGTGTAAATGCATCAGGATAAATCTCATTACCACACCATCCACCTTTGTACGGTGTTAATTCATTGAATCCAACTAATTCAGTCATCAGAGGTGCAACTATAGTACCGTGTCGCGTTACACATGCCTCTATAGCAGAACCTTTACAACGGATTCGTTTCATTATTTTTACTTCTTTTTCTTTCTCTATGTCTTCTTTATGCTTGTTATACTCAGCTTCATTAGAGATAAAGAAAGTTGTGTGACCTGAATCGCCATATGGAGTTTGAATAACCAAACTTTCACCCAAATCAGATGAGACTCTACGTAAATGTTCGAAATCCTTCACTTTTGATAAAACATAAGGTACACAAGCTACTCCAGCTCTTTCAGCTATTCTATTCGTATTTACTTTATTGTCCATGAAGTTTCTCATCTTTGCAGATGGGAATATTATCTCAAGACCTAGTTTTTTGGCTAATTTCTCTGTCTCTTCATTGAACATTAGAAACATAGCTTTACCAGTAGTTCTACCTTTCTTACGAGTTACTAGATAGTCTTGTACTTCTGGATGCATAAGTAGATAGTTGTTAATGTCTTCTATACTTGTAAATTCATCATGTGGGATTTCATTTTTAGGTGAAAAAACATTCGGATGCTGACCATCAAAACACTCTATGTGTGATATAAATTTAAAACCTTTTATCCATTCATCTGCTCCCAATAGATTAAAGTTTGTTGCACTTATAAAATATATTGGGATCTCATTCTTATAGAAGAATCTTCGGATATCAGGAACACCATTTAATAGCTCTTTCGTAACAGTCTTTTTAACTGCTTTCTTAGTTACTTTCTTTATTGTTGTTGCTTTTTTCTTAGCTACAGCTTTGCTAGGAGTTGCAGCTTTTTTCGGTGTTGCTACCTTCTTTTTAACTGTGGCTTTTTTTGGAGTAGTTGCTTTTTTAGCAGTAACAGCTTTCTTTGTAGCTGTTGCTTTCTTTGGGGTTATTTCTTTCTTTTTTGCACTCATAATCTTTCCCTTATTTAATTGTGGAGATTCCACCAATAGATGAATATATTTGATCTCTTTGTAATACTTTTTCTTTGAATATTCTCATTCCTAATTTCGAATTATAACCGTGTACTTCTGAAACGTCTAATGCCAACATGAAGTTTATTATCTCTTCACTTATTACTTGCCCTGGTACTAAAACTGGAAAACCAGGAGGGTATGGTATCAAAAAAGTAGAAGCAACAAGTACTCTACCAGTTTTCATAACTTCCAGACAATTTTCTAATAATATGTACTCATAATTCTTTTCATCGTAAGCTAAATAATAAGCAGAACGAATGTCTCCACCCGGTACACCGGGTACAGCTTGGAATGAATCATGAAAATAACTAAAATCGGGAAGTGGAGGTACATCTTTCATCAATGAATAAATTCTTTTGTCGTGAAGCTCTAATTCCTTTTCATTTAATGAACGTAACTCATCATCTAATTCTTCTGATATATTTAACAGAGCTTTCACTAGGTACGATACACTTCCCTTAGTAGTACCAATATTTGTCATGAATAGCACTGTATTTCTAGATGTTTTATTAATCTGGATACCAAATTTATCCATTAGGTATTTATTTTTGAAAGTATCACCATCTACCCCGGTTTTACCTATACATAATGTTATCTTAGTAGGGTCTAGCACAAACTCGTCTTTTTTCCATGCTTCTTCCATCAGATTCCAGCCAGTTTCTTTGGTATAATACTCTTGTAGTCCGGACTCCCTTCTTTCGTTTGGTATAAAATCATGTACTGTCAGCACTTCAAAATATTTGTTTAGTTGTGGGCTATTTACAATCTTCTCTCTTAATAGCATCGCCATTTCAATACTTTTCTCAACTAACTCAAACCCCTCGAACTGCACTTGTCTTCGACCTATATCTAAGGATGCTAACATCTGGTAGTTCGGTGAAGTAGAAGTATGTGTCATATATGCTTCAAGGAATGTGCTTTCAGATTTTCTTCTAAAATCTTCGTCCCATATATGAATCATCGACCCTTGTCTAAAACTACTTAATGTCTTGTGAGTACTTTGGGTAGCATAGACCCTAACCCTTACTTTTGCTGGGTCTGGAAGTCTTGGGCGCTCACCTTTTTTTAGACTCTTTATATGTTTGTCATATTCTTTTTTGTATTCTTTACTTTTATATTTTTCGGATAATTTATTAGCCGTGAACATACCTGTTCGTTGCTTATAGTTAACCCCAAAGCTAGCAAATGCAAACCAAGCTTCATCCCACAAGAAAATCATGTCCGGTTTAATAGCTAATACTTCTTGCATTACTTTTTCTACATTGTATACTATACCATCAAAGGTACAATTTGTTAATAGAAGCATTTTAACTTTGTCTAATCGACCGGATTCTTTTAGGTGTAATAACTTATCAGTTATATGGTTAATTGGAACCGCCCCGTACATAGAATATTCTTGTATTGGGTATGAATCCAAATATACAGGATAAGCACCTGCTAGTACTAGTCCATAGTGATGTGATTTATGGCAATCTCTATCTATTAGAACTACATCTTTTGGCTTAACTAAAGCTTGTAGCACAATTTTGTTTGCAGTAGAAGTACCATTTGTTACAAAATAAGTATTGAGTGACCCATAGGCATCACGTGCTTTTTCTTGCGCAATTTTAAGAGGCCCAGTCGGCATAAGTAGTGAGTCCAAGCCACCAGTAGTAGCGGAAGTCTCAGCAAGGAATAAATTCCTACCATAGAACTCTCCAAAGTCATTTATCCAATTTGATTTGAATACCGAATTTCCTCTTGAAATCGGCATTGCATGAAACACGCCAGTTGGTTTTTGACTATAATCAACTAATGCAGAGAAGAATGGAGCTTCGTAACGTTCAGCTATACCTCTAAGTATAGTCAAATGCATTTCTTGTATGTCTTCAGATTGGTAGAATATACGTTTGAAACACTTAAGAGTGCTATCTTTTAATTTACTAAGAGAAGTATCAGTAACATAATATACATCGAGTTCAGGTCTAATTCTCTTGATCAGATCACCTAGTCTAGGACCAAGTTCTGTTTCATCCATTCGTGTAAAATCATATTTTTTTATACTATTTACATAAGGCGAAATTTCATCTCTAATTCTCTTTGAGTAAAAGCTTGGAGCAAATCGTATTATAACAGATTGGATACTATGGTTGAACAGTAATGCAATTAAAGCATCTTGGAAAGATTTCTGAACAATTATATCATAGGTGAATTTATCCCCTTTCTCACTCAAATTCTTATAGTTTCTTTTTAGGTCTAATTCTTCTTGTTCGGATATATTATCAATTAGCAAAACATCAAAATGATTTCTCTTGCTTTTTACAACTTGCTCTGAATCTTCAATACGAGACAAATCCATTTCGTCATCTGAAACGGAGTCGTTAACTAAACTGTGTTTGTTACCAACTAACTGTTTGCAAGTTTCATTTATTATGTAAGCTAATGGACTATACTCTTCTGATTTAAATAGGCTGTGGATTGTCTTTAGTCTTGCAGTACCAGGGATAGAGAAGTAAGATTCAATATTTATTAATTCTTCTATTAACTGATTGACTCTTGCTTTTACTTTTTCTGTTTTAGTTTTATCTAATTTTATTTCATTTAAACTATGTGTATCAACTTTTAGACGATTCCAATAGTTAATTCGAAGTTGACTAATGTTATAAAATTGGGTTCTTACTATTTTGTTTCTTTTCATTTTTACTTCTTTGAATATAATGCTAATTTATTTCCTTGAGAATCGATAAAAACAGCAAAATACCCAGCATTTTTTGATATTAAGGTTTTAGTCATTATAACTCTTCCTCCTGCATCTTCTACTTTGTTAAGAACATTATTGAGGTCATCGCCACCATTTAAGTATAATAGCGGTCCGCTACTACTAGCCTCATTACTATAACCAGATGTTATTGCTCCGCCTATACCAGTAGTAACAGGGAAGTACGCTGTAGCACTATCCTCATTAATTACTTGTTCCATCTCAATACCGAAAATATAACTGTAAAAGTTTACAGCTTGCTGAAAATCAATAGCGGGTATTTCAAACCAACTTACGAAGTCCTTTCTTGTTCCATTCTTATTTCTTTTCTGACCTAGGGTTCCACCCATTGTTAATTCTCCTTATTTATTAAACTAAACCATCTCCTTTAAATCGAACTGGTGATACAGGATTCATTATTTTGTCTTCTTGCATTTTTAATTTAGCCAAAGTCTCTAATCGAGTTGGCTTAATAAGCGGTCCAAGAGAATCTAAATATTCTGATTTAGCTCCCGGATGATAAATGTCAAACTCACCTAAATGATCTCTGAAACTTTTTAAAGGCTGACCTAAACGTAATATTCCTAGCTCACGACTTCGTTTTACGTGATCCATGTTTAATTCCAAAGGTATTATTTCTTCAGTACTATCTGATTGATGTAATACTCTACCGTCTGGACCACAAACAATTGAACGTCCACATCCACCAGTATCTAATCCATTTACATCAAAGAAAAAGCACTGATTTACAGATGCCATTGCCCTTACTATAGATAACTCTATGTCTCTATCTATTGTTCCTGATAATGTTGGGTGAAGTATTACTTCTGCTCCCATAGATACAAGAGTACGAGTAGTTTCTGGGAACCACATATCATAACATATAGATACTCCGAACCGTCCTACATCAGGAACGTCGAATACACAGAACTCATGTCCTGGTGCAACTCCTACTTCATAAGGATAGAACGGAAACATTTTTCTATATCTAGTTACAATCTCTCCATCTGGGTTTATAACCGTAGCTGTATTATATATTTTACCTTCACTTTTTTCGAATGCAGAACCGGGTAATAACCAAATGTTATACTTCTTAGCCATAGCTTGCATTTCTTCTTCAAAATTATTTGGAAACTCTTGTGCTGCATAGGTTAGAGGCCCATAAGCACAAAGTTCACTAAACATTATCATCTCTATCCAAGGATACAGATTCATTGTGATATCTATTTTAAGCTTCATCATTTCTATATTTGGTGTGACAGCGGAAACTCTCATTTGTATTCCAGCTATCGAAAACGTATTCATGTGATTCATTTTGTTAAATTTCTTATTTGTGTTTCTAAAATTGTCAACCCCTTGTCTAGCTCATCTAGAGTAATTACAAGTGGTGACAGTATTCTAATAATATTTTTGTGTGTTCCAGCACTTAGGATAATAAGTCCGTTTTCATAACAAGCTTCTACGACTTTCTTACATATAGTTGAATTTGGTACTTTAGGATCACCGTTCTGAACAAATTCCATCCCGATCATTGCTCCAACTCCACGAACATCGCCAATAGCTGGACACTCTTCTTTTAGTTTATTTAATCTAGAGTATATAATACTACCAATTTCAAGAGCTTTTTCATTTAGATTAATATCTTTCATATACTGTATAGTTGCTGAAGAAGCAACACAGCTAATAGGACTACCGATATAAGTCCCTCCTATAGATCCTATGGCAGCAGCATCCATTATATCTGCTTTACCAACTACTGCGGCTATAGGTAATCCAGACCCCATAGATTTAGCATAAGTACTAATATCTGGTACTATACCATAATGTTGCCAACTAGCCCAGTGACCAGTTCTGCAGAAACCACTTTGGACTTCATCCATTATTAGCATAACACCATGATCATCACAAAATTTTCTCAATCCTTCTAGATAAGCTTTGGGAACTGGATTAAACCCACCTTCACCTTGTATTGGCTCTATTATTATGGCAGCTAGATTATTTATATCTACCAAATTAAGTGTACTTTCTTGTAAGAGATTTAGTTCGTCTTGTACAAACTCTTCCATACTTCTACCATTACTTTTAGTATAAAAGTTGGGGAATGGAAGTCGATATACTTCTGGAGCAAAAGGGCCACAGTCTATTTTATAACTTACTTTACTTGTTAATGACATTGCCATCATAGTTCTGCCATGATAAGCATCAGAGAAACTTAGAATACCTTGACGTTTAGTAGCTTGGCGAGCAATTTTAATAGCATTTTCTACTGCCTCTGCACCAGTTGATACCAGCATTGCTTTTGTCTTTTCACCATGAGGGAGTATTTCTACTAATTCCTCACAAAGTTGAATATAAGGTTCATATGTAACTACGTTGAAACTAGTGTGTAAATATTTACCAGCTTGTTCGCGAATTGCTTCTACTACTGGTTCTGGACAATGACCTGCATTAACAACCCCTATTCCACCAGCAAAATCTATTAGCTCTCTTCCATCAACTTCAGTAATTATTGCACCTTTTGCGTGACTAACAGTAGCTGTATTAAATACCCCAATACCATTGGCTACGACATTACTTCTGCGCTCAAATAATTCCACAGATTTACTAACTTCTTTTATCATAAATTTAATTATTAAGGTTCACAATGTTTAAAATACTTTAATTAGTTATATACAGATTACGGAATTTTTTTATTAAATCCAATTAATTATTTCAATAATTTTCATGAAGTTTATTAACTTTTTAAATTATTGGGGGGCATTTTAAATAGAATTTTTAATGCGGATATTACAATGAAAGTGCATTGTAATTAGGGTATTTTAATATAGAGTACTAACTAAACAAGTTTAATTTGACTTTGTGACTATATTAACAAAGGAGATTAGATGCTTAGTTTATGGGTAAAAAAAATCCCATCTATTAAAATAGACGGGACTGCAAGCTGAGAGTTATATATATAACTTAATTATAAAAAATAAATTTTCTTAGTTAGGTAAAACAGATACCCAAGTTCTATTATTTGCTTTCTTTTCAAACTTCACAGTTCCTCCAGTAAGAGCAAAAATAGTGTAATCTTTACCAAGACCAACATTAACACCTGGTTTGTATTTAGTACCAAGCTGTCTGATAATGATGTTACCAGGAATTACTTCCTCGCCACCAAATTTCTTAACTCCTCTTCTCTGACCTTGTGAGTCTCTACCGTTTCTAACGGATCCTTGACCTTTCTTGTGAGCCATGTTATTCTCTCCTTAAACTGAAATATCAGTGATTTGAATTCTTGTGTAATGTTGACGGTGACCATTTAATTTTTGGTAACCCTTTCTTCTTTTCTTGTGGAAGATTAGAACTTTTTTATCTCTTTTGTGTTCTAATATCATACCAGTAACTTTAGCACCATCAATCAATGGGCTACCGAAAGTGAAATTTCCATCTTGTTCGTTCAAAAGAACGTTTGAAAATTCAACGCTATCGCCTGGGTTGCCTTCTAATAAAGGAACACTTAGCTTTGCATCTTTTTCAACTTCGTATTGGAAACCAGCTATTTCTACAACAGTTGCCATTTGTTTTTCCGAATGTAATTTTTAATAGACTTCAAATATAATTGTTTAATTATTTATATACAAGAAAATAACTTCACTTTAGAATATTTATTTTTTAATTTCATAAGCGTAATGTATTAGAGCATCGCCCTTGTGTACTACTGGTGCATTGTTCACACCAATTACACGTGCATTACGAGTTGCAAATATTTCGAACTCTTCGTGTCCGAAAGGCTCAGCTATATGACCAATTTTTTGTTTATGGCTTATTTCCTGACCTAGTTCGACATAAGAAGAAAACATTCCTGCGTATTTTGCTCTTAACCAATCACTTTTTAGATAAATCACAGTTTCTTCATTTGGCAAAGGCGCTTCTTCTATCATATTAAGATATTTCATTAGTCGAAGTGTTCCGTTGATGCCTTCTTGAATAGCAATATCCGAAAATCTAAGTGACTCACCAGCTTCATAAACGAGTATATGCTTATCTTTACGATAAGCTGCTTTTCTAAAAGAGTTTTCAATTAAAGGAGAGTTCAATATCATCGGAGGTGCAAACCCTCTTGCTAAAACTATATTCTCTGGTACAGTAAATGCACATCTAATCTGAGGATAATTTGCTCGTGAAGCTCCTCCAGTATGAAAGTCAATCCCATAATCAATAAGCGGTATTATCTGATGCATTAGTGTATGTGCTATTAGCTTAGCTAATGAACCATTCTTAGAGCCAGGGAAACTACGATTAATATCCTTTCCATCTGGTACACCACGTACATTTTGCAAAAAGCCATAAGCATTCACTAACGGCATAGCTATAACAGTCCCACAATCAGGTATGATAGAACCATTGTTTATCATTCTTCGGATTATTTCTATTCCGTTTAGTTCATCGCCATGTAATCCACCAGTAAGTAACAACACAGGGCCATCTTTTATACCTCTGTATATATGCACAGGTAAATTGATAGTTGTATAAGTAGGAAGCCTAGCTATTTTTAGATGAATTTCTTCTATTTCACCGATGCGGACTTTCTTCCCTGCTATGTTAATTATTTCTGGCATTATATTACATTCTTCTTGCTTGAATAAATAAATTCAGGACTTGAATTCAGATTAATAGTGTCTTCAGATATTATACACTTCTTTAGATCTTTCATTTCTGGTACTATGTACATTATATCTAGCATTGCTGCTTCTACCATTGATCTTAGTCCTCTGGCACCAGTTTTGCTTTTCATAGCTTTATTTGCAATAGCTTTTAGTGCATCATCTGTGAATTCTAGTTCAACACCTTCATAAGCGAATAGCTTTTGGTATTGCTTGATTACAGCATTTTTCGGCTTAGTTAGTATGTCTAGCATCGCTTCTTCAGTCAATGAGTTAAGCGCTGTTATTATAGGCATACGACCAACTAATTCAGGTATAAAACCATATTTTACTATGTCTTCTGCTTCTACTTTATTAAATAATTCATCTTTTTCATCAGTTAGCCCTTCTTCGTCATCAGTTACAAATCCAACAGTTTGCTTTTTCAACCTTTGAGAAATCACTTGCTCTAGTCCGTCAAAAGCACCACCTAAGATAAATAGTATATTAGTAGTGTCAACATAGATTAGCTTTTGCTCTGGATGCTTTCTACCACCTTTAGGAGGTATTCCTGCCTTAGTGCCTTCTAGTATTTTCAGAAGTGCCTGTTGCACACCTTCGCCAGATACATCACGAGTTATACTTGATGATTCGCTCTTACGACCAATCTTATCAATTTCGTCAATGTATATAATTCCTCTTTGAGCTGCTTTTTCGTCATAGTCTGCATTTTGCAACAATGCTAATAGTACAGTCTCAACGTCATCGCCGACATAGCCTGCTTCAGTTACCGTAGTCGCATCTGCTATAGCAAAAGGGACATTAAGCGAACGAGCTAATGTTTTTGCTAATAGTGTCTTACCTGTACCAGTTGGGCCCAGCATTAGGACATTACTTTTTTCTAATTCTACTGAATCGAACTCATTATCTAATTCTAAATTAGATATTCTTTTGTAGTGATTATAGACTGCTACAGATAGGACCTGCTTTGCTCTTTCTTGACCGATTACATATTCGTCTAGCTTCTCTTTTAGCTTTTTAGGAGTAGAAAGATTAATGTCAAAATTTATGGCTTCATCTTTCTTCTTATTCGAACTAAGCAAATCATGAGAGGTATTGATACATACATCACATATATAGACTTCATTGACACCTTCTATAAGACTTTCAACTTCCTTTGAGTTACGTCCACAAAATGAACATACTACTTGGAATGGATATTTCCCTTTTTTCCCACTCATGCTAGTTTAGTACCCGGTAAAAGGATTTTGTCGATTAGTCCGTATTCTTTTGCTTCTTCAGGAGTCATATAGTTATCTCTATCAGCATCTTTTTTGATTTGCTCAGCGTCTTTACCACTATGCTCACCAATTATCTTATATAGAACTTCTCTTATACGAAGTATCTCGCGAGTATATATTTCTATATCTGCAGATTGACCTTGCGTACCACCAGAAGGTTGGTGCATCATAATACGAGCATTAGGTAAAGCAAATCGCTTGCCAGCTGTACCAGCACATAGTAAGACTTGTGCCATAGAAGCAGCCATACCCATACAGATAGTTGTGATATCTGGCTTTATGAATTTCATAGTATCATAAATAGCCAAACCAGCTGTAACACTACCACCAGGAGAATTGATGTATAGATTGACATCTTTCTTAGGGTTTTGTGAAGATAAGAATAACAATTGAGCAATAACAGAATTTGCCATGTGGTCATCGATAGGACCACCTATAAATACGATATTCTCTTTTAATAATCTTGAATATATGTCGTAAGCTCTTTCGCCACGACTTGTAGTTTCAATTATATATGGGATGATTGAATTATCCATCTAATAGTTTTCCGAAATTGGTTTTATAAAACATTCTAAAATAACGAATAAGTAGCAAAGTTTATTTTTAATCAAAAAAAATCCTGCTTCCGAGGGGAAGCAGGATTGTAATATATAAACTCTATACTAATTGTTATTTAGTAACAACAACTGGTAATTGAGTAGTTTTACCGTTCACATTAGCATTAAGGTAATAAGTACCTGAGCTAAGTTGTGCTGCATCTAAATCTAAAGTATTAGAAGTAGTAACACCATTGTAAATTGTTCTAACAACTTTACCAGTAGCGTCTATTAACTCTAAGTTTAAGTTAACAGAACCATTGATATCTAAGTTAATTTCAGAATTGTTTACAACTGGGTTAGGACCTACAGTCATTTTAAATACATTAGGGATGATACCTGAAACAGAAGAAGTTCCAGAAGAAATACCAATACCCATAACAGTTACAACTGTGTTTGGATTAGCTGCATCGTTAGATACTATAGTTAACTCATCTGAGTAATTTTTAATTTCTGTAGGTGTAAATTCTACACTTACATTAACCGTTTGACCAGCATCGATTGTAAGAGGAGTTGAACCTTTTATTTTGAAGTTAGTACCAGTTTTAACGTTGATAGCAGAAATAACTAATGCTTCGTCACCAGAGTTTGTAATCTTAATTGTTTCTGTTCCAGTTAGGTCTTGTTTGATTTCACCAAATACAACTTGAGTTGTGCTTAGAGAGATAGTAGGACCATTAGCAGTTGAGCCTGAACCTTTCAACCAAACCAAAGTGTTTTTGATTATTTGGTCTCTAGCTGGACTTGGAATTGGGTCTAATGCAACAGAGTAAAATGCAGTTCTTTGACCATTATTGTCTAATCTAATTCCTACTTTGTTGTTATTCTCGTTCAAGTTAGCACTAACTGCTGCAGAAGCACTTAAAAATGCTTGCGCTTGAGTTTTTCCATTTAATTGCATTGTAGCCATATATCTAGCATAGAACGGATAAGTCTGAGAGTTATAAGCTTGATTATAGTTGAATGTCAAACCATTACTTATTGGATCACCAGAAACACCACTAAATGGAACTGAAGATAATTGACCTTGATTATTTAGTATAGTCAAAGGAGCTCCCATGCTAACACCTAAAGTGTTAGTAAAGAAATCAGTTGCTTCAGCAGTAGGTTTTAAACCATTAATTATACCTGCTAAATTGATAACATCAAAGCAAGAAGCAATCATTATATCACAACCTTCAGTCATTAGAGATTTAATCAATCCTAATTGAGAAGAAGTATTAGCATCTGAGAAGCCAATGATAGCATCTGAAACCGTGAAAACAGCTGTTTTGAAGTTATTCATTTGTGGGAAGTTAGCAATTATATCAGTAGAACCAGATACAAGTACTGGTTTTGTTAACTCACCACTTGCGTTGATTGCATTTATAATTGGTGCTATACCATCATCAAATCCATAAACAATTGCATTTTCGATGTTTTCAGACATGAAGTAAGCAGTTGCATCTGTATTTATGGCTACATTTTCTGATTCTTGAGGTTCAACTTTTAATACTATTTGTGCAAAACCTTCAATTTTGTTTTTAAGTACTTCGATTTGTACTTTTCTAGTTGCATTACCAGCTAAAGTAACTGATGAATTACTTACAGAAGCGCTCCATCCAGCTGGGATAACTGATTTATCAGTATCAATTGACAAATTAGCAGTTATAGACCAATCGTTTTCGTTAGTTAGTACAACTTCTGCAGTATGTTTTGTATCATTTACAACATTTACATAAGGGTTAGTTACATCTGTAGCTAATCTATCTTTAGGTTTTACAACTTTTCCAACACGGTCAGCGTTTATAATTTCTTTAGTAGCTTTGTTATGAACTACAGCAACGAAGTAAGCATTGTTTTTGTCAGTTACATTCATATTTGATACATTACCAGTATAAACTTGTTTGTAAGTTCCAGCAGGAACCATCCCAGAGGGGAAAGTACCTTGATCACCTTCTATACCACCGTGAGCACCTCTGAATACATCCATGTGCATAAAACCAGGTATAGAAGAAGGTTGATCATAGAATTTAGAATCTTCAAAACCAGCTCTACCACTTAGGTAATTAGCTTGATTCCATTGACTACCAGTTCCAGTCATATAGTCTTGTAATATCCATAGATTGAAACCAAGATTAGCATTAACAGCTGTTTCAACCACAGCAGTAATAGTAGCAGTATATGCACCAGTTGCTTTGTTATAATCAACTTCCAGTGTAACACCTACAGGTACATCTTTATTTACATTAGCTTCTGCAATTGTAGCCCATACACCATCACTTTGTGCTATTTTACCACCGTAAGTAATTCTATTTACAGATCCATTAGGATATCCCGTTACACCAATCATTTGTGCAAGTGGAGTCTGATAAGTAGTAATCGCCATAGCATCACCATTATGAACACCTACACCGATTATATCTTCGCCGTATTTGTTTTCTAATGTTTCAAGAGTTTCCATACCTCTAGGGCACCAACCGCACCAAGCGCCAGTGTGATCTTCTAAAACTATTTTTCTTTTTGCAGCTTCCGCTGTATTTGTTGCGAACATTCCTGTAATTGCAATCGTAATAGCCATTAAGACTAGGGTAAATTTATTTCTCATATTGAGACCTCTATAAATTATTATTAAAAAATTAATTGTTTTTTTCAATTCTATCTAAGTATAGACAATTGTAAGAAAGTAAAGTTACAAAAAGTGTTTAAATAATTCAACACTAAATATTAACACTATCTTAATATAATTTTTGTTTTGTTAATTAACATTCTATTCCCTATTTTTGTATTCTTAATTGATGGCGATCGTAGCTCAGTTGGTAGAGCCCCGGTTTGTGGTTCCGGTTGTCGCGGGTTCAAGTCCCGTCGTTCGCCCAAGATAGATTAAAAAAAAAGCCAGTCTAACGACTGGCTTTTTCTTTTTTTAGCATCTTTTACCACTTTTAATGTATTTAAAGAAAAGTGGACTTTTGTCTTCTATTTGTCTATTACTTCACAACGTCCGTTTTCGACATCATCTAATACTTTTTTGAATTTAACATCCTTTACAACTTTTCCATCAGCATATCTCACTGAAACTTTGTCATTTCTTCCTATGTCTATTTTCTGTGGACCTTCGTCTCTGACAGTAGTAGCTTGACCGCCTTGTGGGCCTTGCTGTCTTGGTGCAGCTCCCGCTCCGTAACCTTGTCCAGTCGGAACATCGTTTCTTCTTTCATATTTTACATTTTTAGTAGCATCGCTTGGAGCTAGTAATAATGACTGTTCTTTACGAGTAGATTCTTTACCTTTGTTATCTACGGACTTCACTTCTCTTTCTACTATTTGAGGGAAGTATTTGAACGCGAAGTGCACAGTTTCTTCATTTACTTCTTTTATGAACTCTATGAATATATTATATGCTTCTTGCTTATATTCAAGTAAAGGGTCTTTTTGACCATAAGAACGTAAATGAATACCTTCTTTCAAATCATCCATTACTCGCAAATGGTCTTTCCATTGATCATCAATAGTACGAAGTGCTGCAACTTTTTCTAGTTGCTTCATAAATTCAGGTGAAGTCATTTCTTCTTTCTTAGCATAGAATTCTTCTGCGGCTTTGTGGATTTCAGCTACAAATTCGTCCACAGTCATATTTCTGAATTGCTCGTCTGTAATATGAAAATTCAATAATAGCTTAGCACGAGCGGTGTTCATTATATCTTCAGCAACGTCGTCTTCACTACCTACAAACTCTTGGTACCAATCTGTAGCCAAATCTTCTATATATTCGAAGAATTCACCTTTCAGACGGTCACCTCTTAGTGCTTGTTTTCTACGAGTATAAACAACATCACGTTGTTGGTTCATAACATCATCATAATCAATCAGACGCTTACGAACACCGAAGTTATTCTCTTCCACTTTCTGTTGAGCTTTTTCAACTGATTTCGTAATCATATTGTGCTCTATTGCCTCGCCTTCAGGTATTTTTAGCTTATCCATTACAGTTGCTATTCTATCACCACCAGCACCAAATAATCTAATTAGATTATCTTCTAAAGAGATATAGAATTGTGTGCTACCTGGGTCACCTTGACGTCCTGCACGACCTCGAAGCTGTCTATCTATACGACGAGAATCATGTCTTTCAGAGCCAAGAATTGCCAAACCACCTGCATCACGTACTTCAGGGGCAATCTTGATATCTGTACCACGACCTGCCATATTAGTAGCTATAGTGATAGCACCTTTTTTACCTGCTCCGGCAACTATTTCCGCCTCACGAGCATGCTGTTTTGCATTCAATACATTATGATTTATTTTTCTTCTTTGTAGTAACTTGCTGAGTATTTCAGAAACTTCAACATTTGGAGTACCTACTAGAACAGCTTGACCGTTATCTCTTAGCTTTATTACTTGGTCTATTAGTGCATTATACTTTTCACGCTTAGTTTTGAAGATTAAATCATTCAAATCTTTTCTTTGAATTGGTACATTTGTTGGGATAACTACTACTTCCAATTTGTAAATCTTATCAAACTCTGCTTCTTCAGTTTCAGCAGTACCAGTCATACCAGCTAATTTATTATACTGACGATAGTAGTTTTGTAGAGTAATAGTGGCTAAAGTTTGTGTGTCTCTCTCTACTTTTACATTTTCTTTAGCCTCTATAGCTTGGTGGAGACCCTCTGAGTAACGTCGACCATCCAATACACGACCTGTGTGCTCATCTACTATTTGTACTTTTCCATCTTGTATTACATAATCAACATCAGCTTCATATAGTGAGTAAGCTCTAAGTAATTGTTGTATAGTATGTACTTTATCACTTCTATCAGAGTAAACTCGATTGATTTCGACTGTTTTCTTTTGTTTTTCCTCTTCAGAGATTTCCTTATCACCTTCTATCTCGCTCATCTGAGCAGTGATATCAGGTAATAGATAAGTGTCCTTATCTTCAAGATTCTGAGTAAGTAAATTTCTACCTTTCTCTTGTATATCTATACCATGATTTTTCTCATCTATAGTATAGTATAGATTGTCATCGACTTCTCGCATCATCTGACCTTGGTCACGCATGTTATCCATTTCTACTTGATGCTTAAGTTTTTGTATATCTGGCTCTTGCATCATTTTCATCAATCGCTTATGCTTAGGTAATCCACGAGATGCTTTTAACATAAGTAAGCCAGCAGCTTCTTTTAAATAGCTGTTTACTAGTTTTGTTTGCTCATTAACAAGCTGATTTACTCTAGGTTTCAATTCGTCAAATATCTGGTCGCCTTTACCGACTGGACCAGAGATAATAAGAGGAGTACGAGCTTCATCAACTAATACCGAGTCAATCTCATCTACGATAGCGAACCAATGATTCCTTTGTACCATGTGCTCTTGGTCTACAACCATATTGTCACGAAGATAATCGAAACCGAATTCGTTATTAGTACCGTAAGTTATATCTCTATTATATAATTCTTTTCTTTGAGCATTATTCATTTTCGCTTCGATAGATCCAACCGTAATTCCAAGGAAATCGAAGACAGGTTTCATCCATTCGCAATCACGTTTTGCTAAGTAATCGTTTACTGTTACTAAGTGAAGTCCTTTGCCAGATAAGGCATTAAGGTACATAGGCATAATAGATACTAATGTCTTACCTTCACCAGTTTGCATCTCAGCAATTTTACCTTGGTGGATTACAATAGCCCCAATTAGCTGCACATCGTAGGGAATCATATTCCAAACGTTCGTGTTACCAACATATTCATAAGTATATTGACTTTCTGTTAATCGGCGACAAACATCTTTGACTACTGCATAAGCTTCTGGAAGTAACTCATCTAAAACTTCCTCTGTAGTTTCGAATATGTCCTTGTCTATTTCTTTGATTTTGTCATAGAAATCTTGGACTTCCGTGTGGGTATAAGAGTTTTCGACTAATTTAGTTTGAATTTCCTTCTTTTGATCTTCCAAATCCTTGATAGCAGCATTTATCTTCTGCTTGAATTCATCTGTCTTGGCTTTTAATTCGTCATCGGTCTTTGTATTGAGTGTTGCATAGATTGAATTGATTTCATCTACTATCGGATTGATTTTCTTTATATCTTTTTCCGATTTTTTACCACCGAATGCCTTAGCAATTAGATTTAACATAATATTATATTCGAGTTTATTTGATAACTTTTTTTAGTTTTACAACTATTAACAATTGTATAGACTACAAACTTAATAATTTAACTTATAAACGAGTAAATCATAATGAAAATATTAGATATAGAAAATAATTTCCTTGCCTTAGAAGAAGAGAATTCTAGTTTTGACAACAGCAAAGTAGCGATTGTATCCGCTCCTTATGAGCATACAGTTAGTTATGGTGGTGGTACTAAAAACGGCCCGGAAGCTATAATAAAAGCAAGTCAATTTGTAGAATTCTATGATGAGGAATTCGACAGGGAATTATGCTTTGAGCAAGGGATATGCACAGTAGAGCCAATTAATTTCGAAGGTAAAGCGAATAAAGAAGCTCTGGATATGATTTATTCCCAAGTAAAAGAGCTGCTAGCAAAGGATAAATTTGTAATTACTTTAGGTGGTGAACATACTATATCATCAGCTCCAATCAAGGCACATCACGAGAAATATCCTAATATGAGTGTACTACAATTTGATGCACATTCTGATTTTAGAGACACTTACGAAGGCTCGAAGTACTCCCACGCTAGTATTATGGCAAGAACAGCTGAGTTCTTCCCAAATAATAAGATAACACAAGTCGGTATAAGAGCACAGTGCATAGAAGAAGCCAAATTCATCAAAGAAAATAAAGTCAATACTTTCTACGCAAATGCTATCAGAAGGGGAGTGCACGGTCAAGATTGGCAAAAATCAGTAGTTGATACACTAGCCGAAGAGGTGTATATTACATTCGATGTGGACTATTTCGATCCATCGATTATGCCAGCTACTGGTACACCCGAGCCAGATGGTTTTCTTTACCATGAGACATTGGATTTACTCCGTAAGATTAAAGCAGCAGGCAAGCGAGTTATTGGTTTCGACGTAGTAGAATTAGCACCAATGGAAGGATTATCACATCCAGATATTCTTACTGCTTCACTTATATATAAGATGTTGAATATAGGGTATTGAAAGTCAAGTAAAATTGATTAAAATTATTTGTCATAAGCCCCATAGGGGGTTTAATATCTGTAGCAATTTTGATAAATAAATACATTTCACCTTTATGAGAAATATATTTTCTACTTACTAAAGAATATGTCTATTCAAATCTATTTGTTTAGTTTTTGATTTTTTATTTTCAACCTTAGATAATACTGATTCCAAAAAAGGCAGAGTATTATTTAGATTTTTAGTTTTAATCAAAAAATTCCATAATGGTTCAAATTTTTTCCAACCACCAGAATAAAAGAAATGTTTAAGTTTATGTTTATTTGAATCGTGTTTTATACTTGATTCAAAAATATTACTCCATTTGTAAAACTCCTTATAAGACCAATTATAACCATCTTCTAATTCTTTAGCAGATAGATTAGTTGTTTTATAGACAACATTTCTTGTATCATACAAATCCCAATTTCTAGATAAGATTCTATCTTGCTTCTCCATATCTTTATATAACCTAGTCCCAGGATATGGTGTTAGTACATGATATGTTGATGTAGTTATCGAATTTTCTATCCCCCAGTCGACAGTCCTTTTAAATACATCTTTATCATCATCATCTAAACCAAATACGAAACTACCATTAATCATAATCCCCAATGAATGTAATCTCTTCACGGCTTGTGAATAGTCTCTTTTCAAATTTTGGCCTTTATTACTTTGTTTCAAATTTGCATCTGAGAAAGTCTCAAAGCCAACAAATAAACTTCTCAAACCAGCTTCTACCGCCTTTTCAATCAAATTTCCCCTTAAAACAGAATCCACAGTACCTGCACCTTGAAAAACTCTATTCATTCCTTTCATCCCTTCAAACAGTTCTGTTGCAAACTTAGCATTACCTAATAAATGGTCATCTAAGAAGTATAAATGCCTACCTGGTAATCGTTCTATCTCTGCAAGTGCATCATCAACTGCTTGGGTATAAAAAGATTTTCCTCCTTCGTAAAACGCATCTTTATAACAAAAATCGCAATGATGTGGGCATCCTCTGGTAACAACTATAGAGTTAGGAACTAAGTATCTATTTCTTTTAATCAAATCTCTTCTAATTGGAGGAATAGATTTTAAAGTTCTTATACTTGAATTATATACTTTTTTGGGCTCTCGGTTTTTAAAGTCTTTTAAAAAAGTAGGAAATGTTTCTTCACCTGGTCCAATGAAAATAGAGTCAGCATGAGCAGCTGCTTCATCTGGTAGCGAAGTTACATGTAATCCTCCTAGTATCACATACACTCCTTTTTTTCTATAACTATCTGCTATCTTATATGACCTGTATGCATTTGTTATATAGACTTGGATTACTACTAAATCTGGGGTGTCATCAATATTTAGAATTTCTACATGTTGATCTATTAGCTCAATTTCATCCTCATCAGATAAATAAGATGCCAAAGTAGCGAGTCCCAAAGGTGGGAACAATGAATATTTGATTGGTCTCCAGAATGGACTTTCTGCTTCAGTTAATGCAGGTAATATCATTTTTACTTTCATAAGGTAAGTCTTGGTTAGTTAGATTTAGACTTATTTTTAAACGTTACCTTTAGTGAAGTGTTACAAAAAAAAAGAGACGAATTAATTTCGTCTCTTTTTTATTCTTTCTATTTCTACTAGACTCTTCGCTTCGCTCAGAGTGACAGATGGATACTATTGGTCAGATGCTTGGACTTTTGCTTTTTCTGATTGCATGTATTTGTAGTCTGCAAGGAACTTTTCTAATCCAGAGTCAGTTAATGGATGTTTTAGTGATTGCATTAATACATTGTATGGTACAGTAGCTATATCAGCACCGGCAGTAGCAGAAGCTATTAGGTGACCTTGGTGACGTATAGATGCCGCTATTATCTGCGATTCGAATCCGTTTACGTCCCATATCTCGGCTACTTCGTCTATTACTTGATTACCATCGTGACCCATATCGTCCAATCTTCCCATAAATACTGATACATAAGTAGCACCTGCATTATTAGCTGCTATGGCTTGTGTTGGGCTGAATATAAGAGTAACGTTAGTTGGTATATCTCTTCTGCTTAATTCTTTTACTGCTTTTAGTCCTTCACCAATCATAGGGATTTTGATTGTTGCTTTTGGAAACCATGACAATATGCCTTCAGCTTCAGCTAGCATATCATCTTTTTTAACAGAGTTCACTTCTACAGATAGATGCCCACCAACTAGTTCGTGAATTTCTAATATTCTTTTCTTAACGTCTACATTTGGGTCTTCTTTCGCAAGTAAGCTAGGGTTAGTAGTTACGCCCGAAATGATTCCCATCTCGTTGACTTCTCTTATGTGGTCTATATTGGCTGTGTCTATGTATAATTGCATTTGGAAACTCGATTGTATGTTGTTTGATATATTATTAGTTACAAAGATAGTAATTTTGAATTTAATATGAAATGAATTATTCCTCTTCGTCACTATCATTTGGTGGCAAAATCTCTAATATAGGAAATAGCGTATCGAATGAGACTCGCAGATCGTCGACTGTTCCGTTATTATCTATTACAAAATCCGCAAGTTTCTTTTTCTCTATTGGGTTTAACTGAGATTTCATAATTGTTTTTATCTTTTCTTCACTTAGCCCACTTCTTGATTGTACTCTTTCTATGACTTTATCTTCGTCAGTATGGACTGTTATTATGTAGTCATAGCCTTCAGCCATACCTGATTCAAACATCAAAGCACTTTCAACAAAAATCTTTTTACTTCCATTATTCGCTAATTCTTCTAGTTGATTCATAATAGATTCAATTGCATAAGGATGTACTATTTGATTAATCTTTTTCACTTGGGAGTGATTAGCATCAAATATCAAATCCGAAAGTAATGATTTATTTAACTCACCATTCTCTTTATAAATACTTTCTCCAAACTCTGATATTAGCTTGTTTCTCAATTCTATATTAGAGCTCATCTCTTGTTTAGCAATTTCGTCGCTTGATAATACAGGGTATCCTAGCTCTCGAACCCATTTCGCTATAGTTGATTTACCTGAACCTATACCACCTGTTATACCTATTATTACTACGTCTTCGTGATTTGTCATTTATGATAAATTATTATTGAATTTTGAATATGAAATTTAACAAAATACTGTATTAATGCAAAATGTTGAATATTATAATATGTTTTGTAAAGTGATAATAAAAAAGAGACTGCTTTTAATAATGACAGTCTCTCTCTTTTTAAATACAAATTGTGATTGAGTTTCTAGCTATTTGAATCCTTTTATTCCACCAGCTATCAATGAAATAACGAATAACACTAAGAAAACAAAGAATAGAATCTTAGCTATTGAAGCCGCACCAGTTGCTATACCACCAAATCCAAATACTGCAGCTATCAAAGCCACAACTAAAAATATAATTACCCACCTAAGCATAATAAAACCCGTATGTTGTTATAAAATAAGACACATATTTCGTTAACGCTAGTAGTTGTCATATATTTTACAAATTGATGATTTTTCATTTATAATCTTTTTATAACTAAATTAGTATTATGAAAATAAACCTAAGAAATTATAATTATCTAAGAGTATTTAATGCTTCTCCTGAAGTACGTGTAGCAGACGTGGACTTCAATACAGAACATATACTCTCACTACTTCAAGTAGCCAACAAAGAACAGGCGGATATCTGCTTATTCCCTGAGCTTGCTATCTCGTCTTATTCTTGTAATGATTTATTTTTCAATTCATCTTTACTGGATGCAGTAGAAGAAAGTTTGGAAAAAATAAAAGTAATATCGAAAGATATAGATGCATTAATAGTAGTTGGTGCACCACTCCGAAGTTCGGGACGATTATTCAATTGTGCAGTAGCTATTAATAAGGGAAAAATCTTAGGTATAATACCTAAGAAGTATATAATAAGTACAAATGAATTTTATGAGGAACGTTGGTTCTCTTCTGATATAGATAGGCGTTTCGACACTATTAAAATCAATAATGAGATACATCCATTCGGAAGTGATATAATACTCCAATCCGAAGAAAGACCCGATGTGAGAGTTGGTATAGAGATTTGCGAAGACTTGTGGGCTGTAAAACCACCTAGTTTAGATTTGTGTTTGGCTGGAGCTAACGTGCTTCTAAACTTGAGTGCTAGTAACGAATTACTCTCCAAATCAGATTATAGACGCGAATTAGTAACTACTCAATCGGCTAGAACACTTTCTACATATATATACTCTTCATGCGGATCAGGTGAATCTACGACTGATGTGATATACTCTGGGCATCTAATAAATTCGGAAAATGGTAAACTATTAAAAGAAACACGGAATTTTGATTTCGATGCACACTATATAATTTCTGACATAGATTTAGAAAAAATATATAATGCACGATTGAAAAATAGCTCATACGGGTTCGAGCAACCATCATTTGACTATAGAATCCTAAAATTCAACATTAGTGATAAAATTACTGATAAAGTATATAGAGAATTCGATAAAAATCCATTTATTACTGAAAAAGGTGATAAAGCAGATGGGTTAGTAGCTGAAATATTAGATTTTCAGTCAACAGCACTAGCAAAACGACTACTCCATATAAATGGTAAGAGCGTGGTTCTTGGAATATCAGGTGGGTTAGATTCTACTTTGGCTTTGCTAGTTGCCTATAAGACTTTCCAGAAACTGAAGTTAGATGTTAATAATATATATGGGCTGATTCTACCAGGTCTCGGTTCATCTGAAAGAACTAATACTAATGCAATTGCATTAAATAAAAATTTGGGTATAACGAGTAAGGTAATTGATATTAGCGATGCAGTGAATAATCACTTTGAAGATATTGATCACGACCCAAGTGAAATCTCAGTAGTTTATGAGAATGCACAAGCAAGAGAAAGAACTCAAATACTAATGGATTATGCTAATAAAGTTAATGGTATAGTCGTAGGTACAGGAGACTTATCTGAGATAGCTTTGGGTTGGTCTACATATAATGCAGACCACATGTCTATGTATAACGTAAATGCTGGTTTACCGAAGACAGTAATTCAATTTATGATTCATACTCTTTGTAAATGGGAAGAATATAAAGATATCAGTAGTATCCTCTCCGACATTGTAGATACGCCGATAAGTCCTGAGCTAGTTCCTATACAAAACAATGAGATTCAGAATACTGAACAAATTATTGGCCCTTATGAGGTTCATGATGTTATACTTTATTATTTTATTAAACATTCATTCAAACCTAGTAAGATTTTCTTTATATTGCAACGAATATTTTCAGATAAATATACAAATAATGAGCTAATTAATTGGTTAGAAATATTTTTCAAAAGATTTTTCTCTAGCCAATTCAAGCGGTCATGTATTCCAGATGGAATCAAAATTGGCTCAGTTTCTCTATCACCGAGAGGAGATTGGCGAATGCCATCTGATACAGTTGGAAAAATATGGTTTTCTGAAATTGAAAAATTAAGGAGCGAATTATGATTGAACCTACAGAAAGCAACCCACTTAAAGTCATAATAGCAGATGATCATGAGATTGTAAGAGCTGGGATAAGAAGGCTATTATCTATTGATAGAAGAATAAAAATAATAGATGAAGCAGAAAATGGTCAAGATTTGGTAGATACTGTAAGTTATCATCAACCTGATGTAGTGTTATCTGACATTATGATGCCTAAACTTAATGGGATTGATGCTCTGAAGAAAATCCGTGAAAAGAAAATAGATTGTTATGTGATTATGCTTACTGCATACGAAGATTCGTTCCACCTAGAGAATGCACTGGAAGCAGGTGCTGATGGGTATCTATCAAAAGATATAAATGCACGAGAATTGATTGACTCTATATTAGATGTAATAAAAGGGGAGAGGGTTTTCAGTAAAAGTGTAGTTAGACTGATACAAAAGAAAGGTGTAAGTACTTCAGAATTAGATTCTACTCCAGTTGTAATTACAAAACGTGAACAAGAAATTTTAGATTTAGTTGCTAAAGGAAAGACAAGTCAATATATAGCAGAAAAACTCTTTATTAGTGTACGAACTGTAGAGTCCCATCGCTATAACTTAATGCAAAAACTAGATGTAAGCAATGTAGCGGAACTAATAAGATACTCTATATTAAAGAGAACTACAGAATAAATTATGTATTATGAATTTAAAATTAAGTAGTACTACTTAATCAAAAAGCAAAATGTATAACTTATATTTGTTATAATTATAAATAACTACACTCGATAATTGTCATAATATCGGTCATACAAATATGAAAAAATCTTTAATCCTTTTAGTAACAGTTCTATTGTCGTCAAATATCCTATTCGGTCAATCCGAAAACGTGGGTATCAATACAACTTCACCTGATAATTCTGCAGCATTACAAGTAACCTATATCACAACTCCCAAGGGTGTTTTGGTCCCAAGGATGACATCTGCTCAACGTGCTACAGTCCCATCTCCTGCAAACGGATTGCTAATCTTCAATACTGACAATAATAGATTCGAAGTATATGATGCTGGAGCAACAGCATGGAGAGGATTACTTACTAATGCAAATGTAGGTACTGCAGCTTGGGCTAGAACAGGTAATTCTGGTACTGTACCAGGTACAGATTTCTTAGGTACAACTGATAATACTGCTTTCACATTATTTACTAATAACACAGAAAGATTAAGAATTAACGCTAACGGAAATTTTGGTGTCGGTTCTAATAACCCCACTTCATTATTCTCTGTAGGTACTACTTCACAATTCCAAGTGAATGGAACTGGAGCTATCAACTCAGCAACTGGCATTACTTCATCTGGAAATATCATATTCTCTGGCTTAGCGGCAAATAAATTTGTTCGAACTATAGCTGGTGGTCAACTTTCGACATTCTCTTTTGGTAGAGATTTGTTAGTTAATGGAACTGATACTGCTTTAGTAGTAGGTCTTCAAGGTAGAAATGTAGCAAGTACTGCTCCTACTAATGGTCAGGTGTTAAGCTGGAACAATGCTCTTACTCAATGGGAACCGGCGACTGTTGCAGGTGGTGGCGGTGGAAACACTCTAGATGCTGCTTATGACCAAGGTGGTTCTGGTGCTGGTAGAGCAATAATTGTTGATGCTAGTGCAATTACTCTTACAGGAACTAATGCCGCAGACGAAACTATCGAAATATCTAATTCTGGAAATGGTGGTGTTGCTTATTTGAATAATACTGGTACTGGTAATACTCTACTAGTTGAGTCAAATGGTGATACTACACTTACTGTACAAACTGATGGTAAGGTTAAAATTGGTAAAAACGGAACTGGATTAGTTAATATAATCAAAGCAACTGTAAATAAAGATTTAGATCCAATTGATCCAAATTCGTCACTCTCAGTTTTTTATTCAGTCACAGATGCTGAAGTTGGTTCATCTGTTGTTGTTTCTCCTGCAAATAGTTTAGGTGCTGATGTCCTTATTGGATACGCTAGAGTCTCTAGTGCTGGTAATGTTGAAGTTAGGTTTAGAAATCTTTCATCAGGAAGCATTGATTTTACAGCTATGAATTTCTATATAACAGTAATAAAATAATAAAAAAGATAATAAATCTTAATGATAAAAAACTTTACAATATTTATTTCAGTTCTGGTATTACTTAGTTACTCCTCTTTTTCACAAGCTGGACTAAACGTAAGTAGTAATGGTACACTTTTTATAAGCTCTAACGCTAAGTTAAGAGTTAATGGTGATGTACTCCTGAATAATAGCTCTCAATTTACTCAGAACACTGGCGATTCTATAGTAGTTACTGGTAATTGGACTAACAATGGAACGATGACACCGAATGGTGGTGTTACTCTATTTAACTCTGGTGCTAACCAAACAATTAGTGGGACTTCAGAATCAAAATTCTATAATGTATCTGTAAATAAAACGGCAGGTAATATCCTTCTCACTAATGATGTCCTTATAGAAAATAATTTACGATTACTTTCAAATTCATTAGTTGATATTTCTGATGATACGCTTACTATAGGTGAAACAGGAAATATTTATACTGATAATGGAACGGCTAAGTTATATAGTAAAGATAAAAGTATTTACACTTCTTTAGGAATAAATAGTGGCTTTTTAAGAAAAAATATTTCAAGCGGAGCTTCACTACCCTATAATTTTAGATTTCCACTTTCGACTAATGGTACTCCTTCTAGAGTATATACATTTGCTGATGTAACCTTGATAGCTGGAAAAGTGACAATTGGTTCGAATGCTTTTATTCGAGTTAAACCAGTAACAACTGAGCATCCAACTTTACAAATATCAAATAACGCACTAAAAAAATATTGGGCTATTGATCAAAGGAATTTAACTATTTCAAGCCAAGGCGTGAATTTACTTTTCAAATATGATAATACGGAAGTAACTACTAATGAAGGTAACTATCAAGTATTACAATACTCACCACCATATCCAGATGGTGCCGCGCAATGGTACGTAAATCCTGGTGCTTCTAATCAAGTTGTAGATATAAACGCCGATTTGATTTATTCTGAACAAGTTGATGTTTTAAGAGGTGATTGGACTGCTGGTATTGAAGAAGCTGCAATTGCTACTTATTATAGTAGAGCCAATGGTAACTATAATGATCCAAACACATGGTCTAAATTAGGCTTTGGTGGTGCAGCATCCACTACTATTCCTACTAATGGTTCTGATATAGCAAGAATAAAAGATAATACTGTAACAGTAGTTACAAACTCTAGTGAAATTGCTAAGATAAGTATCGAAGAAAATTCTACGATTATTTTCACTGGTGAAAATTATCTAGCTGCTGATTCTATAATTGTAAAAGATGAAGCACGATTAAGAATAACTAGTGCTCAAGGTATAGACAACGGTGATACTCAAGGTAACCTAAGATCACCTGCAAAAAGTATGTCTGAAAACGTCTTCTATGTTTATGAAGGAGTTGATGCTTTACAATATTCAGGTAACGGTTTACCGGCATCTGTAAGAACTATCATCCTAAATAAGGCGGTTTCAAATAGAATATTAGAAATGAATGATTTCGTATCTATCAAAGACTCATTAGTTATAAATGATGGTATATTTGATATTGGTTCTTACTCTATAAATGGAGCAAGTGCTAACCGTACTTTGACTATGCGTGGTGGGGAACTCAGAATTAGAAATTCATTTCCTACTAATTATTCTGCACCTTACTTTACAGCTGGTCTCATTAATTTCTTTGGTTCTGGTGCTGCATCAGTACCTACTAATATAACTTCACCTGCTGTATTGCAATATAACAAATTGGAGCTTTCTGGTAATAGAAGTGGAAATATAACTTTCCCTTCTAATGGTCAGATTAAAATTGCCGATTCATTGAAAATCTCCAATCTTGATTTCAGTTCAACTACATATAAGTTCTTAACTTCTGGTTCTACGGTTATATTTAACAAGAATGGTGGTAATCAGTATATACCTATTAAACCAAATAGCCCAGCTGACTCTGCTAATTATTTGATTTATCACAATCTAATACTTGATAGTACTGGTAATAAAAATCTAAAAGATGCTGGAACCCCTTTATATATAGTAAAGGGTAATGTAACATTAAGAAATCAAGCAACATTCAATTCGAATGGATTTAACCTCTCTGTTGAAGGAAATTGGATAAACCAAGACGCAGGTAGTATTTTTGTACCAGGTATAAACACTGTATTGATGAATTCACCTGTTACAGCTTCTACAACTAATATAACTAGTCGTGATACGACTCAGAATCCTTTCTATAATCTAGTCATTACTGGTAAAGGTATTGTTCGTCCACTAGATGAATTAAAAATTAGAAATAATATAAGAATTGATTCAAGTTCTACTTTGCTTCATCAAGCAACAAATATCACTTTGTCAGGAAATTGGTTGAATTACAAAGGTAATTATATAACCAATAATGCAAATCTCTATTTGAATGGTACTGTGCTTCAAACAATTACAAAACCAAATGCAGACGAAACATTTGATAAGTTAATTCTTAGAAATCCAAATGGTGTTAATATATCTGCGATTGGTACAACAACTGAAAGTGGTTTAAATATTAATGGTGATGTTACTTTAGAATCAGGTAATATAATTACTGGCGTTAGAAGAGTAACTACACTTGCTAATGTAATTAGACCTGGTGCTACACCAGGACATATAAATGGTACACAATGGAAGTCAATTCCGACAGGACCTTCTACCACTCTTTATGAAGTTGGAACGGCTACTTCTTATACTTCAGTCAATTTTACTGTGGATAGTATAGCAGGTTCTGCTGGATTTATTGCAGTGAAGGCAGATACAATTACCGGTACTACTTCACCTATTACAACTGGACTTATTCCTGCTAATAGCTTAATGTCTGATCCTAGAAATGTTAGAAGACAATGGACAATCAACAAACCTACTTCTTCTACTTTTGCTTTAGTGGATAGAACATATACTGTACAATTAAACTTTGTGGCAAGTAATGATTTAAGAAACGGAGCAGACCCTAACTTCTTCGAAGCAAGATTATGGAATGGTAGTGCATGGGTTTTCCCTCAACGTACTGGAATTCCTTACTTCGGTAGTAGAACGGCAAGCAGTATAAAATTCTTTAAAACGAAACAATTTGGTACTTTTATTACTGGAGAACCTAGTAGTTTTAGTTTCTACAGTATAGCCAATGGAAATTGGTCAACTCCTGCTAGTTGGTCAACTGAGAGATTTGGTGGTGCCCCTACTACTATTGAACCAACAATAGATGGTAATGTTTATATAGGTGATAGTAAGAGAATAACCTTAGCTAATAACAAGACTAATAATAAGTTTGTAAATATTGATTCGACTGGTATTATTACCTTTACAGCTAATAATAATATACAAGGTACTGGCGAGTTTAGATTAAATCAATACGGTAAATTAGAAATAGAAAACACTCAAGGTATAATGGCTACCGGTGCTACTGGTGCTATACAGATGAGTACAAGAGATTATAACTATAATAATGATAATAAAGGTATTTTCGAATACAGTGGTACATCTCCCCAAACAATAGGGACAGGTTTGCCAAACAATACTTTTAGGTTGATACTGAATAAGCCATCAAACACTTTGACTTTTGATCAAACAAATAAAGTAATACTTGATTCACTTTATTTGAAATCAGGAAATTTCACACATAGTACTTCTTTTTCATTACAAGGTAATTTGAGAAGATCTGCTGGTGTAGGGTTTGCATATACTACTACTCCTACTATCACTTTTACTGGGGATTCAACTCAGTATGTAAATGATGAATCTGTTGATTCATTGAGAGTGTATAATATAACAGTAAACAAGAATAGTAGAAATGTAATTCTTGAAGATAATTCTCCTATAGATATTGTAAATCAACTAAGTTTCCCTGCAGCAAACAAAGGAATTGTTTATGCTCGTAAAACTGGTAACTTCGTAATTGTACGTGGTACAGTTAATAGAACAGGTGAAGGACACATAAATGGTGAATTAATCAAAAATATTCCATCTGGTGATGCAGCTGAAGTAACTTTTGAAGTTGGTGATACTTTATATTATTCACCATTCTATTTAGATATGAGAAGTGGTGGTAGTTCTACGGCTGGATTCTTAGCTATGAATGCTGTTGCAGGTGATTATCCATATATGGGTGATGAAATAATAACGACAACGAATCCACCAGTTTATCCAGGACGTATAGTTCATAGATATTGGAGATTATCAAAACCAGCTTGGTCAACATTTGTTCGAGGTGCTAGAAACTTTGATATAAGAAGTGAATATAGAAACTCTGAAGATTGGGAAGGAATAGATAGTTACGAATGTGCAGATTTTGCTTTTAACAAGTATTTCAATGATGCAACAAGAGACACAACTGATTGGGAGTCAATCTGGCCTTCTAATGGTGGTATTTGTACTGATACAAGAGATATGAGCAGAACTCCAAGTTTTGCAAATACATTTGGAAATGGAACTACTGGAAATGTGTTTACAGATGTTAATGATATAACAAAACCTTGGGGAACAACTAAAACATTATCAAATAATGCGTTGTTACTAGGTGATTTCGTTTTAGGTAATCAAAATGGTAAAGCACAGTTTATTACATTCTATTCAAGACAATCAGGCAATTGGACAGATGCCAATACTTGGTCAACCGTTAGTCATTTAAGTAACGTAAATACAGCAAATATTACTTCACCAACTATAAATTTCAGAAAATTTCCTTTACGTCAATATGATAATGTAATTATAGATTCAAGTCATAAAGTAACTCTTAACGCGTCTATTGGTATGGGTGAGTATACTGCAAATGGCACGCCTGCTAGATATTTAGCAAAAGTTGGTCCTAACGTGGTAGTAAAGCCCAAAGGTATATTAGACTTAGATATCTTTGATTTGAGAGGAAACTCTTTCAAAGCTGAAAAAGGTGCTACTCTTATTATCGGTTCATCTGAAGGAATTAATCAAACTTCTCCTGTAGCTGTTAGAGGACTTGGTAATCTAAAAAGTTATGCTAGAGCTATTGAAGACAGCGTTAATCTTGTTTACACTGCCGAAGGTATTAATCCAGATAATCCAAACAGAAGTTTCCCTTATTATCATAACTATTGTACTATCAATATGGGTGATAATGCGAGATATATTCGTCGTGTGACTGTACGTCAGGGTGCAACTACATTAATGAATAATAATACTGGTGATAGTTTAATTAATATATTATCATTTCATGATTATGTGGCTGAGTTAACTGCTGGTCAAACTTATACATTGGAAGTTGAAAAAGAAGGTACTACTAATACGAGATATTTAAGAGCATATATAGATTGGAATAGAAACGGTGTTTGGACTGACGCAGGTGAGACAATTGCTAATCAAGATTTCCCTAATAACTCTACTACAACTAATGTAAACTTTACTGTACCAGCTACTACCCCTGAAGGGTCTACTCAAATGAGGGTTATTTATAGGTCTAATAGTACTAATACTGACCCATGTACAAATAGTAATGGTGAAGCTGAAGATTATACAATTGTAGTTCGTAATCCGAATACAAATATTTCCCAGAATATGGGTAATCTAGTTCCAAATACTATAAACTCATTAACAATTCACAGTCCAAGACCTACTAGTCAAGTTAATGTATCTCAAACATTGAACATCGTAGACTCATTAAAGTTCACTAGTGGTGTATTAAATGCTAATGGTAATAATATAAGTTTAGCTGGTGATATAGTTGTCGATACTTTGACTCCATATAATCAAGGTGCTTCTACTCTTACATTCTACAAAGGTAAAAATCAGAAAATTCGTGGAAATAATGCAGTTATACTAGGTGCTGTTACTATTAATAAAGATTCAAATGATGTATTTATTAATACTAACACTACATTTGCTGGTAACACGGCTGTTACATCACAAACAAAACTAAATATTGAAAATAGCGATACACTTACGTTTGGTAATGCTTCAGTTTTAACATCTGGAGCTGGTGGATTTGGTATAAACAGAATGATAAAAGTTTCTGGAACACCAACTTTATCTGGAGTTGTAAGAAAGCAATTTAATAATGTTGCTGGAAACCAGTCATTTACATATCCGATTGGAACAGGTACTCTTTATAACCCTGGATTTATTACAATCAATGGTACTTATACTGGTATACCTGCAATCTCAGTTCAACTAAATAATGCGAAACATCCAGCTAGAAGAAATGATTTAATATTGAATAAATACTGGACAGTTGCTAGTCAGAATATTACAAGTTTAAATACTTCTGAATTCAAGTTTTTCTACAATATCCCTGCTGATACTAATGGTAATGCACCAAGATATTATGCTGGGCTTTATAGACCGTCTAATGAATGGGAAGTAAACTTAGGACCAACTCCGAGTGCTTACCCAGATACTATAAAAGCTACTAATACTTCTTACTATGTAGGAGATTGGACTGCTGGTGAATCAAGTACTTTTTTCAAAGGGCGAAACTATTATTCTAGAGTAACTGGAAACTGGGATACTCCTTTAAATTGGTCGAATGTTGGACACGCAGGTCCACCTTCTTCTTATTCCCCTGGTGAACTTTCTCAGTCGGATACTGTCTTTATAGATGGTCACACTATTGCATTTAACATAGACACAGTTACAGTTGATACTATTACTATTGGTGGTGCTTTCAGTGGGGCCTCTACAGCTGGTAGAGGAATATTGAATTTTGCTGCTGCTCCTTTGGATAAACATATGACTATTCAAAGATCTCTTTTCTTAAATACTGATGGAAGAATTCAAACTGCCACTCAATTAGGAAAAGTAGATACCCTTTCTATATACAAAAGACTAATCAATAATGGTACTACTGCCAATACAGCCGGAATAGATTTATATAATGGTACAAACGATTTTGTTGTACTCAACTTCAATGGTTCTACTGATAGTTATATAGAAGGTACTGGGGATTGGGGTGGATTATCTGAAGTAAATCTTACTAAAGATGGTGGATTAAGTGATACTCTATTCATCAACTCCGCTACTTTGGGTGCAGCTTCATCATCATTCCTTGATTATGGATTTAATCTTAAATCAGGTGTTTTGAAGCATTATAATAATTATGATTTCGTAGCAGGTACTGATGGTATTGGTATCAATATGGATCAGTTTACAGGTATAGTTGTAACAAATGGTCGATTAATATCAAATGAAACAGTTAATACTGACGTTGATAATACAATAGAAATATTCGGCGGAGAGTTTGTAGTTGGTAATGCTATAGATGAAAACTTCATATATCAAGATAATACTTTAGTTCACCTTGATGGTGGGAAGATGACAGTTGCAGGAGCTTTCGATGGAGATTTCCTTGGTGCAACTTTAAGATTAAACATAGAGAATAATTCTCAACTAAAAGTACTTGACAAAGGTGCAACTGACATTGGACTTATTGGTCTGAATGTGAATGCAGGCTCTCAACTAGATATGGCTTCTGGTAGAATTATAATAGCTAATGCAATTCCTGGAGCTAACGCAGATTACAAAGTAAATTCTGCAGTTGGTACGGGGTTCACTGGCGGTATAGTTCAGATAGGAGATTCCACTTCTTCAGTTGGTGGTTCAGAAATTAAAGTAATTGGTAGTACACCAATTTATGATCTACATGTAGTAGGAAATACTATCACGGCTAAGCAAACTGGTGCTTCAATTGCCGTTAAGAACAATTTAGAAATTGATAATAATGCTGAATATGATGTTTCTACAAATAGTCTATCTGTAGCCGGTAATATTACTAATTATGGACTATTCGATGCTTCTAATGGAAACATCGCCGATTTCAGATTACTGACTCTAAATGGTACTGGTGATCAGACTATTTTCAATGATGATGCCCCTGGAATGAGCTTACATAATTTAACAATTGATAAGACTGCTGGAAAAGTAATCTTATCAGGTTCTGGTAATTCTAATTTACTAGTACATAGAAATCTAGAGTTTACTGTTGGGAATAATGCATTTATTGACGGAAGTGCTAACCAATTTGGACAATTCGTAGAACTTAGCCCTCTTGGAGGTACTAACCCTGCTATCATCCGAAATGGTAAAGGACACATATATGGTAGATTATACAGACATTTCACAGCAAACGCTACTGAGAGAGTTTACGCAGTTGGATCAGACACTATTGATTCATATAGACCTGCTCTTGTCAAAACTGTAAACAATGGGAATACAGCTGGACTAATTGGTGTAGCTCACTATGGTATAGATCACCCAGATTTAGACCCTACAGTTATGAATACTGTTCTTAATATCCAAAAATATTGGAATATAAACACTAATGGTTTTGCTTTAGGTGCTGGTAATACTTATGAATTAAAATTAGATTTCTTAAATCCTGCAGATATTAGAAATAGTGCAAACACTAATTTCTTCGAACAGTTTATGTATGATCCTGCTTGTCCAGCTCCTCCGGGACTATGTCCTCCAGGTACTGGAACTTGGACTGCGTTAAATGCTATTAACAAAACAACAACTTCAATCCGAACAAGGCAAATTAATTTCTATGGTGATGTGGTAGTCGGTGAGCCTTCTGGTACTACCTTCTATAGTATCGCTAATGGCAACTGGCGTTTAGCTAGTAGCTGGTCAACAGCTGGTTATGGTGGTGCTACTGCATCTCGTTTCCCTAACTTGACTTCTGATATAGTTAGAATTGGTGACAACAAACGAATAACAATGCCCGATGGTATCTTGCATGACCCTGTGAGAGCAGTAATTGTTGAGAAATATCTGGGTAACCCGGGCGAACTTTATATACTAGGGAATACTGGTAGTTTGAAAGCTAGTTCTTTCCAAATTGATGATGATTGCGTTTTAGCATTTAGTAATGTTGGTGGTATCACTGATAACTCTACTCAAGGTGCTATCCAAACTAATACAAAGTCATTTGGTGTTGCGAATTATATATTCAAAGCTATTAATGCTAGTATGGTTTCAGGGAAAGGATTCCCTGATACTCTAGCTTCTGTAAAAGTAGATTTGACCGATGCTACCGAATCTGTTTTCACCACTAATAGTATTGGTTCATTACCTATAAAAGTAAGAGACTCAATTATTGTTGATAATGGTAATTATGAGTCTGGTAATAGAGATTTTAGATTATATGGTAATTTCTCTCAATATACTAATGGACTATGGAAACCTCTTCTGGGTAACTTCTTAGTTGCAGGTAGTAATACAAAATCATTCAATGTTGGTAATGCTGATGGTCTGTCATTCTATAACTTAGATGTTACTGGTGGAGATATATCTTTCAATCTTTTACCTTCTGGTGGAACTAATACACACTTGTATGTTGAAAATACATTGAGTTTATTAGACACTACACTTATTAAAGTTAGAACTGACGATAGAAAAGTAATAGTTGAAAATGGTGCTAATGTAATTAGACCTGGTACCGGATTCGTAGATGGTACTATGCAAAGATACTTTGCTGCTGGTATAGATTCTAAACAATTCGCTGTCGGACTTAACGATATTTATACTCCTGTCACTGTTACTACTGATAATGGTGCTGGTGGAGTTGCCGGTGGATTCGATGTCATTGCTCTTGAGCCAGTTCCTAATGAACCTCTATGGGGTAATAGATTGGACCTAGCTAAGAGAATAGAAAGATTCTGGAAAATATCAGCTGGTGATAATACTGTAGATTTAGGTGCTAGAAAATTCGATACTAAGTTCGAATTTCCTTCAACAGAACTAGCTGCAATAGATGTAACTAAAGCTGTTATCAGAAGAGAAACATTGCTACCTGCAACTTTCCCTATCTGGTATCAAAGACAAAATACTGATTTACAATGGAATGTTGGAATTGCCGACGTAGAGCTTTCAGCTACTTCTCTTCTATGGGAAGATTTCGGAAACTTCTATATTGGTGAAAAACCACAAAGAACTTTCTATAGTAATTCTAATGGACCATGGACTGACAATGCTTCTTGGGCTATGGACATAGGTGGTACTATATTACCTCCGGGTGGTATATACCCTAATAATGACCCTACTGAAATGGAAGATATTGTAATAGTAGATGATAGTGATATTATCGTACTAGATACTATACCTCAAGTAGCTGCATTGACTATTAAAGATAATTCTACTTTTGAGATTGGACTTGGAAATTATGTTAGCGGCAGTACACCTACTAGTACTTTTGATTTGACTGGTGGGACTATCGATAATAAATCGGAATTTGGTATTGATTCAGACGATAATATAAGTTGGACTAGATTCGACAACAAAACTATAGATACAGATGTAAACTTTACATTCTCAGGGACTACTGACCAAATATTTGGTAATGAATTCCCTACAACTATAGCTTCATTGACTATTAATAATTCAGGACCTCCTGGTGATAATACGGTTGCTATTGGAGATAATGATTATACTATAACTGGTGATTTGGTTATCACAGATGGTGATTTGCGTCACTCAGCTGATGGTAATAATCTGACTTTACAAGGCAATCTATCTACTACTGAACCTTTAGTTCTAAACGAAGATATAAATGGTAATCCTATTTGTTCAGATTTGACTCTGCAAGGTAGCGGTGCTACTAATCAAACAATAAATGGACCTGGTGCTCTTACTTTCTGTGATCTGAATATGGATAGAGGTGTTGGTTCAGGTATTGCTGTATTGAATACTCCTGCTACTATAACGGGTACGGTGAATCTATTAGTTGGTGCAAATGCTAACCCACAAATCTTCGAATTGGGGAATGGTGGTAATCTTAGCGTTACTAACTCTGATCCAAATGCAATAACTGGTGGCTCAGATGGACCACTTAGATATATAAGAACTTCAAAAACTGGTGGCTCTCTTTGCCGTACAGTAACTATTAACGGTACTTACACATGGCCTGTTGGTTCACTAGAAGGTGGGAATGATCTTTATGCTCCTGCTACTATGACTACTGATGCTAGTGGAGCTGATGGTGATATTTGCTTAAAAACTAATGTTGGTTCTAATACGAACCCAGCTGGTGCTCATAATGAAGTTTCTTCTGATGCTAGTGATTACATTGCTAGATATTGGGAAATCAATAGTGCTACTACTACTATTACTGGTCAATTTGTATTCAATTACAATGATTTAGATATACGTGGTACTGAAGCAGATTATAATAGAATTGGAAATTGGTCGGAACCAGGTGAAGGTACTCCGGGTACTTGGACTACATATAATACAGGTATTAATTTAGCTAATAATACACTCTCTACTCCAGCTTCATTTAATCCAGCTGATATGATTGGTGACTGGACTTTGGCAGAGCTTATAGCTTTCAGAAGAATATTCTATAGCCGTATGACAGGTAATTGGACTAATCCAAATTCTTGGACTGCCAACTCTACTCATATAGGACCGATATTCGCAGCAGGGGTTTACCCGAATATAATTCAAGATTCAGTAGTTATCGGTGGTGGTAATGCTGGTGTGAATGACCACGTTATTACTCTTGATGTAGCTGGCTCAGTAGCAATAGGCGGTGTCGCTCTAGGTACTAGCTCAGCTAATACTGGTACTCTACTAACTGGCACTAATATTATTACTGGTGATCATTTCACTATGGGCGAATTATCTACACTAGGTATTGGTTCAGCTGATGGTATTACTTCTTTGGGTAACGCT
>JAGXGG010000043.1 GCA_024636855.1 Ignavibacteriota bacterium | reverse complement strand
TTTTATATTGAAATCATCTACTGTTAATGATGTCTTCTGTGGTTTAGTATCACCAGGGTAGCCATTTTCAGGGTCAGGCTTTTTTGTTATTGGATCAACTAATCCTAGTTGTATTTGGTTCTCGATAGGTATAGTATATACAAAATCAGCCGTAATATCAATTTGTTCAAAGGAGATACCTGTATAAACATCTACTATATTTTCAATATTCTTACTTGCCTGCAAGTTGAAGTTTAAAATATTTGCAGTTGATGTTAAAGTAGCACTAGTCTCACCAAAAACATTATCTAATGTAGAGTTTTGATAAGCCAATTGAACAGCCAAATCAAATGTTCTCTCTTGATCAAAATCAAAAAAGTATTGTGATATTGAATGTTTCAAACCTACACCAAAGAATCCAAAATCTCCAATTGTTTCTCCGTAATTTATCTTAGGAATGAATCTTAAAAGCAATTCAGTTCCAAAATAAGAACCTATTTCGATTTGAGGTACCGCAAATTGCATTGTATTTAAACCTGAGCCTTTAGGTAATGTGAAATTACCAGGTAATCCCTCCAAAGTTTTAAAAACTTCAGTTAAAACTGAATCTGGGAACTGTACATTATATTTACTTTCTAGATCACTGATTCTTTTGTCTGCATTGGCCTCTAATGAACCTTTTTTTATAGATATTACTTTATTATCATTTCCTAATATAGTCGCGGTCCTATCTGGGAAACTAATAGTTTTATCTTTAATACCATCAAAAAGTAACGTTCTTAGTAAGTAAGTATATAGACCTACAGTATCTTTGATACCAATATTACCACCATTAAAAACACCGATAGTTAAAAAATTTAATAACTTACCTTCGCTAAATTCTTCTGTAGGAAATGAAGGTGAATAGCTTTTATCTTTTTCTGGTACAAAACCATTCATATAATTTACGGATACTTTAAAATACAGAGAATCTTTCTTAGGGATATAAGCAGTGTTAAAAAATCCAGAATTTGCAGTTGCGTTTGTAGCAGTTACTATAGGTTGCGAAAATGGAACACCATTCAATTCGAATATATCTTTACCCAATACTCTAGCTAACTCAACAGATGACTCATTAATCACAATTCTTTCTTGAGAATAAGCATTAAATGAAAATAATATTATAAAAACAATTATTAATTTTTTCATTATTTAAAAACCTTCTTTTTTAAAATCGTATAAATTGGGAGTGCGATAATAGCAATGGCAATTATAAATAACAAAAAGAGAATTCCTTTTAACAAGAATCCTAAAAAATAAAAGAATATTTTTACCAATATGTAAGCTATAACTACAGCTAAACCAACAGATAGTATTGACTTAAGAGTACCTTTTTGTGCCATTTGTCCCTTTCATAATTAGTGAAACACGTGAATCGAACAAGCTTTGTAAATTGCCCATAACATCCAAATTTAAAGGTATATTGAATGTTTCAGTTTTAAAACAGTTTTTATACCCAGAAACATTATCAAATATATTAAAATATATTTGTTTAGGAGCACTTTTGGGGTCAAAATAATCATTTTTAAGTACATCTAACTTCGCTTGAGCTTCTGTATCGTGCAAATCAATCCATATTTTGTACCCATCACCGTATTTTTCAATTGCTTCATCTACATCCATTACACCAGAAACATAGATTTTCAGAGAGTCCTCACCTTCTTTTACAGTACCTTCTATTAGCATTGCTTTATCTTTGGCTAATTTTTCACCTAACTCTCTATATTCTTTGACCCATACTATACATTCTGCTTTGGAATAATAATCTTCAATTGTTAGAATCGCAAATGGGTCTCCTCTCTTGCTTAGCTTTACAACCATATTAGTAATATAAGCACAAACCGTGATTTCTTGAGATTTTAGTTCCGACGGATTTTGGTCAAATGTCATTTTATTGAATGACTTAACTAATACATCATACTCTCTAAGTGGATGCCCAGAAATATAGAAATTGAGAACTTCTTTCTCTCTTATCAACTTAGTTTTCTGATCCCACTCTTCTACATCGGCTAATCTGAATTTTTCTACTTCTTCTTCAGCAACACCTAAAAAAAGTGAATCGATATTCTCTGTTTCTTTATTGCTAAATGATTTAGAAAAATCAATAGCCATATCAATTGATTCAAACAAAGATGCCCTCTTACCATCTTCTATACAATCAAATGCACCAGCACAAACGAGAGATTCTAGTGTTTTTTTGTTGATTACTTTGTCATCTACCCTTTCACAAAAATCAGCGTAAGAATCAAATTCCTTCTCCTCTCTAGCTTCTATAATTTTTTCTAATACATTTACCCCTACACCTTTGATACCTGCAAGTCCAAAGTATATTTCGTTGTCCTTTGCATCAAATAATATTGAAGACTTGTTAATGTTAGGAGGATGAACGGTAATTCCAAATGAATTAGCATCATCAATTAATTTAACTAATTTATTCTGATCATTTAATTCGGCAGTCATATTGGCTGCAAGAAATTCTGCTGTATAATAAGCTTTCAAATACGCAGTCTGATAAGCGAGTAGTGAATAAGCCACGGAGTGCGATTTATTAAATCCATACTCAGCAAATTTCAGAATCAATTCCCATATTTCAGTAGCTAAGTTCTTATTAATATTATTCTTCTCTGCACCATCTGCAAAACGGCTCATCAAACTATCCATAGTAGCTCTATCTTTTTTACCCATTGCCTTACGAGCTATATCTGCTTGAGCCAGTGTAAAGCCTCCGACATCTTGAGTAATACGCATCACCTGTTCTTGATAGACAATAATCCCATAAGTATTACTTAGTGACTTCTCTAAAAGAGGGTGAAGATATGTAATCTTTTTTCTTCCAAACTTACGATCAATAAACTCACCTATATTGTCCATTGGACCTGGTCTATAGAGTGCATTCATCGCAGTAAGTTCTTCTATTGACTTTGGCTTCAACTTTCTGAGCCACTCTTGCATTCCTTGACTCTCAAACTGGAATATAGCGTTGGCTTTATAGTTTGAAAAGATTTCATAAGTCTTTTCATCGTCAAGAGGTATCTCATCTAAGTCAATATCTACATCATAGTTTCGTTTGACAGACGACAAAGTATTCTCAATAATTGACAGAGTTCTAAGCCCTAAGAAATCCATTTTCAGAAGACCAGCAGACTCAACTTCTTTCATTGTAAATTGTGTAGCAGTCTTTATACTAGAAGTCTGTGCCTTCTTAGGAACGTTTACTGGTATGTAATCTGTTACATCACTCGGTGCTATTATCACTCCAGCTGCGTGAATAGAATCATTTCTTTTTCTATCTTCGAGGATTAAACAATATTCGATTAATTGCTTTATCTTTTTACTTTCATCATCCTTAGGATTCTTAATTTTCTCTTTTATATGGCTAAGTTCAGATAATTCTAATGCAGGTTTTAACTTTGTTACTTCTCCCCTAACTACAGGAATTTTTGAAGTTATATCTTTTACATCATTAAAAGGAACTTGTAGTACTCTACCAACATCAGAAAGTACTGCTCGTGTAGAAAGTGTCCCAAAAGTAATAATCATAGCTACAGCTTCTTCACCATATCTATCTTTCACGTATTCAATTACTTTTTCACGTTTATCATCTGCAAAATCAATATCAATATCAGGCATCGAGTTTCTATCTGGATTCAAAAATCTCTCAAAAAGTAAATCATATTTCAATGGGTCTACGTTAGTAATTCCCAAAGCAAAAGCAACTATGGAACCTGCTGCAGAGCCACGACCAGGTCCAACTCTTATTCCCATTTCTTTTGCTGCTCGAATAAAATCCCAAACTACTAAGAAATAACCAGGAAAATCCATGTCATTTATTACTTTCAATTCGAACGCAGTTCTTTCCTTTATCTCATCTGATATTTTCTCATATCTATGTTCTAATCCCTTATAAACTAATTCACTTAAATAATCTGCCAATGTAGTAGATTTCGATGTTTCAGGAATTGGAAACTTTGGCATATAGATTTTACTTTTGAAATCAACATCACATTTTTCGAATACTTCATATGTATTCTCGATAGCTTCAGGAATATCTTTGAATAATTCCTTCATTTCATCTGGTGATTTGATATAGAATTCTGGTGATCCGAACCTAAGATTGGTTACATCTACTTCAGTTTTACCACCATCTTTTATATATAGATGTATATTATGTGCTACTGCATGTTCTTTATATCTGTAGTGTGTATCATTAGTTGCAACTGTTTTTATATTATATTTAGATGCTATTTGAGGAATTACTTCACAAACTTTATCATCGAATTGGACACCATGATTCTGTATCTGTAAATAAAAATCATCACCGAAAATTTCGTGATATGTTTTTGTTACTGTTTCAGCATCTTGCAAATTAGAATTAACAATTGATCTTGCTATCTCACTGCCTCTACTACCTGATAAACAAATCAACCCCTCAGAGTATTCTTTGAGTAATTCTAGATCTATTCTTGGTTTGTAATAAAAACCCTCAACAAATGCTCGAGAACATAATTTTACTAAGTTTTTATATCCATCACGATGTTTTGCTAATAAAACTATTCTATGATAACGTTGTTTACTCGATGATTTATCAAATCGGCTATCAGGTGCTATATATGCATCTACTCCTATTAGAGGCTTTATTCCTGATTTAGAAGCTAGTTCTTGAAAGTTGAATGCACCATATAAAACGCCATTATCCGTTATAGCTACTCCTGGCTGTTCATAGTCAAGAGCAGACTTTACTAACTCGTTGGTGGTTGTAATAGCATCAAGTAAAGAAAAGTCAGTATGATTCTGTAAATGTATAAATTTTGACATATTTTATTATTAAAGTCTTAAATTTGATATTATTCAAAATATGATTTAACGGAATGAGATAAAAACTTAGTTTTTACAATCTTATTAACAGTAAATGACGATACAAAATAGAAAAATATTTATTTCAGCAGGTGACCCTTCTGGAGACATACATGCAGCCAATTTGATGCGTGAATTATTAGCAATAGATAGCTCACTTCAATTTATCGGAATTGGTGGGCCTAAAATGCAAGAATTAGGTCTAACCCCTATAATCGATTTCAGTGAGATAAATGTAGTTGGTTTTTGGGAAGTAGCAAAGAAATATAGTTTTTTCAAACGGTTAGAGTCTAATTCTAAGAATATAATTAGGGATAATGAAATAGAACTAGTAATCTTAGTTGACTATCCTGGTTTGAATACAAGACTAGCTAGCTATGCTAAATCTTTAAACAAAAGTGTATGCTATTATATAGCACCTCAACTTTGGGCCTGGGGAAAGAAAAGAGCCAAAAAACTCTCGAAATCAGTTGACAAACTATTAGTTGCTTTTCCTTTTGAAGTCGAATTCTTTAATAAGTTTGGAATAAATACTGAGTTCGTCGGTCATCCATCTTTAGATTTGGAAGTATTTGATTTAGATACAAACGACGAAAGAATTGAAAATCAAATATGTATGATACCAGGTAGTAGAGCTCAAGAAGTAAAATCACATCTTGTATTGTTCGATGATGTAATCAAAAAGAGTAAAGGTAAATATAAATTTGCAATCTCAAAATCTCCTACCATAGATTCAAGCATTTATGACTCTTTTATAAAGTCTAATCCAAATGTAAGGATATATGATAATAGCAGAGATGCTATGAAATCTAGTGAATTTGGAATTGTGAAAACTGGCACATCTACTCTAGAAGCTACTTTACTCAACTTACCATTTATAATGATATACAAGACTTCTTTGACAACTTATTTAATAGGTAGATATTTAGTTGATATTAATTATCTTGCTATGCCAAATATATTATTGAATAAAGAAGTAGTGAAAGAATTAATACAACAAGATGCTACCGCAAGTAAAATAGTTAAAGAATTAGATATTTATATGAATAACAAAGATTTAATAAATAAGATAAAAACTGATTTTATTGAAATAAGAGAATTATTAGGTAAACAATCAGCTTGTAAGACAGCTTCTAGTATTATACATAAAGAGTTTCTAACTTGAAAATACTTATTAGAATAGGGCTTTATATACTTTACATGATTTCACTTACGTGGAGAGTCCGAGTATTAGGAACAGTTGACCATAAACCAAAAGTAATAGCATTTTGGCATGGGAAAATGCTCCCCGTTTGGTTCTATTTTAGAAAGTTCAAGAAAAAAGCAGGTGTTGTAAGTAATAGCAATGACGGTCAAGTACTTTCGGATTATTTGAAAATGTTGGATTTCAAGCTTATTCGTGGCTCATCATCTAAAGGTGGAAAGCAAGTAATAGAAAGAGCAATCAATCAGGCTAAAGATACAACAATTCTCATCACTCCTGATGGTCCAAGAGGGCCACATGAAAAAATGAAAATTGGAGCAGTTCTTATTTCTAATCGTGGTAATATTCCACTTCAGCTTTGTAGCGTTTATATTGGTTGGAGTATAAAGCTAAATAGTTGGGACAAATTTGAAATCCCCGTACCTTTCTCGCCTATAATTCTCAAATTCTCCGAAACTTTTGAGTTTGACAGCTTAGAAGATAGAGAAGAAGTAACAAGAGAGTTAATTGAACTAGAGAAAATATTGAGTGATATAAGTTGAAATTATTATCATACATATATATACTGATCACACGAATCAGAAATTTTCTTTATAACAAAGGAATAATAAAAACATATAAATCTAATTCATATGTAATATCTATTGGTAATATTATAGCTGGTGGAACTGGTAAAACTCCAATAATAATATATCTAGCTAAGTTTTTAAAAAGTAAAGGATATAAAGTTGGTATAGTAGCAGGAGGATATCGTAGAAAAAGTAAAGGTCTTTTAATAGTTCATAATGTGGATAAACTATCAACAACTGTGGATAAAGCTGGAGATGAGGCATACATGATAGCTAATTCAGTAGGAGTTCCAGTTGTCATTCATGATAAGAAGTACCTGGCACTAATAGAGATGGATAAGTTATTTGATGTAGATATAGTTTTAGTAGATGATGGATTTCAACATAGGAAAATTAATCGGAATTTAGATATAGTTATAGTTAATGGTAAAACTATTAAAGAAGACAATCTAATACCTGCTGGATATTTACGTGAAGAAAAGAAGAATCTACAAAGGGCTGATACTATTCTATATAGAGATTTAGCAAAAGAAAAAGAAACTATTAATGATAAAGATAGTTTTCATTTTAAAAGTAAAATAAAAACAGAACTAATAATAAAAGATAATGCAATTGTGGTCACTGCTATTGCAAATCCACCAAATTTTGTTAACTTTTTGATTGAGAATAATGCAATAATTGAAAAGGTATTCGCTTTCAAAGATCATCATTTCTTTACAAAATCTGAAATTGATGATATAGTAGTATATTGTAATTCCAATAAGATTGAAAATATATATACCACTGAAAAAGATTTTGTAAAGTTAAAAGACTACCAATTGACATTAGAAAATAATAATATTACCATGTTAGTAATAGAGTTAGATATATTATTTGACAATGATATTGAATTTAGAAATTATATTATAAAT
>JAGXGG010000042.1 GCA_024636855.1 Ignavibacteriota bacterium | reverse complement strand
GTTTAATGTCGTTGCCCCAGATACGGAATATATCCCTGCTGTTATAGTATTACCATTTCCAAGTGGAGATGAAAGAAATAAAGTCGGGGTAGTAGCATCAAGCTCATTGTAAAGAGCAAGTAAGTCTGTAGCGGCTTGAGCTGTTACGCCATCTGCTTTGTGCATTCCACCATTTACGTTTCCGAAACCAGTAACTGGTCCGTTGTTTGTTCCTACTTTACCAGTAATATGAGAAGTACCTGTATTTGTTACAGCCCCATCAGTGGAAAAGAGTTCAAATTTTGCAGTCGTACCTAAATCAGGTGCTTGACCGAGAGTAATGGCCGGCGTTATATACATGACAAGCGCAGCTATTAAAATTAAAAGTTTGTTTTTCATAATACATCGTTTGATTATCATTGCGAAATTATTTTCACAATGTTTGCAATATAGAGCAATTATTAACTACATACATTACACAATTACAAATGATTGTTACACAATTAGAAGAATTTAATTACTAAATTTAGCTTCAAACCATTGGTTTATAGTTTTAATGTTGTAAGATAATCTTAATCTTATAGCTTATTAAATTCAAGCCGAGTATTCTTAGATGAATACTCGGTATTTTTTTTAGTCAGTTTAATTTGTTAACTTGTATGAAGAAATGGAGATTTGGAATGAAGATTTACATACAAAATATGGTATGTTTGTGTTGCATAAAGACAGTTAGTTCGTTACTAAATAAGATGGAAATAGAGTATTCAAGTTTAGAGTTAGGCGAAGTGAAACTATTAAAAAAAATGTCTATGGAACAAGGACTAGAACTTAAGAGCTTATTACATGAGTATGGACTAGAGCTAATGGGAGATGATAGAGCAATTTTAGTTGAAAAAATTGTTGTAATTATAATAGATATGATTCACAATAGTGATGAAATTAAAGATATAAATTTTTCAGTATATCTGACTAATAAATTAAATATGGATTATCATTATTTATCAGAACTATTCTCAAAAACTAAGGGAATTACTATAGAACATTTCATAATACTGCATAAAGTTGAACGCATAAAAGAATTAATAATTTATGACCAACTAACGATAAGTGAAATTTCGTTTAAGATGAATTACAGTAGTGCCGCACACCTATCTAATCAATTCAAAAAAGTAACAGGTCTAACCCCTTCTTACTTCAAAAAACTAAAAAACAAAAAGCGTATTGGGTTGGATCGACTATGAAAACTTTCCAATTACTAATTGTATAACTAATATTTCTTATTATGTAATGTACCAATTAGCACATGAGTGTATGTTTGTATGTGTTCGAAATTCAATTACTAAATCTTTAGAAAGATTTTAATCACTACTTAAGAGCACACTCAATAAGTACTTTTAAATTTTTTTATATATAATCGTTCTATAACAACGTGTCCAGAAGAAATAAATTAATAAAATAGAGAGAATCATCATGATTAAAGAAGAACGACAAGAACATGAATTGTTATATACATTCATGCAACTGAATAAAGAATTTCCTGAACTGTCTAAATACTTAACCTCAATCTTACCTAAAGAAGAAGACGACAATAAAAAGAGGCCTCAACTCAAAAAATTAGTAAGCTACTTCGAATCGCTAGAACAGCAAATGAAAGACTATAAGAAAACAGAACATGGGGAGAAACTTAGCAAATTAGTAAAAGTTGAACCAACTGGATACCCTGTCTATCCTCCTTCAGATGATATATACAATAAAGGGATAAAAGAAATGGCACTAAACCCTGAAGATAGATCAAAGAAGAAAACAAAAAATGTAGAAGCAGGTGTAGCGAATGAAAAAGATTTTGATGAAGACATGTCAGGTGATGATTTAGATGTACCTGGTTCAGAACTGGATGATCAGCAAGAAAGTGTTGGTAGTGAAGATGAAGAAAATAACTATTATAGTATTGGTGGCGATAAGCATCAGAACCTAGAAGAAGATAAAGGATAATCTAATTCCAATTCGAATACAATATGTAGTTATTGACACCAAACTATGAGATTAACTTTCAAATTTTTTTGAAAAAGTAATTTCGCAATCATTCCCTCTCTAATTAAAACATCTGTGCAAGTATATTACAATTATTATTAAGTTTGTAACTATGCAAGATGTTAATCCAAAGAATAGAATTGTATTCATAGACCTTATGCGTGCCTATGCTATCTTGATGATGGTACAGGGGCACTTGGTCGATGCTTGTTTAGATCCTATATACCGTGACCCTAACAATATAATCTATGCTACTTGGAATTTTATGAGGGGTATGACAGCTCCTGTTTTCTTCTTCTCATCTGGTATGATATTCACTTATCTGCTTATGCGAGAGGAAGACAAATCTGGTAAAGGGTTCAAAAATGTAAGGGTGAAAAAAGGGTTTACTCGATTCACTATGCTTATCTTCATTGGCTATCTACTACATTTTAATTTCTGGATAATTTGGGATTTGCTAGATGGCTCACTCGAGAAGAGTTATCATAGTATGCTCATAGTAGATGTGCTTCATATAATTGGTACCGCCATTTTGCTAATAGTTCTGACGTATCTATTAGCTACATATACTAGGGTAAAAGTCTATGCGCTCATGCTTATAGGGGCATTAGCTACATTCTACTATTACCCTGATATAGAGCCATTTGATTTCTCATATTTACCTGACTTTCTATCTAATTATTTGGCAAAAGGGAAGCAATTCAGCTTTACAATTATACCATGGGTGGGCTATTCGCTATTTGGTAGTGTATTGGGTATATTCGTTTGGACTCGTCCTAAATCTATTAACTCTTATATACTTGCTTTTATATTTCTAGTCTCAGGTTTTTTATTACATTTTTATTCTACAGATATGCTATTAGATTTGTATAGATTTACTGATTGGATAAACTTCAAACACTTAGCTTACAACAATTTCTTATTCTACCGATTGGGTCATGTTTTCATAGTCGTTTCTATATTCATGGTAATCAATAATATATTCAAGAATATACCTAAAATAGCACCTAAGTTTGGCTCAGAGACTTTGACTATCTATATTGTCCATGCGTTTGTTATATATGGATCTATTTTTCAAATTGGGATTGCTCAAAACTTTAGCAAAGCATTGACCCCATGGGAATGCTTTGCCTTAGCTTTGACGCTTGAGATTTTCTTTATAGCATTGGTTTATTATATCAAACCAATAAGAGTTTATTTGAGAGAATTAGGTTCCAAATTAAAGCTTATAGCTAAACCCAAGTCCTAAGGTTTGTTTTACTTGCAATCTACGACCTACTCCGTCCGATACTTCTTCACCATCTACTTCCTTGTACAAAGGAACCATAATATCGTGATCATAGATTAAGTGCGCGAATATGTTAACTGTTATATATTCATTAACAGTTAAGTTCAAAGAGTTTTCCCAGTTCACATCTATATTAGCTCTATTTTCAGTTTTAGGATCAGTGTAGTTATTAAATAGGTCTAATTTAGATTTGAAAGTTATGTTTTCCATTAACTCTTTCTTATAATCTAATGTAGCATAGGCACCAAATTCCAAACGAATCTTATCACCCGGTGTTACACCGTAAGCTCCTTGAGCTGATAGTACATCATCATTAACTATAGTCATCTTGCCAGTAGTAGGTGATAAGTAAAATGAGAAATCTGCATTCGGTTTGTAAGTCATCCCGGCTGATAGTATCACATAAGCAGGCGCTAAGAAATTCGATACTTCTACCGTATCATTAGGGTAATTATAACCTTCTACAAATTGAGATTTGAAATTAAACTTCCCTGAGTAGTAAAGATCTTTCGCTGCTATATGGCTGAAATTAGAAAGTATATCAATCTTATCTTCGTTCTTACGAGTCCCAAACTCTTTAGTATTTATAACTCCATAACCGAAATCAAATACATTTTCCCATATAGTAATAGAGTCATTGTAAGTGATATTATAGTTAAGCATAGCGGTACCTGAAACTGAGTTATTTCCACCCTGAGCCCAATTAGTAAATGATGCTTGATTTACCAATAGTTGAGCATTACCTTTAGTTAGCCAATAGTTAGTAGTGTCAGCTTGAGCGAAAGTTATTGATATTGTGAAAAGCATTGTCGTGAGAAGTATTATTATTTTTCTCATTTATTAATTCCTTGTAAATTTTCAAAGTGCAAACTTATGAAAATTTATTCAGATCACTATTGCTCAAATTACTAACTTTCATTCTTCACTTGTTACTGATATAATTAGAAATAAGGGAACTAAAGCAAAAAAAAAGTGCCTAATAATCATCAGACACTTTCGTTTAATATCATATTAGCAAAGCTAATTATTCATCATCATCTGTTTCAGTAAGATTACCACGTTTCTCTTGGTCTCTTTCTATAGCTTCGAATAGTGCTTGGAAATTACCTTGTCCAAAACCAGTAGCACCTTTTCTTCTTTGAATTATCTCGTAGAAGAAGGTTGGTCTATCCCCAATTGGTTTAGTAAATAGCTGTAATAAATATCCATTACTACCTATTTCTACATCGACTAGTATTCCTAACTCTTCTAGCGTATCTATATCTTCCGTTACCAAACCACCTCTTTCTTCGCTCTTTCTTCTTATATCATTATAATATGACTTAGGAGCTCTGTCTAGGAATTCCATTCCATTTTCTCTAAGATTCCTTACGGAACGGATAATATCAGTAGTAGATAGAGCTATGTGCTGAATACCAGTTCCATGATATTGAATGATATATTCATCTATTTGAGAAAGGCGTTTGCCTTTGTATGGCTCATTGATAGGATTTTGGATCACTCCATCTTTGGAGCGAACAACTTTAGAAAGTAGTGCTGAGTATTGAGTAGATATATCACCTGGTCCGTAATCTACAAATGTCTCGAAATCGAGGACTCTATTTATATAACTTGCCCAAAAGTCCATCTCATTTACGTGCACATTACCCACTATATGATCTATGTGAGTTAATCCAGTAGTTTTGCGTTCTACATCGTACTTTTGTACAGGAGCTTCAAACCCAGGTTTGAAAAGACCTTTGTAGTTATCATAGTTGATAAAATTGATTTCAGCATCATCATATAGTTTTATTGCCGCTTGCTCCACATATCCGTGTTCATCTTCCAATTTATAAGGTGGACGTACAGGTACACCACCATTACTTATAGCAGCAGCATAAGTTTTCTTCACATCAACTACTTCTAGACACCATCTCTTTACTCCATCACCATGTTGGTTAACGAACGACATTATTTCAGATGTGCTAGGTTGAAGTGAAGCAGTTATCATTATCTTCATATTAGTTTTCGTAGCTAATAGAAATGAGATTCTATCTCTTGTTCCTGTTTCCGGTCCTTGGTATGCTACTACGTCTAGTCCTAATGCTTTGGCGTGCCAGTAAGCAGTCATTTTACCAGATCCAACGTAGAATTCTACATAGTCATAACCACGTATTCCCATCGAATTATTAGGGATTTTACTTGGTATCCCACCATAACAAATATCCATTTCCATGATTTATTTATCCTCTTTTTGTGTCTGATTATTTCTTATATTTACAAATTATGAAAAACTAAATTCTCTTTTATACTAATAATTAAGATAATAAGAAAAAATGAAAATACCTAAAAGTAATCAATATAAAAGAATCTATAATCTACTCTGGGTATTTTACTCTTTCTTTGTAATCATAGTATTAGCAATTGCATATATCTCGATAACGGAGATGAACAAAATGTCAGTAAACTCGGTTAATTTTAATACCATAACAAAGGTATACACTATAACTGAGAAAATACTTGAATCACCTTCAGATTACGATAAAGTTCAAAAGAATTTAGAAAATATAAAAATTGAAGTTGATAAATTAGATTTGTTATATTTAGAACCGAATCAGAAGCTAAAATCCTCCATAAGTTCTAACTTAGATGAACTAGAGTCGTTACTACTAGACAAACAATACCCTAATAAAACCGATAAGGTTGCTGCATTAGCTTATAGTATAAAACAAGATAGTCATGATTTTACGAACAACATACTAGTTAAAGTAAAATCTACTCTCAACCAAACACAAAGAGTAGTACTTACTCTTATAATTTTATCCGTCATAGTACTTACATTGGCTTTGATTTTTATACTAATTCCAGCTGTAAGCAGATTGGACAAATTGGCTCTCGAACTTGCTCAATTAGGCAAAGAAAAAGAAGAATCCCTCAATGAGTTGACGGCAAGAAATAAAGAAATATACCTAAGAGAAAAGCGCTTTGCTACAATTGCCGAACTTTCTCCAATTGGTTTATTTCTAACGGATGAATCTGGCTATTGTCAATTTGTAAATCAACGTTATTCAGATATTGTTGGATTAAGTTATGACGATTGCATGGGAGACGGATGGAAGAATGGTATTTACGAAGAGGATAGGGAACGCATATTCAAAACATGGTATGAGTCAGTAGAAAATAATGATGACTTTTATGTAAATGAATACCGTGTTTTAAAAGGGGAGGAAATTAGGAATATAGCAGTAAAATCAAAACCTATAAAAGATGAGAATAACGAAATAACTGCATTCCTAGGAATGATAGAAGATATAACTAAAGCTAAAGAAGTACAATTCGACTTACAAATTACAGCAAAAAGGTTTGAGTCATTAATAGATGATCTCCCTTATGGCGCAGTACTCAATAGTGAGGATGGGTTATATTTCAACAAAGCAGTAGAGAATATAATTGGTTATACTAATGAAGAAATAAATAATATCGATGATTGGTTTCAATTGCTTTACAAAATGAATTCTGCCGAAGTCAAGGAATTATACTATCAGAATAAAGGTAAAAATTTCGAAAATGAAGTAATAGTCGATTTAATAACAAAATCTGGTAATATCAGAAAAGTAGCTTTCATAGATAAAAAGACTGCGATTGGAGAAATCTGGGGACTAGAAGATAGAACTGACCTATTAAAGGCAGAAGTGGAGAAACAAGAGACAAATGAAGAATACAAATTCATACTTGATTCAATAAAAATTGGTGTGTGGGATTGGACCATTGAGTCCAACAAATTAGTTTGGAATGACTTGATGTATGAATTGTATGACTTTGATGAAGGTAAAAAAGTTAATAGTTATGATGATTATAAAGATAGCCTCCATCCAGATGATATTGAGAGAGTGAATGAAGAAATATCAAATGTTTTAAAAAATAAAGAAAAAGAATTTGATACTGTGTTCAGAGTGATATGGAAAAACGGAGAAATAAAATTTATTCGTGCTGTCTCTAAAACTTACAGAGATAATGATGGAAATGCAATTCGTATGGTTGGGTTGAATTGGGATGTTACCGAAGAAAAAAGAAGTGAAGAACAGAGAAAGGAACTAGCCGAAAAATATGATCTGATATTAAATTCAACAGAAATTGGTGTTTGGGACTGGGATTTTAGGATAAATAAATTGTCATGGAATGATATTATGTATACTTTATTCGAAGTATCCAAAGATTCTGACGATGTATATGCAGAATATGAGAAAAAATTGCACCCAGATGATAAAGAAAAAGCTGATAAGAACTTAGAGATGATAATGAGTGGAGAGGTAGATAATTATGAGTCAGAGTTTAGGATTATTCTTGCTGACAAAACTACTAAGTTTATAAAGTCAATTACTAACATAGAAAAGGACGCAAGTAACAATATAATAAGGATATATGGTATTAATCTAGATATTACTGAGTTAAAAGAATCTCAAATCCAACTAATGGAAGCCAAAGAAAAAGCTGAAATGGCAAATAGGGCAAAGTCTACTTTCCTTGCTAATATGAGCCACGAGATAAGAACTCCAATGAATGCAATACTTGGTTTTAGTGAAATATTGCAAAATAATAACAAAGATGATAGGAATAAGGACTATATAGACGGAATAATAAAGAGTGGTAACTCATTACTCAGTCTAATAAATGATATATTAGATTTCTCAAAGATAGAAGCAAATAAGATGACGCTGAATAACAATTCAGTTGATATAAAAAGGGTAATATCCGATATAGATAGAATTTTCGAATTTACTACTAGCAAGAAAGGTATCCAATACTTTACAAATCTCGCTGAGAATATTCCCCCATACTTGATACTAGATGAAGGTAAAATAAAGCAAGTTCTTATTAATCTACTAGGAAATGCAGTTAAGTTTACCGAATCAGGTTCTGTAACTTTAGATGTTAATTTTGAATTTAATAAGAACGATAGTTCAAAAATTATATTATCATTCAAGATCACTGATACTGGGATAGGTATTCCAAAAGATAAACTCTCATCAATTTTTAATGCATTCGAACAAGAGGAAGATAATGATTCAAGAAAATATGAAGGGACTGGGCTTGGTTTGTCAATAGTCAAAAGCATAGTAGAATTAAAGAAAGGTAATGTAGAAGTAGAATCGGAATTAGGAAAAGGCAGTACTTTTATTGTTACCATCCCTGATGTATCCATTTCTCTGATGCAAACAAATAAAGTTAGCAGTTCGACAAAAAATGATTTTGATAAATATGATTTGAGCTATAAAACTATCTTATTTGCTGAGGATATAGAGTCTAATAGAATAGTAGTAAAGGGGTTTTTGAAGGAGTATAAAGTAAATGTACTTTTTGCTATTAATGGTGAAGATGCTTTAGAAATAGCCCGCAATAACAAGATTGATTTGGCATTTATTGATTTACATATGCCTATCATGGATGGAATGACAATGGCAGGAATTTGGACTCAAGATAACGATCTGAAAGATATACCATTAGTAGCGCTTACAGCCGAAGTATATAACGAAGAAAAGCAATCTAATAAAGATTATTTCAAGCACTATTTGACCAAACCTGTACGTGCAGAGGCTATATATGAGGCTATACTTGTAGAAACAGGCATGAAAGAAAAAGGTGAGCTAAATCAGATAAAATCTAATGATGGGTTGGAACTATCAATGAAAGCCAACCAATTACTAAATGAACACAAAGTATTCGAATTATCGAATAAATTATTAAAAAAACTCAACACTAGGGAATTGGCAAAATTTATAGAGAAAATAGAATTCATATCAGAAATGGAAAATGAAGATTCACTTCGTGAATATACTAAAGAGCTAAAACTATCCTTAGAAACATTCAATGTATATAAAATAAAGCAATTATTAGCATTAAGTACAAACAACATGTAATTACAAATACAATTGTAACTTATTTTAATCTCAAAATGTCTTAAGTTTGCTTTTAGTAAAAATTACTTATGATTAAATTCGTAATTGAAAAATAGATTTCACACAAAACAATTAAGGTTTATAAAAATGAATAGATTAATTACTCTTGTTACACTAGTTGCACTATCTCTAGTAGCAACAAATCAAACTTTCGCAAAAGAAGTGAAAGTGGATATAGATACAAAAAGAACTGAAAGTGCTTATGTAAATCTTGCATCTCCAGATATAAATTTAGTAGATAATACTAATTGGGATTTGGCATTTATGACCCCACTAAGTGCAGCAATCAGAATCAACGATGGACAAGGCGTTAGACTATGGCACGTAACGGACGGTGGCATTGCTGATTTTGATGCTCCTTTAGATACGACTGGCAAATTCAAGACTTGGACTGAATTATTCAATTCTACGGATGCTTGGCAAATTGGTGCTTTCAATATGGGATTAGATGGATTTTCTGACGATAATCCAGGTGAATTTGGATGGGGACAATATGGACAAACAATTGTAACTGGTACTGAGCTATTTGTAATCAAACTACGTAACGGCGAGTATAAAAAAATTGCAATCGATGAGTTGGCTTCTGGTACATTTTATTTCTTTTACTCTGATTTAAACAATGATAATCAAAAATCTAAAGAGTTTGTAAAATCTAATTTCAGTGGTAAGCTCAATGGTTATTATGATTTGCAAAAAGGTGAATCTCTAGATAGAGAGCCAGCAATAGGCCAATGGCATTTGGAGTTCTCTAAATATATACAAATAGTAGAAGGACAAGGTGTAACTCAACCTTACCCAGTAGTAGGTGTAAGAACAAATAGAGGGGTAAAAGTTGCTCAACTAGATGGCGTGAACGTTGTCAATACTCCTGAACCAAAGCCTGAGGACTTTTCATCAATAATAACTGAAATCGGCCATGATTGGAAAGAATTAAATTTCTCTACTTTCGAATATGAAATAATTGAAAACAGAGTTTACTTCGTACAAAGATTTGAATTACAACAAATGAATGGTGAGACAGTTGAAGTACCGGTTGGAGAACTTTATAAGTTAGTATTCAAAGGGTTTGAAGGTGGCACATATACTTTCGAGATAGCTGACCCTCAACTTTCTGTTAATGAAACGAACTATGATAATAGCAAATTTGCTGTTTATCCTAATGTTATAAGTAAAAATGAAACAGTAAATTTAGTTTATGCTGGTAGCGAAATAGGACAAGCTAGCTTGAATATATTCTCTTCCACAGGTACAACTGTACACACTCAAAATGTAAATTTAACTCAGAACATACAGATATCAAATATCAACACTGCTGATTTCAATTCAGGTGTTTACTTTGTTAGAATACAAAAAGGAAACTCAATTTACACTCAGAAATTTGTTGTGAGATAATTGAACAACCTTAAGGCACTAATAATATTCCTATTGGCTGGTAGTTCACTACTAGCCGAAGGTACTTTAAAAGTTTATGATATTAACACTAATGAACCGCTTATATCGGCTTCCGTTCAGTTTGTTAATCTAGAACCGTCCAAAGTCGATTCAAATTTCCGTAAAACCGATAGCTATGGCTCAGTTCGTGTACCTTATGATTCAGCTATTGCTAGAGTATCCTACTTAGGATATGAATCGAATGAAATAGTAGTATATAAAACTAGACGCAATCAGATTTTACTTAACCAAGTTTCAATACTTTACTCTGAAATAGTAACTACGGGACAGTATTCACCTACCTTATCTACTAACTCTATTATCAAAGTCGATGTATTGGATCGTGATTTCATAGTAAGCAAAGGAGCTAACAATCTCCGAGATTTACTTATGCAAGAAGGCGCTATTAATATAAACCAAGACGCTCAATTAGGGAGTAATATCTCTATTAACGGCCTTGGTGGCGAGAATGTAAAAATACTCGTAGATGGTATTCCTATAATCGGTCGTACTAATGGAAACATAGATATAAGTCAGCTTAGTTTGACTAATATAGATAGAGTAGAAATAGTAAAAGGCCCAATGTCCACTATATATGGTACTGATGCTCTAGGTGGTGTTATAAATCTAATCTCAAAGAAGGAATCAAGTGATAATATTAGCGCTAGAGGATTGGGAACTTATGAGTCCGTTGGTAGATATAATTTCGATGTTGGGCTTAATAGCAGTTTTTATGATAGCTATGTGAACTTGAATATTGGTCGTCATTTCTTCGGTGGATACTCTCCTATCGAAGGTTCCAGAACTCAACTTTGGAAACCGAAAGAACAATATTTCGCCGATATAGATGCTAAAACTGTGCTTCTCGGATTTGACGTCCGATACAAAGGGGGCTATTTCGAAGAGTTACTTATATCAAAAGGATTACTTATTGCCCCATACTATGAGGGCGCCTATGATAACAAATATAAAACTGATAGATTGAATAATGCTATCTTTATATCTAAACAATTAGAGAACAACAAAAATTTCAACTTTTCACTTTCCTACTCTAATTATCAAAGATCAAGAAATACATTTTATAAAGACCTAGTTACGCTAGAAGAAATACTAACGGGTGATGATGCTGAGCAAGACACTACTAGATTCAATTCCACTAACATACGTGCTGCATTTTATGATGAATTTCTGAACGATAATCTTGGTTATAGTGTTGGTATTGATTTCAATCTAGATAATGGAGAAGGCGGCCGTATAGAAGGAGCACCAATAATCAATGATTATGCAGCATATATAAGCACTAAATATATATTCGGTGATTTCCTGACCGTACAACCTGCTGTTAGATATATATACAATACTAAATATAAAGCGCCATTAGTTCCTGCTCTTAATATTATGTCTGTGTTAACAGACGACTTGACCATAAGAGCATCTTATGCAAAAGGGTTCAGAGCACCGTCATTGAAAGAACTATACTTTTTCTTTGTAGATGCCAGTCATAATATCAGAGGTAATGCTGATTTGGGTGCAGAAAGTTCAGATGCATTCAACTTAGGTCTAACATATACACTTGTGAACGAAAAGCGAGTGCTAAAATTAGAACCAAACTTCTACTATAATGAAATAGTAAATAAGATTTCACTTGCTAATTTGAATAGTAATCTATTTACTTATATCAACATAGGGCAGCATAGAACTTTGGGTACTAATATCACACTCAAATATATATATGAAGAGTTCTATAATAAATTTGGTTTCAATTACCTAGGTACTGAAAATTTCATTGATGGTCAGTCGAACGGAGTACAATATACTCCAGAAGTAACGGTCAACTCATCATGGGAATCTAATATATTTGATTTGAAATTCTCTCTTTTCTATAAGTTCACAGGTGAATCACCAGGATTTGTACTAAATGACCAAGATGAAATAGAAAATTTCATTATCAATTCTTACAGTAATTTAGATTTCACAGTACTTAGAAAATTTGAGGAGTTAAATACAACTTTCTCAGTTGGAATAATTAATATGTTCGATGTAACTACTGTTAATAGTAATCAAGTTACAAACGGTGCTGCTCATTCGGGCAATAGTTCATCTCTTCCAGTTGGTTACGGAAGAGCATTTTTTGCTAAAGTGGAGTTCAATATACCATAATGAAAAAGTTAATTTACATATTACCCCTACTTCTTTTACTTAATTCTTGCTTCAAAGAAGACACGGCGGTTAATCCATTTGATAGAGGCGATATCACCTCCAATCAGGTAGATTTTGATGTTTATGAGAATCAGATATACTTTGATTTATCAACTAACTCAGTAGTGAAGACTAATCTATTCGGCTTGTGGGATTTGGGTTTCCAGGCTTACGATGATTATTATATTAGGATAAATGCGGCTCGTGATATGGCTATCCAAGATTTAGGAATTGTAGATTTTGAAACTGTAACAACGGAATTAGAAAAGGATCAATACAAACGAGACCTACCTAATGGCAATATGGATTCCTCCGCTATCGGTAAGTGGTGGGAAGTAAAAGAAGGCAGTATTCAATCTAAAAATCACGTGTACGTAATAGACAGAGGTCGAAGTCATGATCGTTCTAAAGGCGGGATATGGAAGATGATGATATTAGGAGCTGATGAAAATGGATTTACAATTAAGTTTTCAGAACTAAAATCAAATGTAATTGATACACTATATATACCAAGAATCGATGGATATAATTATATAACAATGTCGTTCGAAAATGGCGGGGAAGTAAACAACCTTGAACCACCTGCTAACAAATGGGATATCTTGTTTACTAAATACACTGAGTTTTTTGATGTCCCTGGGTTCGAAATATACCCTGTTAATGGTGCTTTACTTAACGATAGGATGTGTATGGTTGCTGAAGCAGATAGTGTGATGGATTTCAATGATTTGACTACAGAGATTGCTCAGATGACCAAATTCACAAAAGTTAGAAATGAAATTGGATGGGATTGGAAACAAGTAGATATTAATACTGGCGTCTATACTGTTAATCCATTTAAGAAATATTTGATAAAAGACACTGAAGGATTCATCTACAAAATGAGATTCGTTGGCTTTCAGAAAATAATAGATGGTAAAGCTGTGAAAGGCTTCCCAGAATTTGAGTTTAAGTTATTATAGAATAAAAGATTAAAAAAGGTGTGCTATGCCAACGGCTAATACTCTCAAATTGAGAGAAAGATATGATGAGGTGATACAAAGAAATCCTAAATTAAGAATCAAGGAATATGCTGATTTGCTAGGCATTAGTGAGTTGGAACTATTAGCATCTAACCTGCATGACCCATGTGTCAAGTTACAAGAAAACCCAATTGAAATTTACAAAGTGCTACCCAAATTGGGTAGAGTTATGGTGTTAGCTAGAAATGAAAATGCCGTTCACGAACGCAAAGGTACAATCGGCAAAGTGCAAGTTCAAGGAACTATGGGACTAGTACTAGGTGAGGACATAGACCTAAGAATATTTTTCGATGATTGGAAATATGTATATAATGTAGAAAAAGAACATAATGGAAAGATGTTACGCTCTATTCAGTTCTTCAACAAATATGGCAAACCCGCTCAGAAAGTCTATCTAACGGATGAAAGTAATGAAGAAGAATATCAAAAGTTGATTGAGACATTCAAATCAGATGATACTACTATACCAGTAGTTGAGAAAGGTGAAAAGCCAAAAGTTTACAATGAAATAGAAGATATTGATTTCGATAAAGCAATTGGCGAGTGGGAGAAACTAGAAGACACTCATAACTTCCAGGCAATACTAGACACACAGAAGATTAAAAGAATAGAGCTAGTAAAGAGAGCACCTGATAATCTGGCTTACAGAGTTTACAATGATGCAGTGATTGATATACTTCATAGTGCTGTTGATAGGCAAGTACCTATAATGGTATTCGTAGCAAATGATGATATAGTTCAAATACATACTGGCGTAATAAGTAACATACGTCTCATAGAAAATTGGACTAATATTATGGACGAGGATTTCAATATGCACTTACGTAATGATTTGATAGCTGAATCTTATGTGCTATTCAAACCAACAAATGATGGTATAGTTACGTCACTCGAACTTTATGATATGGAAGGCGAACTAGCAATCACTTTCTTCGGCAAAAGAAAGCCTGGAATACCAGAGTTACCGGAGTGGCAAGCAATAATAGCTGAATTAGAAATAGCAAAATAATGAAGAATAAAATAGAAAAAATAATAGTCTTTTTAAAGAAGCGATGGGGAGTAACATCACCGTATCAAGTAGCAATTATATTTCTTGTTTTTGCAATAACTGGGATGCTTTCTGTTTACGTTAGCCGATTTGTATTTGAAATACTACACCTAACAAAAGAAGACCCATTTTGGCTTCGTGCAGTCGTATATATAGTAACTGTACTCCCAGCTTACCAAGTAATACTACTAACAGTAGGGACAATATTTGGTCAACATAAATTCTTCAAGAACTTTTTAAAAACAATGCTTACTCGATTTTTGTTTTGGAAAAGGCCAAAAAAAAAGACTAACGAAATTTCGTAATAATATAAATCACTAATTTGCTTGAACTTTATATTTATTGAAAATAAATTCTTATTTTTTATTACTTTTTGCTTATTTTTTCAACGTTTTGATAGCAAATATTATTTAATAATTATTTAGGAGTTTTTATGAAAAAATTAGTTCTATTTATTACGGCAGTTTTTATGGTTGCATTTTTAAGTAGTTGCTCAGATGACACTACTACTACTCCCAGCACAGATAATGGGACTGGTATGCCACTAGCAGTTGGTAATACATGGGAATATGAAACTTATAATACTGATGCAAACGGAAATACGACTGGTTCAGCATTAGATAATTATAGTCTTTCAATAATTGGTAAAGGAACAATAGCAGGTAAAGAGGCGTTTTTACTTACTGATGATTCGGGAGAATCATTGGATACTACGTATATATATACTGATGAAAATGGGATATATGGGTATAATGAGCCAGAAGAAATTGGTGACCTTAGTATTTGGATAAAAACAATTGATTTCAAGAATACTAAATGGGATATATTTAAAGTTAATATAGATGAAGAAGATGAAGAAGAAGGTACCTCATCAAAAGGTGTTGCTGGTATGAAAGGAGAGCGAATTACTTCGTCGAAAGTAACTTACAAGGGCAAATCTTATGATGTACAGAATTACCTAAATATAATATACTCTGATCTTGTTAATACGTACCTAGATGAGAATGATGAATTAGTAACTGATACTCAGTTTGAAAGCGATACAACTCAAATAAGCTTCATCCCAGGGTTAGGAGTTTATTCTTCTACAAACCTAGAGTATAATTTTTCGGGTGGAGAAGTAATTAAAACTACAAATAAAGATATTTTAGTTAATCATAACCTAAAGTAAATTTCATTTAATCAGAATTTAAGAATAAAAAGTCCAGCAATAGCTGGACATTTTTAGTATATTGACAGATATTGATTCAACAATTAAGAGGGGAAAATGAGAAAATCTTTATTAATAATTGTAGTACTTGCTATTATCGTTGGCTCATGCAGTGATGACAGTGCTACAAACCCCGATGATAATTCATATTATTATGAGTTCAAAGAGGGGAATGAGTGGTACTATGATCAAATTTTAACTTATAGAGAAATAGGTAACTTTGATACTATTAATGTTATTTATAAAGTATTTGAAGGAATAGAAAAGGCTGGCTATATTGCATATAAATTCTATGCGGGGAATGCAGAGGAAGAAATTACTCCTTCAAGAATTGAATACGGTAGAACTGAAAGAGATGGGTTATACTATTTTTATGATAGCACAAGATATCACCCCAAATTGGATGCAACATTGTCTACAGATGTTTGGGTAAAGGAAATTTCATTTACTGAAGAAAGTTGGAATACTCTACATTTTGAAATAGACACTCTCTTAGAGTCAAGTGGTGAAAGAATAGAAATAGAAGTCGACAAATCTGGTAAAAGAATAGAAGAATTGTATGTAGATTACAAAGGCAAATCATATAAAGCATTGAAATGCCAAATAACTTCAAAGAATAAACATAGATATACAATTAACAATGAAGTAACCACTGAATTTGATAGAATAACTAAAACTGAAATTATTATAATTAAAAACATTGGTATATATAGTTCGCGTGACCTAACTGAGGGTTCTAAATACAATGTTTTTACTATATTAAAAGATAATAAGACAGATTAATTTATAGCTTTTTTTTATATTAGTGAGATAGTAGCTTAGTAATAAGGGTAAAAACCTATGAAAAACATAACTCGAATTTTGATTCTATTAATATCAGTCGCCCTGATTTCCTCTTGTTCTGCAGATAAGACAACTTCACCCACCATAGTAGAAGAGTCGAAAATGCCATTGAGCATAGGTAATTGGTGGAAATATGACGTATATGAAGTAGATAAGAATGGTGAAATAGTCGGCTCGATTCTAAATACTTTTACTATTACTGTTGATAAGAGAGATTCAGTAGAAGGTAGATATGCTTACATATTAAGTGCAGATGGAAGAAAGCCAGGTGGATATGGATTAACTGTAGATGTTGCTAATGACGGTGTATATTTCCTTCAGCCTTTTTTTTATAAAGATTTTGAACAAATAGAAATGGACTATTGGTCAGTTGCGATTGATTATAATAATACTAACTGGGAAATGTTTTACTTGGATCAGAATCTAAAAGAAAGAGATATAGAAAATTCAGGATACACAAAAAAGATTGGCGAGAATGTTGGCTCTGAAATTATAGAATATAAAGGTGTAAATTATAGCACGATGAATATATTGAATATATTTGATGAAGATGTAGTAACTAAAATGATCAATACTAACGACACTACAATTTTTAGAACAATGAAAACAGACACAGTAGAATACCAGTTTGTACCAGGTCTTGGTATTTATTCTTACACTAGGATGGATAAAACTCCTAATGAAAGACATTTCAAAAGAAAAGAAATACTAGTTGACCACTACTTAAAGTGAGTTTTTAATTTAAAATAAATTTAAAATAAATCTAAAATAAAAGTCCAGTATTAGCTGGACTTTTTCTATATTAGAAACAAATAATTGCAAACAAATTGGAATACAAAAATGAAATCACATAAAGTATTGATATTACTAACTTCACTCGCTTTGTTAATGACTATTAGTAGCTGTGAAAAATCTACTTTTACATCTGAAGATTTTACTTATTTAGAATTAAAGCAAGGTTTATATTGGGACTATGATAGTTATAGTTTGGATGCTCAAGGTGAGTTTACAGATGAAGTTATAGGTTCCAAGACTATATACTTAGGTGAAGCAATAGAATTGGATGATAGAGATGCATACCCCCTACTGAATGATTCTAAGACAGATACCGATATATTCACACATATAAGTGCAGACTTTGATGGGATTTTTCTTTATCTGGATGAGATAAACCTTAATAATTATATTACCGACCCTAGCACTACTACTAATATTCCAATACTGATACCAGGCTGGATAAAAGTATTGGATTTTGAAAAAGATAGTTGGGAATCATTTTTCGTAGAGTTAAATACAATTGTAGAAATGGATACTATTGCTGGGAAAATATTGATTTCTGGTCAGAGAGAAGGCAAAATAGATGTCACTTATAAGGGGGCTAACTATAGTGCTGATTTGGTCAAATTAACTTTTGATTTGGCAGCTAAGGTTGATTCACCTACCACGAATATGGATGAAAAACGAAAGTCTGATATGTACTATGCTTTCATAGAAGGAATCGGTATTTACTCAATCCAACAGGACCCGAACGAACTTGCCGGTGTATTCGAAGGAAGAAAAGAGATACTTATTAATCATGGGTTCTAATAATTCCAATGATAATAAAAAATAATATCTTCATTTGTACTTTAGAATACATATATAAGTACAAAACAATACAAGTTATATGCTAAATAAGATAAAAGAAGTAATAAAAGACCCCAAAGGTACATTCAAAAGAGTATATAGGTGGCTAGAGCTATTCGAAGAGCGATTAGATAGACATCAAACTTTTATGATGGCTTCTGGAATAGCTTTTAATATTCTTCTTTACTTATTACCGGTTTTCTTAATTCTTGTCTTGACTATTCGAATCTTTTTAGGTTCGGAAGGTATTGTAGAGGTGTTTAGTGGTTTGCTTTTTGATTTTCTACCTCCCACACAAGATACGTATGTACTGCTAGAAACTATATCCAAAGAAGTTGAAATACTAGTTGATTATTCATCTGTATTTGGTATTATTGGTGGTATTTCCTTACTTTGGTTATCATCTATACTTATAAGTACTTTCAGAAGTGCACTTAATGAGATTTACAGTTTGAAAAGCCCACATGTCTTTATATTATATAGGTTTAAAGATATGCTTTTGACTCTAGTGCTAACTGTTTTGATACTCATCTATTCATATGCAGTCCCCATAGTGACATTTTTTATAGATTCGATTACTCATCTATTACCTGAAATGTTTACTAGTTTCGTGAGCAATATATTCTTAATGTTTTTCTCATTACTAACCTCATTTCTACTTATATATTTTATTTTCAGATGGGTGCCGAATGAGAGAATACCACGGAAGCCAAGAGTCTTTGCAACTAGTTTAACCGTTGTTATGATAGAAATATCTCGGCATGTATTTGCTTGGTATATATCATCCGTAACAGATTATGGTAAATTCTACGGTACTTATGCAGTAATTGTATCTATTGCTGTATGGATATATTATTCATCACTTATTATCTTACTAAGTGCTGAACTTGGCAAATATATCTACGACAATAAATGGGATCGTGATCATCAGACCGAAGAAACATTCGAAGATAGTCTGTTACCTTAGAATTTCAGATACTTCTGCCAAACTAAAAACAATTCCCAAGTCGCGTTTATATCTCGAAGGCAATAATCTGATATTATCGCTATATCGCCTTTCTTATAAAGTTCGGTTACCATCGAGCCATCTACTCCTTCACTTTTCGGGGAAGTAATTCCGAAAGCACGAGTATAAAAATCAAAATTAAATCTTTTTGATGCAGAATAAGGTGACGGATTATAAAAGCTAAGTTCATCTATCAAATCGACATGTCCAGGATAATTCCACTTAGTGCCATTCATCAAATTACGTGAAGGGCGAATCTTAAGCAAAGCACTCCGTAACATTAGAAAAGGTACGTCAAAGCTCCGACCATTAAATGATATAAGAGTTGCACCATTATACTTTGTTACAATCTTCCAAAATGCTTCTAGTAGCCCTCGTTCCGAGTAAAGTAAACATTGTTTACCACTAGGTAATGTCAGCTCTGCCCCTTCCTCTCCATCATAATCAGGTAAAGTTGAAAAAGCTGCTTCATTTTTTATCTCATATTCTCCGTTAACGCCTTCCATTAGCTGCAATCCAATACAAACAACCTGAGCTGTAAAAGGGTATAGTCCCATCATGAATTTCTTTTGTTCTATTTCTTCGTCTGAGACTGCTCCCCTTATCAGATACTCTTGTTGCGATTCAGAAAATGAATCGAAATCAATCGAGGCTGTTTCTATATCAAATACTATATATCTTTCCATTGGCGTTTCTGCTATTTTATTGATTCTATAATAGTCAATATAATGAAATATATTCAATAATTGAGTGATATAGAGTTTAGTTTTGAGGTATTTAAGTAGTATAATTCGCTAATATTCCCGATAAATACATGCTATCAAACATTATCTTTGTATTTTTCGGCAATAATACCATTATTTTGTAATTTTAGAGTTGAATGATATACAAAATTGAAAAACTAAACATAGGATTGGATAAAATGGATTTGAAAATCGCTTCCCTAACCGAGCTAGGAAAAGATAAAATTGAAAAACTACCCTTCTCTATAAGAATACTCTTAGAGAACGTACTTAGAAATAAAGATGATTTTGCTATTACGCAAGAACACGTAGAAACATTACTTAACTGGAATCCAAATGGTACTGATAAAGAAATACCATTCAAGCCAGCTAGAGTATTGATGCAAGATTTCACTGGTGTACCAGCTGTAGTTGATATAGCTTCTATACGTTCGGAAGTAATCAGAAAGGGCAAAGATGGTTCTAAAATCAACCCACTAATACCGGTTGATTTGGTTATTGACCACTCTGTTCAAGTAGATTTCTTTGGTACTGATTATTCATTGAAACGTAATGTGGATATGGAATATGAGAGAAACTTGGAGAGATACCAATTTCTAAAATGGGCTCAAAATACATTCAAAAACTTCACAGTAGTACCTCCGGGTATGGGTATTTGTCACCAAGTAAATCTAGAGTATTTGGCAACGGGTATAGTAGAACGTGATGGATGGGCTTTCCCAGACACACTAGTTGGTACAGACTCACACACTCCTATGGTCAACGGTATTGGAGTATTAGGATGGGGTGTCGGTGGTATAGAGGCAGAAGCGGCTATATTAGGACAACCAATGTTCTTTACATGTCCACAAGTTATTGGTTTGAAATTAACTGGTAGCCTGCAAGAGGGCATAACAGCAACTGATATGGTATTGGAAATCACTCAATTGCTTCGTAACTATGGTGTAGTAAACAAATTCGTAGAAGTATTTGGTGAAGGTGTTGGTAATCTGAGCGTTACAGACAGAGCCACTATATCTAATATGTCACCTGAGTTTGGTTGTACTGCAACTTATTTCCCGATTGACGATCAGACTATTGATTATATGAGAAGAACAAATCGTTCTGATAAGCAAATCAAATTAGTTGAAGACTATTGCAAATCGAATATGCTTTGGAGAGAAGACGAAGATAAAATAGGTTATACCCACGTATTAGAATTAGATTTGAATAAATTGAAGCCAAACGTTGCTGGACCAAAACGTCCTCAAGATAAGATTTTGGTTGAAGAATTAGGTAATAAGTTCCCTGATTTATTGGACAATGGCTATAAACGTAAATATGTGCCTTTGAATGAAAGAAAAGAAAATGCTTGGTTAGCTGAAGGCGGTTCTGGTACAGAGTTCACTTATGGTGAAAATCAAGTGCATGAAGGTGATGTAGCTGTTGAAAATGAAACTATCAAATCAGTAAGAATAAAACTAAAGAACGAAGAATATGTAATCAGTGATGGTGCTATAGCTATTGCAGCAATTACTAGTTGTACTAACACTTCTAACCCTAACGTTATGATAGGTGCAGGTTTGGTTGCTAAGAAAGCAATCGAACGTGGCCTACAAGCTAAACCATGGGTAAAAACAAGTTTGGCTCCGGGTTCTAAAGTTGTAACTGAATATCTTCAACGTTCAGGATTATTAGAAGATTTGGAAGCGTTGAAATTCCACCTTGTGGGTTACGGTTGTACTTCTTGTATCGGTAATAGTGGTCCTTTGCCTCCGCACATAGACAGTGCAATAGACAAAGCAAACCTTGTACTGACTTCTGTTATTTCAGGTAATAGAAACTTCGAAGCGAGAGTTCACCCTAAAGTGAAAATGAACTTCTTAGCTTCTCCTATGCTAGTAGTTGCTTATGCACTAGTGGGTAGAGTAGATGTTAATATATTAGAAGATGTAATCGGTTATGACCCGAACGGTGAAGCTGTTTATCTGAAAGATATTTGGCCAACTCAGAAAGAAATAAATGATGTATTAGCCGCATCATTGACAAAAGCAGATTTCGAAAGCACTTATAGTGTTATTTTCGATGGTGAAGAAGATTGGCAAAAACTGAATGCTCCTGTTGGCGAGAACTACGCTTGGGGAGACGATTCTACATATATCAAAGAAGCTCCATTCTTCCAAGACATCTCGAAAACAGTACCTGATCCTCAGGATATAGTAAACGCAAACGTTCTACTAAAACTAGGCGATTCAGTTACTACTGACCATATTTCTCCTGCAGGTTCATTCGCTGCAACTTCACCAGCTGGTAAATACTTACAAGAAAATGGTGTTGAGAGACCTATGTTTAATTCTTATGGTTCTCGTCGTGGTAATCACGAAGTGATGATGAGAGGTACTTTTGCAAACGTTCGTATCAATAATGCTCTTTCTGAAAAAGAAGGTGGTTACACAACTTACTTACCAACTAATGAACCAATGTCAGTATATGACGCAGCTATGAAGTATATTGAGAACGAAATACCTCTAGTTATCATTGGTGGTAAAGAGTACGGTAGTGGTTCATCACGCGATTGGGCGGCAAAAGGTACAACCCTATTAGGGGTGAAAGCTGTTATAGTAGAGAGTTTTGAGCGTATCCATAGAAGTAATCTAGTTGGAATGGGTGTTATGCCTTTAGAATTCATAGGTACTGACCCAGACATTCTTGGATTAGATGGTACTGAGAAATACACTATCAACGGTATAAGCGAAGGATTAACTCCTGCTAAAACTCTTAAAGTTGACTTCGTAAGAAAGAATGGCGAGAAAGGCAGCTTTGATGTTCTTTGTCGTTTGGATTCTGAAATAGAAATTGAGTACTACAAAAATGGTGGTATTCTTCACTACGTATTGCGTGACTTCTTGAAAAAGTAAGTAATGCTTAAAAGTTAAAATTAGTAAGCCATTTTCTTAATTGAAAATGGCTTTTTTTTTGTCTAAATTGTACCTTGCTTCTAATTCTCAAACCCTTTGTAATATTGTCATACTGATAACGCCGCAGGCGTTAGAAGTATCCAGGAGAACTGCGGAGCAGTTCAATATTAGTAGCTACTAATGACGATAATACACAAAACAACTCCGTTAGGAGTTGAATAAATATGGGACTAAAGTCCTTTGGGGCTCGCTGATATACAAATTATTCGTCGGTTAAAACCGACGGCAATGCATTCTATTTGCCTTCAAACACATTGAAAAAAGTCGGCAATAAAATTTTTTAATTTATTCTATCCTTCTCTCACTACTTTATATGTCTTTATCTCCCCTTGACATTGGATAGTAAGAAAGTAAATCCCAGTTGGGTAAGAGGTGAAATCTATTTCAAGAGAATTCAAGTTATTAGATATAGTCTTCTGTTCTAATTGCATTCCTGATTGATTAGTAATTGAATAACTACTTGTCTCGCTAATGCAATTCATGTTTATTTTCACAAAGCTATTAGTTGGGTTAGGAGAAACAATCATTTCTTCTTCACTACCTGCTTCTATTATTGTCTGAGAATCGTACTTAAATCCAGAATATATGTTAGAAGCTCTTCCTATGAAAAAGTTAAACTTTTTTGAATATAAATTTCCAACTCCTGTTGGATATTTTATATCCGATTTACTTAGAATCTCTAATTTATTCGTATATTGATTTAAAACAACAATACCTGTCATACCTAAAAGCACTCGTACTTCGTTGTCGAATAATATAAATTTATCATTTTGATTAGTTCCTAAATAATCTTTATAAAAATTATACTTTGATAGTTTATATTTGTAAAAACCAGAAGCACTAAAATTTGGATTTTTAGATTTCTCTTTATTCGGAAAAACTCCTGATATATATAAAAGGTCATTATCTATATGAGAAAACTCAATATCACCCGCTTTGCACAAGTAATCTTTTGGGTCAAAATAACTGTTATCATAAAGTTGTTTGTCTATTAATAATTCAAAAGTTTCGGCCTTCCATATTTTTAAATAAGATTTACCTTCGTTTAGTACTGCTAATTGCGTACCATCATCAGAAACATCCATACATTTCATTTGTTCATATTCATAACCTTGCGGTGTTAAATCTCTTACTTCTTCCATTGTTTCATAATTATATACTTTTAACCAAGTTCTGTCTTCATCTTCATCCATATAATAGTTTGTCTTTGTTATAAAAGCATATATATATTGTTTAATTGGGTCTATAATTATATCTCTAAACTGATAATAATATGGTTGATTTTTAGGATCAACAGAATCAGCATCCATCTTTATATCGAGTTTTTTTATTAACTCAAAGTTCCCAATGTTCCTTAACTCTAAAGTGGGGTTATTTACTTTATCTCCACCTGTTGTAATTACAATTTTATTGCTGTCTGGAGTTATTTCAATTTGGTTGAAATAAGAAGCGGTTGGTAATGGAAACGATTTTACCAATTCACCCGTAAGTGTTTCCCTTATTTCTACTGCACCTGATCCTTCTAAGCCAGCAATCATAATAAATTGATCTTCCCCTCTTAGTAATTCAAAATCATTAACCCAACCACCTTGTTTCCAAATGTTCATCCAAACAGGAATGACTTCTGCACTTTGCAGTGCTGTGTTAGTTAGTAGGATTATCGCCAGAATTAATAGTAGTTTTTTCATAGGAGCTGCTCATAAGCAGTTTAATCTTAACTGCATGTTGATTATATATTTCTAATATAATACATAGTCGCATGAACAACAAAAACGTGCATAGATTAAGCTAAACAAATATTAAACTATTCCCCAACTCACAATTTTTTCCTATATTTGTAAATACATAAAATAGTCATAGAGCAGAATGAAAAAGATACTTTTCCTACTATTATTCCCAATACTATTATTCTCAAAAGACTTCAATCCCGATGATTATGAAGATGATGTAGATAAGATCATAGAAGCTGCTATGAAAAGCAATATCGGTTGGGAGAGATTAGAATATCTATGTAATAATTTCGCTAATCGCCTTAGTGGAACTCCTCAGCTCGAAAGGACTATCGATTGGATATACGAAGAGATGCACAAAGATGGGTTAACTAATGTACAAAAACAACCCGTAATGGTTCCGAATTGGAAGAGACACTACGAGTCTTTGAAAGTCATTTTCCCTATGGAATATGATATAGATTTGCTTGGGTTAGGCGGTAGTGTAGCTACTCCTCAAGAAGGTATAACGGCAGAAGTATTAGTCGTAAGAGATAGAGATGAATTAGATAGAAGAAAAGACGAAGTAAAAGGAAAGATTGTTCTTTTCAACGCACCTTTCACTACTTATGGACAAACTGTCCAATATAGATTCTACGGAGCACAATGGGCAGCTCAATACGGAGCTGTAGCTAGTCTTATCCGTTCTGTTAGTCCGATTGGTTTTGACAATCCGCATACAGGGATGATGGCTTACAATGACAGTACTACTAAAATACCACATGCTGCTATTACTCTAGAAGGGGCTGAGCTACTACAAAGATACCAAGATAAAGGACAAAGAGCCACTATAAACCTAACTATGCACGCAAAGCATTATCCAGATGCACTCTCGCATAATGTGATGGGTGAAACAAAAGGTAGTACTTTAGCTGACGAGATAATCTCAGTTGGTGGACACATAGATGCTTGGGATGCCGGTCAAGGTGCTCAAGATGACGGTGGAGGTTGTATGACAACTTGGGAAGCCGTTCGTTTGATAGATGAACTAGGATTAAACAATAAACGCACTATACGCTCTGTTCTTTGGACAAACGAAGAGAATGGTGCCATGGGTGGTAAAGAGTACGCTAAGGGCTTTGCAAATGAGAAACACGCTATGGCATTCGAATCTGATGCAGGTACATTCGCACCTCTTGTCATTAGATTCAAAGGTAGCCCAGAGATAATGGAACAAGTAAAGAAATTCGAACCACTACTTCAAAAAGTCAACCCTCAAATCACTGTTGATGAAGGTGGTGGTGGAGTTGACATAAGTCCACTTATGGATACAGGTGTCCCTGGGATGAGTTTATCTCCAGATGATAAAGGTAGATATTTCTGGTATCACCACTCCCCTGCCGATACTTTTGATAAAGTAGATAAAGATGAATTCAAGCAATGTGTAGCAGCTATTGCAGTTACTATTTATTTATACTCAATATTAGAATTAGAATGACAAAACAAGAACTTTGCAAAGAAATTTACAATGTGGCTCACATAACTGGCGAATTTAAACTTCGTTCTGGTGTTACTAGTCACGAATATTTTGACAAATACCAATTCGAATCAAGACCTCATTTACTTCGTGAGATTAGTAATCAAATTAACGAAACAATAGTCCCAGGATTAGAATTCGATATGCTTGCTCCTTTAGAAATGGGTGGTATTCCTATAGCTACTGCTATCTCATTAGCAGCAGGATATGATATGGTATTAGTTCGCAAAGAAGCTAAGGAATATGGTACTTGTAAACTAGCTGAAGGCCCAGATATAGCTGGTAAAAGGCTTTTGATAATAGAAGATGTTGTTACTAGTGGTGGTCAGATTATAATCAGTGCTGATGAATTGCGTGAGCGAGGTGCAATTGTAGAAGAAGCTATTTGCGTAATTAATCGTGAAGCAGGTGGTGAGGAAAAGTTGAAAGAAGTTGGTATTAAGCTTTACTCATTATTTACCATGACTGAGTTGAAAAACATCAGCTAGTTCTTACTCTGTTGTAGATTGAACGAAAAATGTGAAAAAACTATCTTTATAATATTCATCTATTAACGAAAACAGAATATCGATTGTGTAGTAATCATAACGACTTACATCCCCATGACTTCTCGTTGAATCGATTGTAGGTTGTAAGTTAGTAATCCATATTTCATACTTATTATTAGGATTAATTTCAAATCTCAAATCAGAATTTATTTGTTCAAAAGCGAAATTAGGTCTCCCCGTAATATTGGGTGATAAACGTCCTTTTACTAAAAGTAAATTAGAAAATGGCATCTTGTATTCTTTTAAATTTTTATCAAGTATTTCTATTTTCAAAGTATCAACGTCTGTCATAAAATTACTTTCTTGAAGATTATGCTTGAATTTAATAGTTTTTAGAGTATCAACTGGAACCTCTACATATTTAACAGTACTATCATCACTACAAGAGAAAACAAAAAGAATACTAATAAGTAATATAAAATATGATTTCATTTGTGTTTTTGTTTATTAATTTATATACGACTGTTCAAATTTTACCCTTAAATTTCCACCAACTACTTAGCAATTATTATTATCTCAGTGCGCCTATTAAGTTTACGACCGAAATCTGTATTATTAGAAGCTATAGGGCGACTTTCTCCATAGCCTTGTGTTTTTATTCTCTTAGCAGATATGCCTTTTTTGATTAGGTATGACTTTACATTTTCTGCTCTGAATTTTGAGAGACGATTATTAGTCTCTTCGCTGCCTATAGCATCAGTATGTCCTTCTATCATAACTACTACGTTCTTTCTATTATTCATAAACATAGAAAGCACTTCTAGCTCGGGAACAGTGTCTGGCAAATTAGAACTACCAGTTTGATATAACATATTCTCTATGATTAATCTACGACCTAACTCTACTATAGGAATAGTCTTTTTAGTTAGCTCTTCTTTTCTTTCATTGATTATAGCAATGTCTATACTATCTGGGATAGCTGGCTTCTCAGTTCTATATTTTAGAGCATACAGATTAGTCAACTGATTAGAAAAATTATCTAGAATAGTAGAAAACGGATAATCTATATCGTAGAAATTCCCTCTCGTATTTGAGGAGATATAGTTGTAAGCCGATAATCTTGGAGGTACAATACTAAACACCCTAATTTGATCATCGAAAAGCATTTTAGTTATAGATTCAGTAGTTTGCTCAGTGCTGCCCACTCCTGACTCACCTACTTGATGATATGGTGCATCAGTAACTAAGACTGCTACTTTATTTGCTGAGGGTCTATATTCGATTTGTTTTGAAGCTGCTTTTAGTGCTTCGAGTGCATTTTCTTTAACATCTCCACCACCTCTTGCCTTTACTCTACCTATCCAACCTAGAAAATCATTTACATCAGGTGTAGGTTGGTAAACTTTATCTACTTCATCAGAAAATAAAATCAATCCCAGAGTATAGTCAATACCACGAGTCTTCAAGAAATCAGTCAAATCACGTACTTTCTGTCTAACAGCATCAATATAGGTCTGCATAGAACCTGTTTGGTCTATTACAAATATAAAATCAACAGGTACTCTTTCATTAATCGAAAGCTTATCTACTGATATTACTTCGTGTTCTACGCCATTTTCTAATACTGATAATCCTTCAGAATATAAGGTATCTAGCGGTTGACCGTAAATATTATATGCTTCTACTATTACTTTTATTATAGGGTAATTAGAAATATCTACGTTTTGTATAGTAAGCTTTATATCTTTCTTTTCGTAGGTAACGGATGCTGAACGCATCAGGTCTTTTCTCTTGGCAGAGCTATCTGCAGCCGTGGGTTGTTCACTTATATTATCAGATTGGGCAACAAGTATATTACTGGTAGTAAATACTGAAGTTAATGCAATTAATATGACAATGGCTCTAATCATCTTGCAAGTTACTGAATGTAGAAATAAAAAAAAACCCCTCTGCTCTAAAACAGAAGGGTTGTTGATTTCTTATATAGTTATTCTTAGTATCGGGCTTATCATAAAGAAGTTTTGTATCTCATAAGGTCTCTGATCCCTTAATATACTTGAGAATCTTCCTTCTAGTAAGAACCAGTTACCGAATATAGGCATATATGCCTGAGCCATTAGTATTTGATTAGAGTACTGAACACTCAAACTAAATGGAAACGCTTGTTGATTTCTATATTGAGCTTTCAAAAATACCCAATCAGCAAATTCATTTGGTTTAAAACTATTTAGTCCTGTTACATTTTCTCTTTCTATTATATATTCGAATCCTTGTTGGTACATCAAATACTCATCTACTTGTGCATAACTAGCACCTACATCAAATCTGAAATAGTGTGATGGTGTATTATCGTTACCTAACCATAAATTATAGAACAATGTGAATTGACCAGTTTCTCTTAACAATGGGGCAATACCCAATTTCATAATAGTAGTGTCACCATTACGAGGGTCTTGGAATTCTGCGTCTCTTCTAAATTCAGCACCGTTAGTATTATCATATCTTCCGTAAGATTCTATAGCAACATTTCTATTTCTCAAGTCACTAAAAGGTAGTTCCAAATTCAAACCAATACCGAATTGAGGATGGAAAGGCATGTGAACATCAAACCCAGCAACTAATTTACCATCAGGACCTGCATTTAATTTACGATTAGCAACCCATGAGAAAGCAGTTCCAGCATTATCAATTCCAGAAGAATGCCTATAACCACCACCTAAATATGCGTTGATTAATCTAGGAACGAATTCTCTAGTAACTGGGTCAGTGTTATTCATCAATGGTCTTTGGAGAGTAACTTTACTTTCACCAGCAGACCAGAATTGATAACCAACTTCGTCAGTACCTACTTTATTTTGAATCCAAAATCCTGTTTCACCTATTTTAAGTGATTGCTCGAATAAAGATATAGTGATTGCTTGTATCTTGTCTTCTGGTTTCAAATAATCTTGGATTGCAGTAGCTTCTGAAGGCTTAACTGGAATTTCTGGTGGTATCTCGATATAACAATAGGTTCTAGAATCAGCACCTGGAGTAGGTCTTTCGTATCTATTGTAATTATCGTCACCTGATAAGTATTTAGAAATTTGCTTAATATTCTGGTCAATCTCTTGTGGTTTCATAGTTGCATCCCCACAAGAAATCAATAAGATTTCATAATTTTTTTCTCTTGGTGGCTTTGGTGAAGCCAAAACTTCGATTTCTTCTATATTCAATTCATCTTTAGAATATCCGTAAATAGAGAATGCTTGATAGATTTGGAATTGCAAATCTGGCTCGCAAACTTTCCAACGAGGGAACATTTTACGTAATTCATAATCAATCGTTGTCAAAGAATCAACGTAGTTGTAATCACTTGATGCTTGTGCCATTGTCTTGTAAGAAGAACTAGCTAACATTAAGATACTTACAATTATTATTATTTTTATATTTTTCATATTCAATTTTCTTTCTGTTTTACAATTATTAGAATACATAAATTAAACGAGCCATAGGCACTAGTAACGAGTTCATTTCCCAAGGTCTAGCATCTTTTCTGAAAGCAACAGCATAGCCATTAGCTTCCAATCTAATAGAGAATGTATTCTCAACTACAGGAACTTGCACCCAACCATTGAATTGCAATGATTCGTCGAAATACTGAATACCACCACCAAAAGGTGTTGTGTTATTGGTTGTCATGAATTCTAATTTACCAGAGATTCCACCAACAAATTCACTTCCTCTTTCTTTTAGGTCAACACTTGGATTATCCAAATCTTCATTGATTTCATATCCCCAAGTTTCCATAGAGTAACCAGTACCACCGACACTAAATCGCATAAAATAGTCATCATCTATACTTATACCGAAAGTATAATGAACTTGAGTATTAAATCTCATTAGATAATCATTGCTTAAAGCACTTACTTGTGGAAGAAAATCAAAAGGGTCAGTTTTTACAGTAGAAGTTCCATTACCAGCTACAGCATCACCGAATACATATCCAAACTTTACTTGGAATACATCACTACGAGGAATTATAGCAAATGGGAAATCTAAAGTACCAGATACTCCCACTCCAGCATAAGTCATTGTTCTTTGTTGATTGTAAACATCTTCAGAGAATGAAGCCCAACCGTCAGTCGGTAAAATGAATCCAAATTTCACATTCTTCCATATAGCAGAAAGTGTCATTCTATTACTCCAGAAAGAAGGATAGTTTATACCTTCTATACCGTATTTCAATTCAACACCGAAATTAGGTAAGTAATCATTAGTTGCATTACGAGGATCAATTATTGGATTACCCAAAGAATCAGTAACCGTAGAGCCATCTCTCTTACGAGCAAATCGTGGCTCATATTGAGTCCAACTTACCAAATCAGGGCTGACAGTCAAGATATTGTTTTTACCTAAATATCTTTCTGGTTGTCCTTGAGATATTCTCTTGTACATCTGAATATCTTTAGAGCTAACTCTATTATCGCTGATTAATGGTTGCGAAACTCCAAATACTTTACCAATATATATAACATCTGTACCTATAGCACGAGCTGCCATTGTTTCATTCTCAAAGTTACCTTGGATTAGATAAGCATAAGCCAAATCATACAAGTTAGCATATCCATATTTAGCAGGATCGATTTCAGTATCTTTTAATCTATCATAAGAGTAAACATTGTCACTTGATACAAAATCCAAATCTTCTCTTACCTCTTGATTAGCCAAATCGAACTCTTGTTCCATATAAATCATACCTATGATTCTATCAGGAATTGCACCTTTTTCAGGTCGAGAAGTTATCAAATAAGCTTTTGGAGAAAGAGCTTCACCTTGATTACCAATAAGTTTATCGAAAAGTGTCTTGTAAGCACATTCAAATATGTCATCTGGAGGCATAGTATATCCAGCAATAATTACAGCTCTTGCTGTTCCAGATTGAGAATTACCGTTTAGTATTTCTGTTTCAATTATACTTTTTACACCCGATTCCACTTCATCTAGACACTTTTCATCAGTAGCACCGCCAGCGGCGGTAGCCTTTTTCTTTCGCTTAGATTCTACAATCTCTTTTATCTCATCTGGCGTCGTTATCTTATAAACGTTAACTGCACCAAATCTGTAGTTTTTAAATCTAGTAAGTATAGAGCTAACATCGTCTATGCGTTGCGCCTCTAACCCTAAGGAAGAGAGTACAAAGATAGCTACAAAGATAGCATATACTTTTATTTTAAAACTGTTCATTATTTTAACCTTTGAATTATTTTATTAATCGTACTCATTGTAGAAATTATCTTGTTTCTCTGCTTTTTGCTTAATTTGAACGTTCAAATTAATAGGTCTAGGATTAGATTGAGCTCCATTAATTGGATTAATTGCAACAGCTGAACCTTTAACAACTACAGTTCCACGTATATTTCCATCATCATCTGGCTCACCTCTTAGAGTAAAGTCAATTTGTGCTTGACCACCTTTTACTGTAATCGTTGGTTTTCCTACAACTGTGTACCCAGGTATTCTTACTTGAGGAGCATCTAATGTCAATGACACTTCAGCTTCCTCACTACCACCTTCTTTACCAATCTTAGGAGCAATCACATTAATTCCAGTTACTCTAACTCTGACCATATCACCATCAACAGACGCATTTACTTGTTGGTTTAGATACGAAATACCAGGTTCAGATTGTACAATTTTGAATTCATATTTAGGGAAAATATCTACTTCTTCTTTAGAAATAGGATCCGTCCATACTATTCTAAGAGACGCTTTCTTCATATCAGCAGAGAAGTACAGATTGTCAGCTCTTTCAGCAGCAAGACCAGTTGTTAAGCCTCTGTCTTGTGGGTCAGCATCAGTTTTGAAATAGTAACCGAATTGCTCAGGAGCGATTTTATTACCAGATGGTGGCTCGAAATTGAAGAATAACTGTTCACCATATACTGATAATGCACTCAACTTTGCTTGTAAGTTTCGGATTTTCTCTTCTACTTGTGCAGGGAAAACTACTAAAGTAGGTTCTTTTGTCTCACTCTTACCTTGTAATTGGTGAGTTAGTTTGATTTTGAATGTACGAGGACCGCCGGTTGTACCAGCTGCTAATTCTTTATCAAGAGTACCAATATAATCTGCACTACCACCATTAGCAGGAGCACCATCCGTAGCTCTTTTGAAAGTAACATTAGCAACAGGTTGGCTAGAAGTACCAGAAGCTGCATCGTGTACAGTACCTCTGATTACGTTTGCATCACCCTGATAAGGCGAGATACTCATTCTGAAGTTTATTTTACCTTCATTAAATCTATAGAAATTGTCAGCAACTTGGATAACTGGGTCAGCCACCTTAGGTTTAGGAGTCATAACACGGATGTTAAACTCAATATCGCCTTTGTTCTGATCGAAGTTTTGTGATTGACCTGGAGTTAATAGTTTTACTATATAACCGTATAATCTGATATTACCAATCAAATCTCCAGCATCTTCTTCTTTTGATGCTATCGTTTTAGCTTTCTCTATTGCTTCATCGAAAGCTCTGAATCCACCTTCTGAAGTCAATACATCTGCTCTTGGAACATCATATTTTTCTAATTTTCGTTCTAGTTCTTTCTCAACTTTCATCAAATCAGTTACTTTTAGTTGTACGGTACCTATGTTAACTGTAGCATCTTTGTCTAGCTCTTCTACTTTTTGGTCAGAGCGAACACCCAAAATTCTATTCGTTTTAGAAACAAAACGTAATTTATACCAACCTGCTTTTCCAGGTGGTTGGAAATTAACAACGAATGCACGTTTACTTAATGTACCTCTATCACCGTGAATACCAGAAGCTAATTTCGTTTCAGGTATGGAATAGTGGAATATACTATCTTCAGGGAAATTATTTGGTCCGAAAGTTGGGCCACGAACAAGTTTATTCACTTTGTCATACACAGGGTGCATCAAATCAGTACTAATGTTCGCTAAATCTAACTTTTTAAATGTAGCTTCAGCATCCATTTTAATTTTCTGAATTCCAACGAACTCCCAAGCAGTATTTGATTCCGGTTCAATTATAGCTTTACCCAAATCAAATTTGGTTAAATCATATGTCTTATCTTTGAAAAAGTCGTTATCAGGGAATGGAGGGACGGCTCCGGTTTCTAGACTACTATTATAAAAAACTTGATATTCCAAATCTTCTACATTAGCCAATCTAACTAGCTTTTCTAGTCTTTCCATATATTCTTTCTGTCCTTCACCTTCCATTCTGGTAGAGTTAGAACTAACGTCTGTAACACCTACTTCTACAATATATCTTCTTTCAGATTTGATATCAATACCCAAAACCTCTTTAATATTCACACCTGGAGGCGGAATAGTAATCTCATCTTGTGGTCTTGTATTTATACCCTCAGTACCAGAACCGGACTGAAGTTGCGAAAGAATAGACTGGACAATTTTCATCGCCTCTTTTTGCTTTTTGTGTAAGTGCTCTTCCGCTTCATCTCTTTCTACGATAATAATTAGAAGCTCTAATACTACCGCAAGATAAAGTACGAAATAAACCTTACCAGCTCCACCGCCTTTAGACATATTTTTACCTTTGATTTATTTTAAATTTCAATTTTTATAAAAACAGACACATATCAAATATATACATTTTTTTTATAATAATAACAAAAGTGTATAAATTGAATCTCTATTTTACGAATTATCTGAACAAATATCAAATAGTAAAAAATATACTTATAAGCGGCTCCTTTTTTTCTTATTCTAAATAATTAATTTTAAATTATATCTTACGGAAAGCATAATATAAAAAAAAATATTTAAAATGGAAATAATTATTATTGGTGCAGGTGATATTGGATATCAATCTGCACGTCGATTTTCTAAAGAAAAGCATAATATAGCACTTATAGAAAGTAACGAAGAATTGGCTAATTTTGCTTCTGATACACTAGATGCCTTTGTTATCACCGGCAATGGGTGCAGCACTTCTGTACTAAAAGATGCTGGTGTAGAAAAAGCAGACGTACTTGCAGCTCTTACAGATAATGATGAGGTAAATATTCTTGCCTGTAAAATAGCTAAAAAATATGGTGTAAAAACTACAATTGCTAGAATTAGAAATCCAGAATATCTAAAAGAAGACCATATTATAAGTAAAGAAGAGTTTGGAGTTGACCATTTTTTACAACCAGAAAAAGAAACCGCTGACACTATAATTAGATTAATTAGGCAATCAAATGCTACAGACATTATAGAATTCGAAGGCGGGAAAGTGAAATTCTTCGGGCTTCGGTTGGATAGTAGCTCATCTTTACTTCACAAAAAGTTAATGGATTTGGGTAAAGAACTAAATAACCCACCTTTGACAGTTACTGCTATCAAGCGTGGGCAACATACTATAGTCCCCAAAGGTAGTGATATACTTTTACCTGGTGACCAGATATATATGGTTTGTGCCCCTTATTATCAAGATACCGCTTTGGAATACTTAGGTAAAACTAAAAAACAAATAGAAGATATATTGATAATAGGTGGTGGGCTGACTGCAACTTTTGTGGCGATGGAGCTAGACGGCGAAATCAATATGAAAATAATAGAAAGTGATGAAAAGAAGGCTCGTGCAATTGCTGAGAAGCTCAATAAATCACTAGTTATTCATGGTGATGGGTCGAACCTTGATCTACTTATGTCAGAAAGTCTAGACTCTATGGATCAGTTCATTGCTATCACTGGCGATGACGAAACTAATATAATCACTAGTATAGTAGCGCAGCACATAGGCGTCAAAAGAACAGTATCACTTATCAAGAAAAGTGAATATCTTCCATTAACTCCAGCACTCAACTTAGATGCAGTAGTTAGTAAGCAACAAATAACAGTTAATGCTATAACTCGCCTAATAAAAGGTGATGGTATCGCAAAATTTGCTGAGTTACCCGGATTAGATGCGGAAATAGTAGAATTCGTAGTAAAAGAAAAATCAAAAATCACACGCAAACCTATTATGCATCTAAAAATACCTAAGGGTGCTGTTCTAGGGGCAATATTGCGCGATGATGAACTAATAATACCTAAAGGAGACACGCAGATAATAACTGGCGACAAAGTAGTAGTATTCTCTTTGCCTGAATCATTCTCAAGTGTTGAATCTCTTTTCGAGTAATATAAAATGAATGTAAAACTAGTTTTACGAGTACTAGCTTTCCTATCTATCTTTTTAGGAATAGGTATGCTCTTACCTCTACCATTTTCTTACTATTATGGTTCGGGTGATGCTAGCGCATTACTAAAATCGGCTTCTGTTTGTTTTGCTATCGGACTATTAGTATTTATTCCAAAGGATATAAGTAAAGATTTCAAAACTAAAGATGGTTTTGCTATAGTTACTTTTGGATGGATAATAATGGCACTGCTAGGGTGTTTACCATATCTATTTTCGGGTTCTATCCCAAACTTTACAAATGCGATATTCGAGACTATGTCGGGCTTTACAACTACTGGGTCGACTATTCTAACTGATATAGAGTCATTACCCAAAGGCATACTGTTTTGGCGAAGTATAACTCACTGGCTCGGTGGTATGGGTATTATTGTGTTAACAATTGCTATACTTCCCTTCTTAGGAATTGCAGGTATGCAGCTATTCAAAGCAGAGTCTTCAGGTCCATTTTCGGAAAAATTAAAACCTCGTATTACACACACAGCAAAGCTACTATGGACAGTTTATCTTGTATTAACTATTGCTGAAATATTATTATTAATGAGTGGTGGGATGAATTTTTATGATTCTATCAATCATTCTTTTGCAACTCTTGCGACTGGTGGCTTTTCTACGTATAACGCCAGTATAGTAGGGCAAACTGCATATATTCAATATATACTAATAGCATTTATGGTATTAGCAGGAACAAATTTCTCTCTTCACTACTACTTCGTAACTGGCAATTGGAGAGTATATTTCAAAAGTCCAGAGTTTCGGTTTTATTTCTTCTCGATTATAATAGCAAGTTTACTCATATTCTTTAATATATATACACAATACAACGGTGCAATAGAAACAGCATTTCGTGATTCAGTATTCCAAGTCACTTCATGTATTACTTGTACTGGCTTCGCATCAGCAGACTACGAACTGTGGGGTTCGACATCGCAAGTTATCTTATTACTATTGATGATGGGTGGGGGTATGGCGGGATCGACTGCTGGTGGTATCAAAACAGTTAGACTTATATTACTATTCAAGTTTACATATAATCAATTTGTGAAAGTGCTACATCCTCGCGCAGTTGTCCCTCTTCGAATAGGTAATAGATATGTAGATGATAAAACGGTACTAGATGTACTTGGTTTCTTTATGTTGTATGTATTTATCCTAGCTACATCTGTTTTACTGCTAACAGTTTTTGGGTTAGATATTATTAGCTCTATTGGAGCCGTAGTCACAGCAATGAGTGGCGTAGGCCCTGGTTTGAATCTAGTAGGTCCAATGGATAATTTCTCATTCTTACCCGATATATCTAAGTGGTTACTCTCATTTCTGATGTTAGCCGGTAGATTAGAGTTATTAACTGTTATAATATTACTTTCTCCTAACTATTGGAAAAAGTAAGCCATAATTAAGAATATTTTCTTAGCTAAGATTATTCTATATATTTCGTATATTGCTCGATTATAATATTACATAAACAAGGCTTTATTGACTTCACAAATAAATAATAATGCACCTGAATGAATTATAAAATAGTAATAAGAGTATTAGCTTTTCTCTCTATATTCCTAGGTTTGGGTATGTTATTACCTTTACCCTTCTGCTATTACTATGGTTCAGGTGATGCGCAGGCATTTCTGATTTCGTCAGCTATTTGCTTTGGAATTGGTGTCCTTGCATTTCTTACTAATGACAAAAAAACTGATTTGAAAACCAAAGATGGATTTGCCATAGTCTCATTTGGCTGGATAATTATGGCTTTGCTAGGAAGCTTACCATATATGTTATCTGGTGCAATACCATCATTCTCAGATGCCTTTTTTGAATCCATGTCGGGATTTACCACAACCGGCTCTACTATTTTATCAGAAATTGAGAGTCTGCCACAAGGTATCCTACTATGGAGAAGCATAACGCATTGGTTCGGGGGTATGGGTATTATCGTCCTGACAATAGCTATTTTACCTTTTCTTGGTATAGGTGGTATGTCACTTTTCAAGGCAGAATCACCAGGCCCTATTTCTGATAGATTGAAACCAAGAATCACACAAACTGCAAAACTATTATGGGGAGTCTATTTGCTTCTCACTGTTACCGAATTAGGGTTGCTTATGGCAGGAGGAATGGACTTTTTCCATTCACTCAATCATGCATTTGCTACTATGGCTACAGGTGGTTTCTCTACAAAGAATTTGAGTTTGGCAGGTGAAACTCCATATACGCAATACATTATAATAATATTCATGTTTATAGCTGGTACCAATTTCTCACTACATTATTATTGGATGCGAGGTGATATAAAAAGTGTATATAAAAGTACAGAATTTAGAGTCTATCTATTTATAATACTGTTTTCCTCTACTGTTATATTTACTGATGTTTATCATCTATATGCAGGTGCTGTAGAACCTGCAATACGAGACGTCTTATTCCACGTAGTCGCCGTTATGACTACTACAGGTTTCGCTACTTCCGATTTTGAACTTTGGTCTAATTCGTCACAGATTATGACTCTTGCTCTAATGTTCGTAGGAGGAATGGCTGGCTCCACTTCTGGAGGTATGAAAGTAATAAGAGTAATCCTATTAATCAAATTCGCTTATAATCAATTCGTAAAAGTGCTTCACCCAAGGGCAATAGTACCAATCAAAGTTGGAGATACAAGAATAGACGACAAGGTAATACATGATGTGCTTGGTTTTTTTGTTCTATATATGTTCATATTAGGAATATCTATATACTTGCTTATTCTATTTGGGTTGGATTTGGAATCAGCAATTGGTTCAGCAGTTACAGCTATCAACAATATCGGACCAGGTTTGAACCTTACTGGCCCCACTGATAATTTCGGATTTTTACCAGATATATCCAAATGGTTGATGTCATTTTTGATGTTAGTAGGTAGGCTGGAAGTCCTGACAGTAATAATTCTTTTGGCTCCTTCTTACTGGAAGAAGTAGTATTAACTAATTAATTTTCGGTTTTTCTACCTGCTTATTCTTAATCACTTAATGTTAAATCTATAGCATTTTCTTAACATGAGAAATGAATCGTTATGAATAGAATTCTAAACTTCTGTGAATAATTTATTATCTTTGTCTATTAAAATTTAAATTTCTTTTATCATAATCCTAAGACCAGAATGAAAAAAGCTATCCTTATTCTTTTTATAATTGTCTCATCATTATTATACGCAAATAACCCTGACTCGCTATTCTCGCTTTGGGAGAACAAAAGTGAACCAGATTCTAGTCGTATTATTGCTCTTGCCAAATTCATAACTTTCAATGTGATTAATACAAGCCCTGACTCAGCAAAATCATTGAATGACGAACTTTATCTATTTTCTGAAATAAAAAAGAATGATGTAGGCATGAGCGAAGCATATAACAACTATGCTATATTAAGCTCTTATAATGGGAACTATAAGAAAGCATTAGATTATCTGGGTAAGGGGTTAGAGATAAATAAAAAAATGAAGAGCAAAGTTAGAATAACAAATTCACTCACGAATATAGCCTTTATGTATACTTATCTGGGCGATTACGATAAGGCAATGGAGTACAATGAACGTTGCTTGAAGATTCAAAAAGAGTTGAATGATAAACAAGGTATAATAAAGACATATAATAATATGGGTATTATCTATGATAACATAGGAAACAACAAGAAGGCAATAGAAAACTATGAGTTGACAATAAAGCTGTCAAAAGAAATAGCTTATCAAGAAGGGATAGGTAATGGACATTTGAATATAGCACTTATTTATTATGATCTAGAAGAGATGGAAAAAGCGTTAGTTAATATTAATCAGTCACTAGAAATAGCAAAAAAACTAAAAGATAAATTCTATTTGGCAGATACTTATTCTAATGTAGGGTATATAAAAGCAGGTATGAATAATTACGATGATGCACTAGAATATTACAATAAGGCTTTGAAACTACACATAGAACTTAATGATATAAAAGGTATTGCCAATGTGATGTTCTTATTAGGTGAGCTCTCAAAGAATCAAGGTGATTTCAAACAAGCTCTATGGTACTTTAGCGAAAGCTTGGAATCTTATGAAGAGATAGAACAAAGTTATGATATCTCTGCTTGCTATATGAATATAGGTAAATGTTATTTGAAGTTGAGTGAAATAAGAAAAGCAATAGATAATTGTGAGAAAGGTTATACTATTTCCAATAGCATAGGTGCTATCGAAATTGAAAAAGATGCTTGCGACTGTTTATACGAATCATACAGAACTAAGGGAAATGACAAGAAGGCAATAGAGTACATGGAAATATCTAACAAACTACTGGATAGCATAAACAATAAAGAAACTACTGAAAAGCTGGCAGAGTTAGAATATGAAAATAAAACGCTTGCTGATAGTCTAGTGTTGGAGAAAACAAGAGTTGAAAAGAAATTAAAAGAAAACAACAATGTCAAAAATTTGTTATTCTTGGGAAGTGGGATGCTAGTATTGCTAATCGCAGGTGGTTATTTTATAAAACGAAGGAAGTCATAGATCAAAAGCAGAAAAAAACCATTGAATTGAAATATTTAGTATATTGATAATAAAGTTACTTACAATTTCCTATGAAATTATTATTAATACTAATATACCTATCATTTTCAATTAACCTCAATTTGTTTGCGGCAAAGGATACTCTGCTTGTAAAATGGCATAATAAATCCCTTAGTGATTCCGCTCGTATAATTTCATACGATAAATATATTTTTGAACAGCATATAAATAAAAACTCCGATTCTGTAGAATACCATCTCGAAAAACTCATAAATTTCAGCAAAGTAACTAATTCAGCCATTGGCTTAGCAGTTAGTTCAAATATAAAAGGTGTACTAGAACTAAAATCGGGTCACTATGATAAGGCGATAGAATACTTTAACGTTGGTCTGAAAATTGGTGATGACAATAATAGCAATACAATTAGAGCTTCATCACTTTCGTATATTGCTATAGCAAATTACTACAAAGGTAACTATGAAATAGCACTTAAAGGTCTAAAGCATGTTGTTTTATTATACAAAGAACTTCAAAAAATTCACCCTGGTTTCAAGGCTAGTTTAGCATCAACTTATCTAAATTTAGGCTCAGTGTATAAAGAATTATTGGACTATAATGAAGCACTTGAAAATTACCACGGTGCCTTAAAAATATATGTCGAATTAGATAAAAAAGTACCCCTCTCTGCTGTTTATAATAATCTTGGGCTTATATATCAAGAGAAAGCTGAGTATATAAACGCAATTGAATACTTTGATAAAAGCTTGAGTATAAAAACTATTCTTGGAGATAGAGCTGGTAAAGCTTCTACATTACATAACTTAGGTCTTATCTATATGGAATTCAATGAGTATGATAAAGCAAAAGAGTACTTAAATAAGAGCATAAAAATAGAAAAAGAGAATAATAACATACGTGGTCTAGCAAATTCTTATGTAGAAATGGGTGAAATATTAATCACTCAGAAAAAGTATAAAGAAGCATTTAAAAATATTGAAAATTCATTAGAAATGAATATGGAAATTGGAAATAAAAGTGGAGTTGCATTTTCATTACTCACTATGGGAAACGCTTATAACAAGCAAAATAATCATAATAAAGCTAATTATTATTACAAAGAGAGCTTAGAACACTACGAAGAAATAGGTGAAGAAAGAGGGATATCCATTGCTTTAAGTTCTTTAGGTCTATCTAAAATTAAAAATGGAATATTGAGTGAAGCTCTAGCATACTGCGTACGTGCAAAAGATATTGCAATGAAATCAGATGACATTATTTCTAAAAAGTTATCTTGCGAGTGTTTGTATCAAGCGTATAAAGGAACCTCCCAACCGTCTAAAGCCCTGCTATATTATGAGAAATATATAGATTACTCTAATAAGATGAGTACAATTGATGCTTCGAAAGATATTCAAAAAATGGAATTTCAGAAGGTGAAGCTAGCTGATAGCTTAAGACAAGAAGAATTACGAATAACTACAAAACTAGAATTTGAAAACAGAATATCAGAAGAGAATCAACAAAGAAATATAGCACTTGGAATAGGTTTGATTTTTGTGCTAGTTGCTGGAGGTCTATATAATAGAAATAAATACATACGTAAAACCAAAGACGAAATTACGAATGAAAGAGACCGCTCAGAAAATTTATTGTTAAATATACTGCCAGCAGAAATAGCAAATGAACTAAAGGAAAAAGGAAAATCAGAAGCCAGGGATTTCAAAAATGTCACTATTATGTTCACCGACTTCAAAGAATTCACACAAGCATCAGAAAAACTTACTGCTCATGAACTCTTAAATGAAATCAATCATTGTTTTGAAAAATTTGATGATATATGCGACAAATATCGCGTTGAAAAGATAAAAACGATTGGAGATTCTTATATGGCTGCTGGAGGATTGCCACGCCCATATGATTTATCTACTAAAAATACAGTCCTAGCTGGTATTGAAATGCAGCAATTTATTATCAATAGAAAACTAGAAAGAGAAGCTGAAGGAAAAGCAGTATTTGAAATGAGAGTTGGACTTTACTCGGGGCCAGTAGTGGCAGGGATTGTGGGAGCCCGTAAATTCCAATACGATATATGGGGTGACACCGTTAACACTGCGTCAAGAATGGAGAGTGCTGGAGAAGTACATAAAGTAAATATAGGTCATAGTACTTACGAACAACTCAAAAATGATCCCGACTTTATATTCGAACATAGAGGTAAAATCAACGCAAAAGGAAAGGGCGAAATTGATATGTACTTCGTGAAATTACAAAAGTAATCTAAACTTATAGATCCAAAATTGAATTAAACTATTCTGAAATTAAGCGAATTCTATTCTTTCAATCGTAGTTTCAAATTTTTTGTTGTTGGGATAATGTAGTTCACCTACACTGTCAGGAATGGGTTTGTTTGGCTTATTGTATAATTTAAAATTAGGATTAGATAAAGCATATTTAAATATCACCATTCTTATTTCATTTTCTTCCTTTAATTCTAAGTTCAGCTCTCGTCTAACCCTACCAGTAATATGTTCTAATAAATCACTTCCTATAAATGACATTACTTTTTGTAGTTGCTTAATTATTAGTTCTTTATCTATTGACATAATGTATCCTGTATACTTGTTAAAAAAGCATGAACGAAACCATTCCGTCTTGCAACTAAAAGCGAACTTTCAATATAAATTGACAACGGTTAACTAGTCTTTTAATTGCTTAAAATAAAAAGCCTTCCGATAATGAAAGTGAGATTAGAAGATATGATGACCCATCAACAAATTATATGCTTATTAATTTACATCAATTAAATTTTATTTGTGGATGAAATGTAAAGCCGAAGTTGATATCTATTTTGTATATTTATAATCTTTGTATTAACAGATTCGCAATTTATCTTTTTGAGAAATCTATGCTTCTTCGTATTGGTCTATTATTCACAGCCATTCTAATACTTACTTCTTGTAAGAAGAGTGAAGAGAATACAAGTAAAACCGAAGTAATAGTTACACAAGAATTTGAATCCCCAATAATAACAAACATCTCCGATTTATCCGATTCATTACAACCGAAACCAATAATTATCAATGAGATGCCACCAGCTAGGACCATTGCAATACCGACTAAGAAACGTGATTTTAGTTATATAAACTCAAACGACAAAAAAATAGACCTAGAATTATTACCACCTACTACAACTACACTTCCAATTTTAACAGATAACAAAGGCATTGCCATTACCGATTCGTCCGGCAATAGCTTTACTATGGGGAATGGTGGTATATCGCACTTCACAAACTTCACCACAAATGATGGCTTGGCTTTAGATGGTGTGAGCTGCTCGGTGATGGATAATGAAGGGAATCTATGGTTCGGTACGCAAGGTGGAGGAGTAAGTAAATATGATGGATACACATTCACTACTTACACTACAGCGCAGGGATTAGCTAATAACTCAGTAATGAGTATTTTAGCCGATACGAAGGGAAATATATGGTTCGGGACTAATGGTGGTGGAGTGAGCAAGTTTGATGGTCACACATTCCGTACATATACCACAGATGATAGCTTGGCAAACAACAGTATTTATAGCATGACTGAGGATAGTAAGGGCAATATGTGGTTTGGCTCTTATGGAGGAGGTGTAAGTAAATATGATGGAAAGACATTCAAAACTATTAGTACTGAAGATGGACTAGCTGATAATTTCATAATGGCTATAATGGAAGACAGCAAAGGTAATATGTGGTTCGGTACGAACGGTAAAGGGCTAAGCAAATATAGTGGGAATAAATTTAAAACTTTCACCAAAGATGATGGATTAGCAAGCGATTGGATAAGAAGTATAATGGAAGATAGTAAGGGTAATCTCTGGCTAGGGACTTATGGAGGTGGGGCTAGTAAATACGATGGCAAAGACTTCACAAACTATTCAACAGAAAATGGATTAGCTAGTAAGTTAGTGATGAGCATCGTAGAAGACAAAAAGGGTAAACTTTGGTTTGCTACTAATGGATACGGAGTCAGCTCATTCGATGGCAAAAAATTCAAAAGCTTTTCGACTAAGCAAGGACTGACTAATGACAGAGTATGGACTATAACCAAAGACAAAGGGAATAATCTATGGCTCGGTACATTCGGAGGTGGAGTAAGTCGGTTCGAGGGCGAATCATTTACTAAGTTCGATGAGTCAATCGGACTTGCTAATAGTACAGTCTTCAGTATCAACGAAGATAGAAAAGGCAATATGTGGTTCGGTACAAATGGTGGTGGAATTAGCAAGTATAATGGCAAAGAATTCACTAACTACTCTAGTAAACAAGGAGTAGCCGATAGAGTTATTATGGCAATAGAGGAAGACAGCCGAGGTACTCTATGGTTTGGAACTAATGGCGGTGGAGTTACTAGCTTTGACGGAGCTGCATTCACTAGCTACTCAACTACACAAGGACTACCGAGCAACCAAGTATTCGCTATTCGTAAAGACAATAATCAGAATCTCTGGTTCGGCACTTATGAAGGTGGTGTTGTAAAATATGATGGCACTTCCTTTACAAACTATACAACGGCTCATGGGCTTGCAAACAACTCCGTATGGAGCATATTCAAAGACAGTAAGGACAATATGTGGTTTGGTACTTTGGGCGGCGGAGTGAGTCGATTTGACGGAAAATCTTTCCTTACTCTAACCACTAATCAAGGGCTATCAGACGACAATGTATATAGCATATCAGAAGATGAGAATGGGAATATATGGATAGGTACTGCAAACGGACTTAACCTAGTTTATACTGATAGATTAGACACCAAAGCAAATGAGCCAACAGTAAAAACATTCACAACTACAGATGGATTAGCAGATAATCTAGTAACTCAAGTACTAAAACTCCCAGAAGGTAAATTAGCTATCGGTACTAATCTCGGTATAACTATTTTTAATCCGAGTGATGATTATTCCAAATTAGAGAACATAGAAATCTATAACACAAATACTGACTTCCCTGTGAAAGACGTAAACGCTGGGCAAAACGGAATGTTCCTGGACAAGAGAGGGGTTCTATGGGCAGGTACTGGCAACGAAGAAACTGCATTAGTTCGATTTGATATTAATGAATTAAACAAAAGCAAAGCAGCCCCTAGCATAGTATTGAAGAACGTAAAGGTCAACGATAATTCTATTATCTGGAATTCTTTCAGAGATAAAACTATAAAAGACAGTACTATCACCCCTGCTTATATAACTGAGGAAGTAACAACTCTAGGCAAGGAGCTAACGGATGCCATTCGTGATAGCTTAACAGCTAAATTCGAGAAAATAGAATTTGACAGTGTAAGTCCATTCTATTATATTCCTCTTAATCTAGTATTACCATATAAGAATAACCACTTGACAATTGATTACGGAGCTATAGAAACAGGAAAACCCAATCAAGTAAACTACAAGCATCACTTAGTTGGCTACGAAGATGATTGGAGTCCCGTATCACATAAAACTAGCTCGAATTTCGGTAATATAACCGAAGGTGAATATGAATTCAAAGTAATGGCTCAAGGACTAAATGGCGTTTGGTCAAAACCAATTTCTTATACATTCGAAGTTCTTCCTCCTTGGTATAGAACTTGGTGGGCTTATGCTATATATGTCTTACTTGCTATTGTTGTGGTTTATGGTTTCGTTCGTTGGCGTTTAGCTAAGCTAGAAAAAGAGAAAGAAATGCTAGAAGAAACAGTAATGATAAGAACTGCCGAAGTAGTAGAAGAGAAGAAAGAAGCGGACAGACAGAGAGAACGCTCCGATAATCTATTACTCAACATCTTACCTGCTGAGATAGCAGAAGAGCTGAAAGAAAAAGGTAGCTCGGATGCAAAAGAATTCGATTTGGTGACAATACTTTTCACTGATTTCAAGGGATTCACACAAGCGTCAGAAAAGCTAACAGCGAAAGAGTTAGTAGAGGAAATAGATACTTGTTTCAAGTATTTTGACTCTATTTGTGGTAAGTATAATGTAGAGAAAATCAAGACAATCGGGGACGCCTATATGGCGGCTGGTGGTTTACCTGTTCCATTCGAAGGGTCAGTGAAAAACACTATACTAGCTGCATTGGAAATGTCCGAATTTATAATAGAAAGAAAAATACAGAAAGAACGAGAAGGGAAAATTCCATTTGAAATGCGATTAGGACTGCACACAGGGCCTGTAGTAGCAGGAATAGTTGGGATAAAAAAATTCGCTTATGATATATGGGGCGACACTGTGAACACCGCTTCCAGAATGGAAAGCTCGGGTGCACCGGGTCAAATTAACATAAGCCAAGTCACTTATGAAATAGTCAAAGATGACCCCGATTTCAGATTCACTCCACGTGGGAAAATAGAAGCAAAAGGCAAGGGCGAAATGGAAATGTTCTTCGTTGAATTGGTCAATAAATAATATGACTGATGTAATCAGCATACAATATCACAAAACAGAACTCGGTGAACTAATACTCGGCTCGTACAAAAATGAGCTATGCCTATGCGATTGGAGATACCGAAAAATGCGGGACACCTTAGACAGCCGAATCAAAAAAGGGCTAAATGCCGAATACGTTCAGCAAAATTCGACAATAATTGCTGAGCCCATTAAGCAAATCTCCGAATACATTGCTGGAGAGAGAGTCTCATTCGACATACCATTACTGTTAGTCGGCACAGATTTCCAGAAAAGCGTGTGGGAACAGCTAATCAAAATACCATACGGAACTACACAATCCTACTTAGGACTTGCTAAACAGATGGGAAACGAAAAAGCCATCCGAGCTATCGCCACCGCCAACGGAGCAAATGCAATATCAATCATCATTCCTTGCCATAGGATAATCGGCAGCAGTGGAGAGATGGTTGGCTATGCTGGTGGCAACCCCACCAAACGAAAACTATTATCCCTAGAAAACCGAAATACTAGAAATTCGCAAACCGAGATGTTTGGGTAGTCTAATACTTCACAAATTTCTGGACTTTCTCCCCTACCTTTATCACATATACGCCTGAAGATAAATCGCGAACATTGATCCTGTTCTCAGCTCTTACTTCTTTTACTATACTGCCCGAAAGCGAAAGTATCTGAATAGTAGAGTTCGGAGCAATATTTTCCAAAGTAATATAGTCTGCCGATGGGTTAGGGAATACTGATATACTATTATTTAAACCTTCGTCATTTTCTACAGAGGTAATTGTAGCACCAATTTTGAATAATCCTAAATCTGTTGAAAGGTACAAAGTATCTTGAAAATAGGATACGTGTTTGAAATTAAAGTCAAGCTCTTTTTTACTAGGTACAACTTCTATCTGTGTCCAATCCGTTATTGAATTCAATCTAAAAAGCTCACCTTTATCAGTAGTCACATATACATAGCCATCAGAACATGCCCCAAAGAAGACAATTTTATTGCGTCCCAAAGTAGTCGTACTGATCGAATCTAGTGTCTCACTATTCAAATTGAAAAGAATATTATTAGCATAACCATACATCTTATCTTGGGCAGAAGAATATCCCAATTGATTAAAATCAACTATGTCCCCTGGGCTTTCCATCAATCCGTCTCTATAAGTACAGTTCAAATTCTCATCTATTATGAAAAGACTTTGTTGAGTAAGAATCCACAAATTTCCTCTATTATCAACTTCAATAGCTTCTGGAACAGAATCTATATAGCGTGTTATTATTGTACCCTGTTTACGAAAGTCAGGTATACAAGAATTCATTTCATCATAAATAAACAGCTCATTATTATCTCTGTCTAGTACAGAAACAAATGCATTCAAATTTTCGCCTTCCCTTAAATAGCTACCATATATATACATTTTATCATTATAAATTTTAAAATCATGAATTGTATTATACTCAGAAGTAGCTTTATTTATATTATCATATAACAAGAGTTGATCATCGATTATGCTAAATAATTTACCATAAGATACAGCTAAATCTCCGTTACTAAATCTATCATACAATATATTAGGTACAGATATTTTCAAATCTAAATCTCTTTCTTTTATCCACTTATTATCTTTATAAACATAATCAGTACTTCCTTTTATCATTTTTGTTTGGTTATCTTGTACATAAGCATTAATCGAAGGAGTAGGAATTGTAGAAGCTTTGTCTAAAGTGTATTCAATAATTTTTTTCTCTTTTATATTCACAATCCTATCATAGATATTAGGTGAGTACCATTCAGTCAACATCATATAGAAGTTTTCGCCATTCTTGAATATCTTAGACTTGTTAAGATATTCATCTGAGAAATTTGAAGCGGCAATAGTCTCTATTTTATCCCCATCTATAAAGTAGAATCCATTTACACCTTCTGCTACAACTTTACCATTAAACAAACGATAAGAATATGGTTTGAATGTAGAATCTTTAGCTTTTTCTGGGAATTTCATTTCAACTGTATTAGATTCATAATTGTAAACAGCTATCATCCAATTTTGGTTCTGATTTACTACTGTAAACCATACGTCCCCATTATTATCATTTACTGCATGACCATATAGTAGTTGATAACCATCTGGAATTAGGTTTATATGTTCGTTCTCACGCCAATTATTATCCTTTATACTATATATGTAGCTAATGCTACTACCTAATGAAACCCATACTTCATCATTTGTAATAATTTGGAATGAAACAGCATTCCATTCTTCATAGCCCCTCTCTTCATCAGTGAAAGTAAGAACAGAGCTATCATCTAAATTTAATAGTATAAAGCGATAGTCCTTTGTAGTTTTCCCACCTGAATAGTAATATTTATTGTCATAAGAAGCTCCTTTGTACGAAATCCAAGCATAATTCTTATATAATATCAAATCATATAATTCAAAACCGAATTCGACTAATTCATCTATTTTCCATTCTTTAACTTCTACCCCATCGTACTTATAAATTGATTTTGCATCAAAAGTCCAAATATTATCGTCAATTACTTGTAACTTTCGTATATCCTCTTTGCCCATTTCAACTCTATTTAAAGATTTATCGGCAAATTTGTATAGTCCACTTAGGCTACTCAGATAAACATCCCCTTTATATATTTCTATTTCCTCAATAGAACTAGACAAAAGATTAGAATTAAGAGCATTATAAAACTCAGCTTCACCTGTTTCTTTGTTCTGGACTACTAATCCATTTTTGAGACCTATATAGAAATTCACATCATCGACAGCGAATGCTGAATAATTGAAATAATTATAGTTTGTTTCAAACGATTGAGATTGTACTAAGCTAGTAGATAGTAGTACTACAAGAAGTAGAATAACTCTTTTCATAAATTTGTCCTCAATTAGAAAAAATAGGTTAAGACAAATTAACAAATCAATGTCTGATTTGTTACAATTTCAAGTGAAAATAATTTCGGATTGTAAAATTAGTCGTTTATCCTTACCCCATTTTCTGGGTGTATTTAGAAACGCGTTGGTTTACTATTATGTCTTAATTAGTTTTAGTAATTCTTTTAGGACTGAATCGGCAATCGTTTCAAACTCAGATTTATCAAAAATTGAAAGCAGATAAACAGCATTTTCGGATGTTAAATAATATGTTATAACTCTAGCACCACCACTTTTACCCTTGCCTTTTGAAGTAATTGCAATTCTAATTTTATAACAATTATTACCTAAACTTGTGCCCAGTTTGGGTTGGTTTTCTAATTTGGTGATTAATTCTAGCAAGTCTGCTTTCAAAGATGGGTACTTTTTGGAGAGTCGTTTGACTTGCCGTTCGAAGGGTGCTACAGTATAAATATCACAGTTCATCTAAGATTTCTCGAGCTAATTTCGGCTTCAGTTCTCCCTGTATTGCTAAGTTTACATCTCGAATAGACTCAGATAGCTCACTTATAATCTGAGCTTTTGTTTCAGTCAATTTTTCTAGCTTTATATTCTTAAAAGTAGATACAATTGCCAGAAATTCGTTGGACTCATTATCAGGTATGTCTAGTAATACTTTCATTTAATTTACCTTTTAGAAAAAGTTGTCTTCTAATAATTACGAAATATAAGAAATTATGTTGTTAATTACCACCCTACCCCATTTTCTGATAGTACTTAGCTACTCGCTGGTTCACAATTATGTCTTTCTTTTGGATTGGAGTATTAAGCACTACACCACCTAGTGAGCGGCAGCGACTAAGGGCAACATATACTTGACCATGGGCGAATGCACCATATCCAACGTCTATTATTACATTATCAAACGTCTTGCCTTGGCTCTTATGTATAGTTATAGCATAGGCCAATTGCAGTGGGTATTGAGTGAACTCTGCAGCAGTGGATTGCTCTATTTTGTCAGTGTCTCGGTTTAGCTCGAACTTAACTTCTCTCCATGATTCTGGCTCTACTAGATGCTCCGTTCCATTTATATCTACGTATATATCTTTTTTGTCGATTTTAGTGATTTTCCCTACTGAGCCATTCACCCATCTGAAACCTGGATCATTTTTGAGCATCATAACCTGTGCTCCTTCACGTAGCTTCAGCTTATATGGAGCTGGCAGCTTATTTTCTAATTGCTCTTCACCTTGCTCAGCTAATTTAGCATATTTCCCTGATAACTCACCAGTAAATACATGTTCTGTACTAGTTAGCTGGTCTAGTTTTTTCTGATTAATATTCGATGCAGTTCTTCTCATAGAGGTAAGAAATGTCGCAGTTTCTGGTATGCCTACTTTACTTTTGTGACGAGAGTTGAGCAATTGAATATCACTATCGTTTATAGAGTTTATCCTAATATTCTCTAATAATTGCTTGAAGACGACCTCATCTTCTGATTGACGGAATATCTGGGTCAGCTCTATGAAGTGGTAGCCGTAATCTTTGAATACTGGCGCATCGTAGAACTGCTCTCCCCCATACGTTTTCAGTATATAGTCCTGTTCATCATTTCTCATAACTGGTGGCAGTTGATACAAATCCCCAATGAATACCATCTGCACACCACCGAATGGCTCAGCTGGGCGGTTCCTATTGAGTCGTAATGCCGTATCTATTCCGTGCATCATATCCGAGCGAACCATCGACACTTCATCTATTATCAGAGTATCTATCTCTTCGAATAGGTCTTTTCTGTAATCCATTTTCAGCTTTTCTATCTCTAGCTTACCGGGTTTGAATCGGAAGAATGAATGTATTGTTTGACCACCCACGTTCAGAGCCGCAATACCCGTAGGAGCAATTACCACGAAGTTTTTCTTGGTCTTGCGAGTGAATTCACGCAGTAGAGTTGACTTTCCTGTGCCTGCTCTACCCGTGATGAAAATACTATCGTTTGTGTTTTCTAATATATTGAGTGCTTTTTTGAATTCTTCGGTTATATCTATGTTCATTATCTAAAAGTTATGGTTATTACTATGCTGCAGTTAGCAATATAACTAATGATGAGATTACTAGGGATATTTGGGGAGAAAAGAAAGTATATCTGTATATTTTCAATATATTTGTTGATACACTACTTTCAAAGAATATATCTATAGAATGAAAAAAGTGATTGTGAAATAAAAAATCTTTGTCAAATTTGAGACAAAAAATGTGTTCATGTGTCTATATAGATATAGGATTGACAAAAAGAGGAAAACATGAAATCACTATTACTAATTTTTTGCATATTAGCTCTATCTCCGGATATAGCACGTTCGTCCGAATTTGACGTAGAGAAATACGAAGTATTTCTCAAGCAAACAGAAAATCTTACTTATGATGAGCTGAAAGCACTATACCCCTCTGACCCTTTCTACAGTTCAGATTCTGTTTTATTGGATAGTATATTATACTACTCATTATCAAATAAAAATCTGAATTATAGCAATGATGAAATTGGTGTACTGGAGCAAAATTCATTCGTTGTATCTGAGAGGTTTGCTTACCCCACATTCGTTCATGGATTGTATGAAATATGGAAGAAAGATTTACCTATTTATCTTTCAAACGATTTATTCTTGAACACACTACACGTAACATTCAAAGAGCTTTTCAAATCGATAGAATATGATAACCGAAGTGAATTATCTAAGGCATTAGACAGCATTTTAATTGAAATTGATGAGATGGAATCAGTTAGTAATAGGGATGAAGAGGAATTTACAAACATGATAAATGACGCTAAAACTTATATTTCTGTGGCTAGAAATTTAAATATTCCACAGGCAGAATACGAAATAGATAGTAATGTTAGCGAAAAGGCAAATGAGTTATTAGATTTGGTTTATAATGAAAAACTAGCAGAGGTTAAGTTATTCTCCAAAGTTAATAGGAAGTATGATTTCTCTCTATTCAAGCCGAGAGGATTCTATGATGAGTTACGAAACTCATTTAGTGACTACAAGCCATTAGAAGGGTATTTCAGAGCAATTATTTGGCTAGGTCATATCAACATATATATAGAAAACCCAAAGAACAACGTATTTTTTGAGCTTGATGAAGAGGATTTGGATAGACAAACTCGACTTGCTGCTTTCATATCTCAATTAATAGACAAATCAGGTGCAAAAGAACACTTGGATATTATTGACAATCGGCTAAAAGTACTTGTAGGCAGACAAGACAATATAACTTATAACGAAACAAATAATGTACTGGAGAAACTACAATTCAGCTACGAAGACCTATTTGCTAAAGAAAATATCACTCAAATAAGAAATGATTTATTAGAATTGGAATCATCAGTTCAGAGTTATAATTCATCTATTCTTTTTAGTAGAGATACAATAAAGAAAATTGGTGCCGGTGCAGTTTTTTTGACATTAGGTCAGAGACCTCTAATAGATGGGTTTATCACTTCCAAAGTAGTATTTGATAATATAATACACAAGAATGAGAAAGTAAAAAGAATGCTTCCCAATAGTATGGATGTACTATTTGCCTTGGGTAATAATGCTGTGCTGAATGGTTTGAAAGATGAATTGAACGCTTTCAACTATTCTCCCAATCTTGCTTCGGTACGCTACTTAATAGATGGATATGATGAATCATTCTGGGGACAGAATGTATATACAAACTGGCTAGGTGCTCTCCGCAGTTTAAACCCAGCAAATACTCAAGTTGAAAGAGAATCAACCCATGATTATGAGACAACAGCAGCTTGGCAACAGAAGACGGCTACTACGCAACTATCCTCGTGGGCAGAACTACGACACGACTATATCTTGCATGGTAAACAACCTACAAGTGGGGCTAATATTTGTGAATATCCAGATGCTTATTTAGAGCCATCCCCTGAGTTTTTTCAAAGACTGATTAACATATTTACATTCATTCAAGATACTGTTTATTTTAAAAGGTTTGCTTACGAAACAATGAAAATGATAAACTTATATGATACACTTAAGACAATTTCAAAAAAAGTCCATTCTAAAAAACCAATTTCTGAGAAGGACAATATCTTCTTAAGAAGGATTCTATTTGATTGTAGTAATTGGGATTGTGATGCCAGTCAAGAGGTTTTCACTGGCTGGATGTCAGATTTGATGTACGGAATAGAGCTTACAAGAAGAGGGTACATCGACAAAGTCAAAGACCCTCAATTATCAGTAGCTGACATACATACTTCCCCAACAGATGAAGGCGGCGAAATGGTTGGTTGGGTAAAACATATAGCCACTGGACCTGTGAATCTATGCAGTGTAGTTACAGAGAATAATGATGGGGAAAAGACTATTTATTCTGGTCCTGTTTATAGCTTTTATGATTTCACTACTGATAACTTTACAAGGTTAGATGATGGTGAATGGTTAGAAAAATATAAAGCTGAGCTGGGTAATTCATTTGAGAATCTCCAAAAGCCAAAACTTTCACAGTGCTATTCCACAAATACTGAAGGAATTCGCTATAGCGAAACTCCGATTTTTGAAACTACTGATCCGGTTTTATCATCAATAATAGAGGAAGGTAATCTTGGCAACAGTATATCCATATACCCTCAACCAGCTACAAATTACGTTCGGTTTGGGATAGACGCAAACAGTTTAGAATATGAGATTAAATTGCTTTCTCTTGATGGGCGATTGCTCCAGAAAAAAGATTATAGATTAATAACTTCTGGCAACCATATTCTAACATTGGATTTCAATAAGAATATTCAAAGTGGGGCATATATTTATCAAATAACTAGCGGCGATAAAGTACACACTGGTAAATTAATAGTTGAATAATACTCGAAATAATAAATGATAGATAAATACGAACTCAAATTTCAAAAGATGGATTACGAAGGATTGCATACACTAGTCCAATGGGCAGAGCAAGAAGGTTGGAATCCAGTTCCCTATGATGCAGAAGTTTACTAGCTTACAGACCCCGATGGTTACTACGGTTACCATCATAATTGGGAGTTAATAGCTGGTGACTCTATAGTATCGTATAATAAAGACTTTGGTTTTATGGGGTTTTTCATAGTGAAACCTGAGTACAGGGCTGCAGGATTCGCTAGAAAGCACTGGCACGAGAGACGTGACGCACTAATCGGTAGATTACGCCCAAATTCAACTAATTGGTATGGATGGAGTTGTTGATATGCAAGGATTCTACCAGAAAGGTGGATTTGAGATTTCATTCAAAGATAAAGGATATGAGAGAATTGGCGATAAATTCCCAGTTAAATCTAATATATCTACTATAACAGATGCAGACATAACAAAAGTTAGAGTATGACAAAAACTGTTTCGGCTTTTCCAACCTCAATTCTTACTACCTTGGCTGAATATGCCTGAGAATAAGACATTCAAATATGTAATAAATGGCAATCTATTTGGGTTTGCTGCAGCTAAGAGCCATATAGGATTCTACCCATCACCTTCTGCTATTTCTCATTTCGCAGATGAGCTTGTTGACTACAAAACGGCAAAAGGCTCTGTACAATTCCCATTTACTATGCCTCTCCCCATTGAGCTAATAACTAAAATTGTTGAGTTCAGAGTACAGGAGAACTTAGCCAAAAAGAAAATATAACACTACATTAGTTTTTCAGAATTTTATACATCTGTGGTTAATAAAACTAAAAGAGCTACCAATTTGGTAGCTCTTTTTTGAATTCTATTTTGTGATGCCGCTAGTTGTTTATGAACTTGCCTGCACAGATTACCTTACCATTAGAAGTAATATTATATATAATAACTTGATTACGGCTTAGTTCACTAGTTGCTATATTTATATTACCAATACCAATATTCGAATTCTGCTTATTCAATAAATTCCCACTTAAATCATAAAAAGAAACATTAATTGTGCTAACGGTTTCATTGCTATTCTCTACAACTAAAGTCTGGTTGAAATAGCTAACTTTGAAATCTCTGATAAAGCTTTCTACTGATGACACACCGTCACCCATACCTTCTAATGGTACCTCTATTCTTCTTAGTGCAGCATCAGTATTATTAGATCGGATTATTAATTTGTCAGTATATAGTTTGTTGTCCTTCGGTAGAAATTCAATTACAAGTGAATCTTGAGATTCTGCAGCAATAGTTTTACTAGAACCCCCTACGAATTTGAATACTCCATCCATATCCTTGTCTTCTATTTCACTATTACTCAACACCAAATCTATATTACCAATATTTTCTATCACAACTGATTTTCTAACAGGCTCAATGAAATCTGTAGTCCCAAAATCAACTTTATCAGTTGCCACTTGGATAGAAGAGAACTGTTGTAAATTATCGCCTTGACCTCTTAGAGTAATGCTATAAGAAGACTCATTACTAGCATTGGATTTTATAACCAAAGTAGCAAAATAGTTTATTTCTTCTTTCGGTTTGAAATTCACTTGAAGGAATAAAGTCTCTGTTTCTTTAATATCTGGTATTTCAGTGTTCAATATACTGAATACACCATCTTCATTATCTAATATATCTACAGAACTAATTTTTAATGGTCCTTTTCCAGTATTAGTTATATTAACAACTTCTTTCTGAGATTTAGATACTTTACCAAAATCTATAGTAGATACATCTGTAGTCAATATAGGGTTGTCACTTGTTTCTACTTTTGCATATATCGGTATTACCATATCTGGAATATTTGTTGCATTAGATTTGATAGTTAAGTTTGTGCTATACTCACCTGTCTCTTGGTTCTTTAGACTAACATCAATTAGCTTAGTCATCCCTGGATAGATTCTTGTTTCAGCAGCTATAAACTTAGCAGAGAAATTCGCATCAGATTCTAGTTCGATAGTTGATATATCTAAGTAATTCATCGAATTGTTGTAAATTTCTATAGTCTCAACTTCATTCTTGTTAGTATCATTGAATTTTACAGTATCCTTATTAGCTGCTATTTTAGGGTCTTCATTATATATTTTTACTTTCTCAGCTTGCAGTACTTTTTTAGTAACTCCATTTTGCACCCATGCGATAGCGTAAATCTCATCCAAATTCCAATAGTCTTCCATGTTAAAATCGAATCTATTGCCAGAGAAACCAAGATCATTTCTGGTAATTTTCGCTCCACCTGTTGGTTGCAAATCAATCTTTCTAGTTACATAATAATAATCAGATTCGTTAGTGTTACCCACTTGTGGTGCTACTATGTGTTTTTCTATCAAAGCACAGAAAAGTACATCCGAAGATTGTAACACTGTATCCAAATCCATTTTCACTTCTACGAAAAAGAACTTATCGGTATTTGTACCAACCTGTACTTTCATTTTGATAGGAGAAGTTTGATTTTTTTGGGTATTGATTTTATTTTGAAGCCCTTGGATGCCAACTACCTCTGAACCATTCACATAGAAACTAGGAATAGGAAATTGCTCATTTTGCTTTTTATACATTAGTATTCTGTCGGACAAATCTTTGCGTTGCTCCCAGAATAAATCTGGGTTAAAATTCATGTGTATTGTCAAAGGAATAACCTCTACACTACCATTCACTATATTGTTAAATTGGTTCGCTATTGGTAATAAGTCAGGGCTATTGTTCGAGCTAGTAGTCATTTGCTCAACTAATATTAGCTTTGGCTCGGCCGAAAAGCTTTGGCCGAGAGCTAGTACAATAATAGAGCAAATCAGTAGGATTTTTTTCATCTTCACACCTTTTTAATAATTTAAATACAAATTAGTTTCTAAATATAGTAATATCCGCACTTGATAACAACAATTATTGATTAAAAAAATTACATTTTGGGAAATTTTTTGCACTTTTTATTAAATTTCTACACGGATTTCGTATGTTATTAAATTCAATTCATAAAAGTCAGCAATAACTTATGAGAACGAAATATTTAGTCAGTGGTCTTATCATCCTGATACTTCTTTTTATACCTACATACTTACAAATTTTTCCAACTTGGATATTTGCTATAATTGCAGCCCTCTACGTATTGGGTATATACAATGTATTCCAAACGAAGCATACTATACTGAGGAATTTCCCTCTTTTGGGCTATTTCAGATATTTATTCGAATTTATCTCTCCGGAAATACAACAATACTTCATAGAGACCTCTACAGAAGGAAGACCATTCTCACGTAATCACCGTTCATTAGTTTATAGAAGAGCAAAGAATGTTAGTGATACGGTTGCATTCGGTACGCAGAATGAATTGGATAATATGGATTATGAGGGTTTGAGACACTCTATTTATGCTAAAGAACCAAAGCACGAACTTCCAAGAGTAGTGATAGGTGGTTCAAAATGCGAAAAGCCTTATTCTGCATCTATTTACAATATCTCAGCTATGAGCTTTGGGGCATTGAGTAAAAATGCAATTATGGCACTAAACAAAGGTGCTATCAAAGGACAGTTTTACCACAATACTGGTGAGGGAGGTATATCACCTTATCATTTACAAGGTGGAGATTTGGTTTGGCAAATCGGTACAGGTTATTTTGGTTGTAGAACTGATGATGGCCGATTCAACCCAGAAACATTTAAAGAGAAAGCTGCTCTTCCAGAAATTAAAATGATAGAGCTAAAAATATCTCAAGGAGCGAAACCCGGTCATGGGGGAGTACTCCCCGCTATAAAAAACACAGAAGAGATAGCAGCAATTAGACATATAAAGCCCGGAACTACAGTACTGTCACCTCCAGGCCACAAGGAATTCAATGATGCTATGGGGTTATTAGAGTTCATAGAAAAACTACGGGAGTTGTCAGGAGGAAAGCCAATAGGTATGAAGCTCTGTATAGGTCGAACAGAGGAATTTAGAGAAATATGTGAGCTGATGGAAAAGACAGGAATGATGCCTGATTACATTACAGTAGATGGAGCTGAAGGTGGAACTGGTGCTGCACCTCTAGAGTTTTCTGACTCCGTAGGCATGCCTCTACAACCTGGGCTAATTTTCGTTAATAATACCTTGAAAAAATATGGATTGAGAGATAAAATAAACTTAGTAGCATCGGGTAAGATAGTGACAGCAGAATCTATACTTAAAAATCTAGCATTAGGAGCAGATATATGTAATTCAGCTCGTGGATTTATGTTTGCGGTTGGCTGTATCCAAGCATTACGATGCAATACGAACAATTGCCCCACAGGAGTAGCTACCCAAGAAGAAGGGCTAGTAAAGGGGTTAGTAGTAAGCGATAAGGCCGAAAGAGTATTTAACTTTCATAATAACACAGTATATGCTGTAATGGAATTACTCGCAGCATGTGGCAAAGATAGTATAGAAGAAGTAGATATGGACATGTTTGTCAGAGGTGATGAATTTGTAAACCTTGCAAACAAATATTACCCTGATAGTTTCACAATGGATTGATATTGATTATATTTGGGGATGAGAAGATTATTAATATTAATATTGTTGCTTTGTTACACTGGCTTAGCACAATTACAAATCAATGAAGTATGTTCGGATAATGATGAACTATTACAATCCGCTAATGACGAATATTATGATTGGATAGAGATATATAATAACTCTGATAATCCTATTCAGATGTATAATTATTATTTAACAGATGATAAAAATGACCTAGAAAAGTGGAATATAGATTATGGAGTTCTATTTTCGAATGAATATATAATAATTTATGCTTCTGACGATAATATAAATATTCCTGATGAACTACATGCAAACTTCAAACTCTCGAGCAATGGAGAAACTATCTATTTAACTGATGGTACGAAGATAATAGATAGAATTAAATTCGGAAAAATAAATGAAGATTATACTTTTGGGAGAATAGAAGAAAGCTCTGAAATTGTAACGCATCTCGCAAAGCCCACACCAGGTGAATCAAACAGAAATAGCGGAACCATATTAGCAAGTCGTGAATCAGGTTATTATGTCTCCGAATTTGATTTGAAATTATATGCTGCTGCTGGTCAAAAAATCTACTATACTACTAACGGAGATGACCCTACTGTCCAATCATTGGAATACACAGGCGCAATAGAAATAAAAGACAATTATGAATATTACAAATACTTAGATGTCCCAACTACTCCAACTAATACTTCGAAATGCTACTTTGAATGGAAAAAAGTTGAGACAGGAATACCTCGCTGTAAAGTAATCAGCTATCGTTTAATTAATGAGAATGGAGAATTAGGTAAAGTATATAACAAATCATATTTTTTCCAAAACCCTCATGCCTTACAAGTCATTAGTTTAGTAACTGATAATCTAAATCTATTTAGTTTTGATACAGGCATTTATGTACCAGGTGTAAATTTCGACGAAAAGGATCCATGTTCGACTGGTAATTATAAGATGAGAGGTGATGAGTGGGAAAGACCTATAACTTATTCTTTATTTGAGAATGAGAGGCTAATAATTGAACATAATGCTGGAGTTCGAATACACGGCTCAGGTTCTAGAGATGCTGCTCAAAAATCATTGCGTCTATATGCGAAAAAGAGTTACGGTATAAACAAATTCCCGAATTTATATTTTCCTGAATTAGATATAAATGAACTTGATAATCTAATTCTTCGTGGTACTATGAGCGACCATAGTATGGCTTTAATCAAAGATGCTGTTACTATGGAATGTGTAAGAGGGTTAAATTTCGAACAAACATATATAAGACCAGTCGTCGCCTATATCAACAGTAATTATTGGGGAATACACGAGATAAGGAATCGCTTGGACGAAGAGTTTTTCTCAGAAAAATATGATATAGATAAAGATAGCATTGATATAGTAGCTCCAGTTGTTTTTGGTACTCCAGGACAAATTAAATATCAAAAAATGAAAGTTGTATATGATTTCATAGTTGAAAATGATCTTTCTTTAGAAGAAAATTATGAATATATAAAGCAAGTATATGATATACCTCAGATAATAGATTATTATATAGCAGAAACTTATTTTGCAAATACAGATTGGCCCGGTAATAACCTACAATTTTGGAATTCGGTAGTTGATAGAAGATACAAGCCGATATTTTACGACCTAGACGCTAGTTGGCGTGATAGGGAGAGAGATATGATAGAGTTTACTACCCAAATGGAGCATGACGAATATCCTAACCCTAGTAGTACTAATGTAATTTTTTCCAAATTATTATCTAACGATGAATTCAGACAACATTTCATAGATAGAGCATTGTATCTAATCGACAATGAGTTTACTTATGAAAAAATCAAACCAATCATAGATAAATATGCCAATCAATATAGACCCGAATTGAGTCTAAATATGGATAGATGGCATTTCCCAGAGAGTGAATCAAGGTGGCAAGAGACACTATTCAGAGACTATTATGAGTTTGCTCGGCTACGTGGCTGCTATTATAAAGAGCATTTGGTAAATCACTTTAACTTAGATGAAGAAATATTATGTTCTAAAACAAGTATATCAGATATTAATTCTGGTTCTCCATCTATCTCTCCAAACCCTGCAAATAACATAATAACAGTTGAAAACGTATCATCGGATTATATTTCAATATATGATTTGCAAGGGACTGAACTAATGAGTTTAGATAGTAAGTATATAAGTAAACTAAAAGTAGATATAAGTAAATTAGCTCCGTCTGTTTATTTTATCAGAATGGGTAATAGAATAGTAAAATTCATAATAATAAGATAATGAAATATATAATAATATTACTATTACTGTTTAGCTATATCAGCTATGGACAGCTACAAATCAACGAAATTTGCTCAGATAATGATGAATTACTCCAAGCAGCAGATGGAGAGTACTACGATTGGGTAGAGATATATAACAACTCTAATAAACCGGAACAACTTTCTAACTATTATCTAACGGATGACGAGAAGAAATTAGATAAATGGAAATTCACTTCACAGATACTACCTTCCAATCAGTTTATGTTAGTTTATGCTTCTGGTTTGGGTGAGTTAACGGCAGGGGATCAACATTCGAATTTCAAATTATCAAGTAAGGGTGAGACACTCTATTTAACTGATGGTACAAATATAATTGACAAAGTTGAATTCGGATCTATTAATGAAGATTACTCCTTTGGACGACTAGAAGAAAACTCTCAATTTCTTACTCCTTTAGCTATTCCCACACCGGGTAAGTCAAATAGTTTAAGTGGTACCATTATAACTGATAAAGAATCAGGAATATATACTTCAGAGTTTGACTTGAATTTAACTGCTGCTGCTGGACAGAAAATCTACTATACAACCAATGGTGATGACCCAACAATAGAGTCAAAACTTTACGAAAGTGCAATCGCAATAAAAGATGAGTACGAGGTATATGAATACTTAGATATACCTACAACTGGCCCGGATAGTACTAATTGCAGAGTAAAGTGGTATATCCCTAAAGAAGAGATTCCACGATGTAAAGTAATCAGCTATTGTACTATTGATAATGATGGTAATAGGGGTAAGGTTTATAGGAACTCCTTCTTCTTCCATAGTAATCATAATTTGCCTGTCGTGAGTATCGTAATAGATAACTATAATCTATTTAGCCAGGACTCGGGGATATTTGTACCGGGTGTAAACTGGGACATTGACATACCTTGTTGGACAGGTAATTACTTTCAAAAGGGGTGGGAAAAACCTGCTACAATTTCTTACTTTGAGAATGGTAAAACGACTTTTCAAGAGGATACTGGAATACAGCTGCACGGTGAGACTACTAGGACAGCGCCACAGAAATCACTAAGGTTCTATGCTCGTAAAAAGTACGGGATAAATAAGTTTAAAAATATTTTTTTTGAAGATGCTCCCGTAGATGAATTTAATAGTTTAGTAATTCGCTCAACTATGTCTTGTATGAGCAGAACTTTAATCAAAGATGCATTAACTTTAAGTTGTATTCAAAACCTTGTTCATGAAAGAACTTATGTAAAGCCAGTAGTTGTTTATATAAATGGAAACTATTGGGGGATTAGTGAGTTAAGAACTCGCCTAGATGAGAACTACTTAGCTGAAAAGTATGATTTGGATAAAGATAGTATAAACATAGTATCTGTTGATAATCGGGATTCCCCTAGAAATGGCTCTTATGATGAGTTTTCAGAGATTTACCATTTTGTAAAGGATAATGATATATCGATAAATGAAAACTATGAGTTTGTAAAAAACCATTTAGATATAGATGATTTTATAGATTATTATATTGCCGAAATGTACTTCGCAAATTATGATTGGCCAGGCTCAAATTACTTAATTTGGAATGGTCAAGGCAAAGAAAAAAAGTATAAGAATTTATTCTTTGATATTGATGCAGGGTGGGAAGACCCAGACATGAATATGTTTGAACATACTAATCAATTAGAGAGTGAAAAGTGGCCTAACCCCAGAAGTAAGAATATTTTTCAACAAAGTCTATTTAAGAATAATGAATTTAGAAATAAGTTTATTAACCGAGCTATTGTGTTGCTTGAAAATGACTTTAGATTCAACAGAATTAAAATCAAAATAGATTCCTTTTTGACTACTTATGGACGTGAAATAGATAACAACATACAAAGATTTGGATTCCCTGAAAGTAAAGAAAAATGGTTAGCTGATATAGATTATTATCTAACATATTTCGCTCGTGAAAGAGAGTGTTACTTTAGGCAGCATCTAAAGGATTTCTTTGATTTGGAAAACAATGTCTTGTGTATTCCTACCTCAGTAAATAATACAGTTATTAATGATTTTAACATTTCTCCAAACCCAGCAAATGACTATATAACTATAGATAATATTAGTTCCGATGTGATAACAATAGTTGATATACACGGCAAAGAGCTAATGCAAATAGATACTCAGTTCAAGAATAAGCTAACTATAGATATAAGTAAATTTGCTCCATCTGTTTATTTTGTGAAAATTGGTGGCAAAGCAGCTAAGTTCATCAAAATAAAATAGTAGTTTGACTCATTCTAAACCACACTCCTTGACTAATATTTAGTATATTACCCCCATCATTAGTATAATTATGGGAAAATTAACATATTTTTGTTCCCTTTTTGGGATTTATGTGTTATTAGGTTTAGACAGTGACATAATGCGGATTATGAATAGGAATTTAAAGAAACATAACGACTTAGAATTGATCTCACTAATGTTTGAGAGCAAACAAGAAGAGGAAATAGCTTTTAGTGAGCTATATGACCGCTATGAGACTATGCTTAGAGCTTATGTTATTACTGTGATTAGGGACCATATAATAACAGAAGATTTAGTACAAGAGACCTTCATTACGTTCTATAATACAATTAAAAAAGGTAATGAATTCCCAAATGTACCGGGATTTTTGATAAAAGTTGCTCGTAATTTGTGTTTGAATACGAAGAGAAAAGATAATCGTAATACCCCACTAGGTGACTATGATATAGCAAGTGATAATACTAGTGGATACGAGAATAAGGAACTATTAGAGTTGATAATAATGTCAACGGAGTTTCTAAAAGATAAATATAGAAGAGCGTTTATGTTCAAAGAATTCGACGGATTGAAATACAGAGAAATAGCTGAGATAGAATCAATCGCTTTAGCTACTGCTAAAATCCGAGTTATGAGAGCAAGAAAAATGATAATAAGTACTCTAAAACCATATATAAAAGATATAAGTAAATAGACCGAAAGGTAAATACAATGAGTGAATTTGAGAAAATAAATAGTTTCGTAGAAGGTGAATTGGATCCGTCGCAAGAGCAAGAGCTTTTCAACGAAATGGCAACAAACGAAGAAATGAGAGGTGAGTTTAAAAACTTGCTCGCTATTTCTGCGGCTGTCAAAAATAATCGAAACGCTTTCACTAAGAACAAAAAGTCGAAAAAAGCAGTATTCGCTATGCTTGGTTTATCTATCCCTGTTGCTGATGCAGTGACTGGAGGTGTAGCAACTACGGCTACTGGTTCGGCTATTGGTTATGGTTTCAAATCACTATTAGCTACTGGAGTGCTTTCAGCTGTTGTTACAGCTATTATACTTTGGGGTATAGGAACTAGTGATAAGAATGAAATTCAGAATATTGACTCTGCTCATCTTTCTCAGCAACTAGAAGTTGTAATACCTCATGAAACGCCTATGGTTTCTTCTAAGGAAGTAGTAGTGTATAAAGAAGATACAAAATACAAAGCAATGTACGAAAGAGCAATGAATGTAAATAATTCTTTGCAACAACAAATAAGCGAATATGCTGCAAAAGTTGAAGAGCAAAGTTCGGTTATAATGGCTCAAAAGTCAGAGATTGCAACTCTCAGCTATGAAGTAAGAACAGTACAAGGTAATTTGAATTTGAATAATGAAAACTATCAAGAACTAAATCAAAAGCATAAAGAAAGCGAAAAACTAATAAGTCAGTTGGGTTCTACCAATCTTGCACTACAAGAGCAAATAAGCTCTATGAAAATAGATAATAATATAGAACCTATGCTATTGCAACCAAGAAATGGAACTAGTAGTTGGTCTGCGGAATGGAAAGGAAGTCAGACTTTCAATACAAATTCGTATGATTTCAATAAGACTGATTTATCACAGTTCAATAATAATTCGATCTCTATAATGTACAATTTTGAGAATGGATTCTCCGTTGGCTCTGAGCTAAGACAAGAGACTTTCTTACTAGAGTTCACAGGTAAAGATATAAATGATATTACATACCTATATAGACAAGAACCAAACTTCACTACTCTCAGCTTCCTTGGTCGCTATAGCTATGACATGAGTGCTACTATAGACCCTTTTGCTCAGTTCACATTCGGTGGTAATAAGATAGGAGTAGTAGGCCGTCTGATGGGTGGTTTGATGTATTCGCCTTATGATAATTTGAATATGATACTAGGATTAGAATACAATAATATGTCTTTCCAATATCAAGGTGATAGATTTAACTCGGGTAAAATCGGTATAAACTACGGGATAAGTGTCCAATTCTAATGAAAAAATATATTTACATATTGCTCACATCTATTCTACTTTTTACTGCATGTAAAGAGCCGAATCCGGCTGAGCCAGACACTAAACGTGATATAAATGATGTATTGGAATACCAGATAATAGACCAAACGGAATTGGGATTCCAATCAGAAGTGTTTGCCGAACTAGTGATAAGAGACGATAAGGAATTGAAGAGAATTATTTCTAATTACTCGACCACTACAAATCTAGATTTGGTAGATAAATTATTGAAAATTGAATTAGAAAAAGACGCTTTGGTTATTATTTCTGGAAATACATATTCAGAAAAAGCATTGATTTCTCTGGACTCTATTTATTTAGATAACTCAGGGATAATACAAATCAATTATCGAGTATATCGTAAAATAGGAGTCAATTCGAGAGCCAAATCACCGGCTTTAGCTATTCTTATTAAAAACAGAAAAGATGCTATTTTTAAATTCAACAAACGATTCGAAAATGACGGTGAAGTTCCAGATTTAGATGGGTTCAAGACGATTGCAGAAGACATTACAATAGATAGTAAACGAAGATGGAAAGCTGTATTCAATTCTGAAGATGAGTTTAAACAATGGGAAAGCGAATATAATGCAAATGAAACAGATTTTATCGATGATGTTGATTTTGAAAAAGAAGTAGTAATCAGTGTAGGTAACAATAGATTCCAATCTGGTCTTTATAATTATAGAATAACTAATGTACAACAACAAGGTGGTCGTATAATAGTTAATTCCGTATTCACTATGATAAAATTAGAATCGAATACAGACAAGCAAGCAAACCATTTTATTAAAATAAAAAAGACTGGATTACCTATTTATTTCAACCCAACAGTTATAATAAATAATGTATTCACTGGTGGTAAATTTTATCACGAGAATTATAGACAAATCAGTATAGAAGCATCTATCAAAACATCTGCTACTATCGCAAAGGTAAGTGATTATGCAGAGCTATTCTCTGTATTTAGTCCTATAGATGAGCTAACACCAGCAGACATAGAGGTTGATTTCGAGTTCTTTGATTTGCTGATCATAAAAGCTCCTACGACTAACTTCAAAGCAAAGAATTTTGAGTTAGAATATCTAAAAAGAGATGAATACGGAATAAAAGGAAATTTATTCGTGTTCCCTGATAATTCTGACCTAACTAAAAATTATGATAATTATATATTTATAAAAATGTTAAAAACAAATATCCCGATTTCGAAGAATTTTGAGGTAAAAGTAAAATGAAAAAGATATTATATATATTAATGGCAGTGATGATATTTGCTGCGTGTAAGGATCCAAATATAGGACCTGGTGATGACCAAAACCCAGTAGAAGATGCAGGATATATACAATTCGAGTCCCCAGCCGTAGGTCAGAAAAGTAGCTATATTCATTTCTATGCGGACGGATATTGGGAAGCTACGCCTAAGCAAGTCAAATATACTCGCGATACTATCAGCTGGGAGATAACTAAAAAGATAGATATAAATACTTTCGAGATATCAGAACGGTTATCGGGTGAACTATTCGGTGCAGAAGCTAATAACAGAGTATTGAGAATAATCACATTAGTCAAGGATGCTGATAAAGTCCGCTTTACTACTGATAGAGTGATTAGTAGCCCTTTGCTCGGTCATAAAGACACATTAGAGCTATCGCTAGGTAATGCAAAAGAGTATACATTTACAGAATGGAGAATAGGTGAAATCAGCTCTTCTGAGCCGTACCATGGATATGTAAGCAAGTACAATGTGAAAGGTAAAGAGTATGATAAACTAGATGTTTACTCTGATTTCACACCTACTCATTATGATGGCACAGGGTTAATGTTCGCTTACAATGCTAAATATGGTATAGTGAGATACTATGGTATGAACCCTTGGGTAGGTGATGTTAGTGGCTTCGATTTGATAAGAGACTTGAAAAAGCCGACTGACGAACTAAAGGATTTTGTTGGTACCAAGTGGAAATTGAAAAATGTTCACTATAAAGATGGAAGTACAAAGAGTATAAATGAAATAATTGGTGCTGAGATTGGTGCTGAAAATGTAGAACGCTATCCTTATAGTTATACTATAC